>NZ_CP032663.1:2733750-3067500 GCF_016647575.1 Proteus vulgaris
TTGGTGCAGAAGAAATATCATTCCAAACCGCAGTAATCGGTGTTTCACTCCATCCTAATGGCTGTAAAATCAACTGCCAATAATGCCCTTTTGGCGATACCTCAATAACCTTAACAGGCAATCGGCAAACACTGTTGGCATGTACACTTAATGCTATTTCCCAAGGACGTAAAAACACATCTACCGAACCTTGATAAAGCGGTGTCACCGATAATGGCAAATGATATCCACCAATCTGTAATTGAGCACCATTAATTTCACCTTTTAGATGATTTACATCACCTAAAAATTCTAAAACAAAGCGACTTTGAGGTGATTGCCATACCTCTTGTGGTGTTCCTACTTGCTCTATTTTGCCATTCCCCATAATCACAATGCGATCAGCCACTTCCATCGCTTCTTGTTGATCATGAGTAACAAAGACACTGGTAAATTTAAGCTCTTCATGCAATTCACGTAACCAACGGCGTAATTCCGTTCTTACTTTGGCATCTAAAGCGCCAAAAGGCTCATCGAGTAATAAAATTTGAGGTTCAACAGCTAAAGCTCTTGCTAAAGCGACACGCTGTTTTTGCCCACCCGATAATTGTGCTGGATAACGTTGTGCTAAATGAGGCAATTGGATCATTTCTAACAACTGTTGTACTTTTTTATGAATAGCTTCTTTGTTAGAACGATCTCGTCGAGGCAATACCGTTAGACCAAAAGCGATATTCTCAAATACAGTCATATGGCGAAACAACGCATAGTGCTGAAAAACAAAACCGACTTTGCGATCTCTAGCATGTAATCGGCTAACATCTTGCCCCTCGAAACAAATATTTCCTTGGGTTTGATGTTCAAGGCCAGCAATAATACGCAAAAGCGTTGTTTTACCTGATCCTGAAGGCCCTAGCAGCGCCACCATTTCACCTGAAGCCACATCAAGGTTGACATCATGCAACACTTCAGTGCGATCAAAATATTTTGTGACACTATTAATTTCAATACTCATATTTTGCCTCTACTTTGTGTAAATAATAATGTCATTGCTGACGAGCTAAATGCCATTGCAACGCACTTTTAAACATTAAGGTGAAGATTGCCATCATCGCGAGTAATGCAGCCGCAGTAAATGCACCAACGGTATTATAATCTTGATGCAGTAATTCAACTTGTAGCGGTAGTGAATAGGTTTCGCCACGAATAGCGCCGGATACCACAGAAACTGCACCAAATTCACCGATGGCTCTGGCATTGGTTAATACCACGCCATATAACAATGCCCAGCGAATATTCGGTAATGTCACTCGCCAAAACATCTTCCAACCACTCGCCCCTAATAACACGGCAGCTTCATCTTCTTGACTGCCTTGGCTCATCATCACTGGTACCAGTTCTCTCACGACAAAAGGACAAGTGACAAATACCGTAACTAGTACCATTCCCGGCCATGAGAACATCAATTGGATATCAAATTGAGATAACCATTGCCCTGCCCAGCCATTGCTACCGTAAAAAAGCAGATAGAGTAATCCAGCAACCACTGGAGACACTGCAAATGGAATATCAATCAATGTCATTAATAGCTGGCGTCCCGGGAAACGAAAACGTGTGACAAGCCATGCCATACTGACACCAAACAACATATTGACAGGTACGGTGATTAACGCGATGAGTACGGTTAACCAAACCGCGTGTAACATGTCACTATCCAATAAATTCTCAGTAAATATTTCAATACCTTTTGAAAACGCGGTCATAAAGATCCACGCAATAGGCACAACTAAAAATAAAATGGATAACACAACGCCCGTAAGGATTAACCCCCACTTCACCCAATCAATTTGGCGACGATAAACAGAGCGTTGTTGCATAATATCTGACATCAATGCCCCCTCAACCGTTGTCCAAATCGGCTTTGTAATCCATTAATTGAAAACAGTAAGACTAATGAAACAAGTAAAATTACAGAAGCAACGGCACTTGCCGCAGGATAATCAAATTCTTGTAATCGAATAAAAATCATCAAAGAAACAACTTCTGTTTGCCACGCAATATTGCCAGCAATAAAAATAACAGCGCCAAATTCACCTAAACTGCGCGTAAAAGAGAGTGCGGTTCCTGCTATTAATGCTGGCGACAACTCAGGTAAGACAACCTTACGAAAAGTCTGCCAACGATTCGCCCCTAGCGTTTCAGCCGCTTCTTCATACTCAGGACCTAATTCTTCAAGAACGGGCTGAACGGTTCTTACAACAAAAGGCAAACTGGTAAAAGCCATCGCAACAGCGATACCAATCCATGTGTTGATAACTTTGATATCAAATTTATCCAATACAAAACCGTACCAGCCTTGTGTTGAAAAAAGTGTCGCAAGTGTGAGACCCGCAACAGCCGTAGGCAAAGCAAAAGGTAAATCCATTAAACCATCAAGTAGTTGTCTACCCGGAAAACGGTAACGAGTAATGATCCACGCAAGCAACATACCGAAAACCGCATTAAAAATACTGGCAACAGCTGCCGCAAGTAATGTGACTTTATAAGCAGCCACAATTTGAGGGTGTGTTATCACCGCCCAATATTGAGACCAATTCATATCAGAAAGTTGCACAACCAGCGCACTCATTGGTAACAGTAAAATCAAGCAGGTATAAAACAGTGTTCCACCTAAACTTAATCCAAATCCTGGTAATACCCGTTTGCTGGTTGTGGTAAACATTATTGACGTCCTTGCGCTAACAACTTATCAAGCATGCCATCTGTCGTGAAATGTGTTTTCATCACGTTATTCCAGTCACCAAATACCTCTTCAATCGTAAATAATGACGTTGCTGGGAACTGTGCTGACTTTTGAGCCATAACCGCTTTATCATTTACGCGATAATTAAATTGCGTGATGATCTCTTGTGCTCTAGGACTGTATAAATAATTTAGATAGGCTTTTGCCAATGCTTCGGAGTCATTACGTTGAATATTTTTATCAATCCAAGCGACAGGAAACTCAGCTAGAATATCAATAGGTGGCACAATAACTTGATATTCATCTTCGCCATATTGTTGACGAATGTTATTAACTTCAGATTCAAAACTGATCAGAACATCCCCAAGTCCGCGTTCGATAAATGAGGTGGTGGCACCACGTCCTCCTGTATCAAATACCTCAACATTCTTGAGGAATTTCTTCATCGCTTCTTGTGTCTTTTCATCATTACCATAAGCTTTTTCGAAAGCACCCCACGCGGCTAAATAAGTATAGCGACCATTGCCAGAGGTTTTAGGATTAGGGAAAACCACTTTGACATCTTCACGCGTTAAATCTTCCCATGAAGTAATGTTCTTTGGATTTCCTTTGCGTACTAAATACGCCATAGTGGAATAATAAGGCGAGCTATTATTAGGAAGACGTTGTTGCCAATCAGCAGGAATTAATTTGCCTTTATCATGCAAAATTTGCACATCTGTAACTTGATTATAAGTCACTACATCCGCGGGTAAACCTTGTAATATTGCAAGTGCCTGCTTAGATGAGCCTGCATGTGATTGTTTGATGGTAACTTTATCATCAGGATGTTGAGCATCCCATTGCGTTTTAAAATCGCTATTTAGCTGTGTGAATAGCTCTCTTGCGATATCGTAAGAGCTATTAAGTAATTGAGCAGCCCCAGCATAACTACTAACAACCAAAGACAATGCTGCGGTTGCTTGTAATGCAAAGGTTCTGATTGTGTTTTTCTTCATCAAAAGTACCCATCATTGTAAGTTTTGTTCTAATGGTTACTCTATCGACTTTATTTATAACAGTGTAGTTAGCTTTTGTTATTTGATATAACCATAAGCTATTAAAACTGAATAAAACTCAGGCTAATTAATTAAATTTGCATCAATTACTCTTAACATGAAAAAAATTCAGACAAAAATGCCTGCTTTAAAAGCAGGCATTTCATTAATAAAAACGCATTTAGTACGAGATAATGATTACAGTGCTTTTAATACTTCATAAGAAGGTGCGAAGTAATAACTTCCTGTTACAGGTTTACTCATACGTAATAGGTCGTCATGTTTGCCGTCTAATTCACCAAACATACTCAATAGTTGTTGTTCGATATTATATAAACGACCACAGTAAGCTAAGAAATATAAACCGTGTTTACCGCTTGCAGTACCGTAAGGCAGGCTGTGACGTAGAATGGCTAACTCTTCACCATCTTCTTCAATCACAACACGAGAAACGTGAGATGTAACATTACGCTCAGATTCATCAAGTTCAACACTGTCTTTTTTAGTACGACCGATCATTTTTTCTTGGTCTGATTCACTAAAACGAGCCCATTTCTTCAGATTGTGCTCATAACGTTGAACTAAAACATAACTACCACCAGCATCAACACCGTCATTAATCAGTGCAACGCCATAACGCTCATCATCTTGTGGATTTTCTGTACCATCAATAAAACCACTTAAATCACGTTCTTCTATCCAACGGAAACCATGGATTTCTTCTTCAACTTTGATTGCATCACCAAAAGCTGCAATTGCTGCTTGTGCCAATGAGAAATTGACATCATGGCGCATAGATTGAATATGAATAAGAAGATCACGCTGTGTTGCAGGTGCTAAACCTTTGCCTAAAGGGCGAAAAGGTTTCAGCTCTGGTGCGCTGTTTTCATCGGAAAGTTTTTTCCAAAGATCAGAGCCAAATGCAACAACTGCGCCTAGTGATGCATCAGGAAATTGCTTTTGTAAATCAGATAATGATTGCATGAATTTCTGACACCCTTCACGCAGCGCTTCTAATTCACCTACGACCATTGCTTCGATAAAAAGACCAAATTTACTATGTGCGACTAAAATGCCACTTTGTGCATGAGACATATTGCTTTCCTAATCAATAATCAAAACACCTAGAATGATGTTAATTATATCGAATATTTTTTTCTGAAGATTTGCCTTTTAACAAAAATCGGACAGTCTGATTATAAAATCTTCCTTATTTTATAGGGAATAGCGTGAAGGCGATTTGTTCTGCCAAATAATTTGCGTTAATGTCCAGTTAGATAAAACTTCATCAGGTGGCATTAATCCATCAGGACCATCCCATTGACCACTGAAGACATAACTCACCGATTTAGCTTCTGTGGATTGGCATAAAATAGTTCTCAGTTTTTCATCTTTAGGGCCTTTGCTACATGCACCAAATGCTTTTTTATAGATATCTTTAAATGGTGTACCCATCGTTGTGCCCCAATCCGTCGTTGCTTTGGCATCAAAGACTTCTATTTTTTCAACAGTGCCTTTTTCTTTGCCATAGAAAGCCACTTGAACGCTCTTATCTTCGAGAGCTTGGACGACAACAATAATATCGCTACCTTGCATCTCCATACCTTCACGATAATTGAAGCTACCACCTAGCTCATTTTTTATTTCACTTTCTGTTATTTTTGTTGAACCGGTGATATTTCCTAATCCATTGGCAGAAACAGTCAGCGTATTATTTGAAAACCAATTCATCGGATTTAGTGCAGAAAAAGACATTCCTCCCATGGATGAACAGCCACTTAATAGCAAAACACTTGTGCTTAAACACAAGGGTAACCAAAACTTAGGCATCATTTGTTTCTCCGTTAAACTTTTTCGTCACACATTAAAATAGATACTGAGGTTATTTAGCACACCTTATCTTACTCTTTGTATCACCTCAATCATCAGGCTAAAACAGTCGTGATAAGTCAGCATAACAAAATATCTACTGATTTTATCTTAGATAACCACATGAAAAGAAAGCCTAGTTACGACCATTAACAGAACATTTTGTTCCACAGAAAAGGTAATATCAGATTTTACGCATAAATTAAGGGGGGACAAACGTAAGAATAGTCACAAGGAAAAAAGAGATAAATAGAAAGGGAAAAAGAAATAACCCCTAAAAATCAGGGGCTTTAAATACAATTAGAGATCAAAATCCTGATCAACAATTAATCGCTTAGTATAAGTTGTGCTTTCTTGGTTTTGATCTTCATACAATAACTTCTCAAACATACAAATTGTTGCATCATTTTCTTCTGGTACAACTAATGTAATTTGAGGGCACCCTTTCGCTATCAGCTTTTTCTCTAATCGAGAGATCAATGCGTTCGCAATGCCTCTTCCTCGAAAATCTGGGTGAACGCCTAAATAGTATAAAGAGCCACGATGACCATCGTAGCCTCCCATCACACTACCCACAATCTCACCAGCCACTTCCGCTATCAAAAATAAATCGGGTGAGTGGTTTAATTTTCTTTCAATATCAATTTCAGGATCGTTATCAGGCGATATCAAATCGCAACGCTCCCAAAGTGTAATAATTGCCTCAAAATCATCTTGGCGAAATACACGTATTTCCATGGTTTTGCCCATTATCGGTCATATAAATCTGAATTTATTATCGCTTGTTTGGTTTATGAATCAACTTGAAAATGAGAACATAGACAATATGGAGTTCTATTTTTAATAAATATGATAAAAATTGTAGGTTATTATGAATTTACCTGATATTCATCGCGTTAAAGAGTTTTTCTTATCACTACAAGATACGATTTGTCGCTCTCTTGAAAACATAGACCAAAAAGCCACTTTTCAGCAAGATAACTGGGAAAGAAAAGAAGGAGGTGGCGGTCGTACTCGCGTTTTAACCAATGGCGCTCTTTTTGAACAAGCTGGCGTTAATTTTTCGCATGTTTATGGTGACACATTACCAAAATCGGCCACTGCACATCGCCCTGAATTAGCAGGTCGTCGTTTTCAAGCTATGGGTGTTTCATTAGTTATTCACCCTCTTAATCCTTATATTCCGACTTCTCATGCCAATGTCCGTTTTTTTATTGCTGAAAAAGACGGTGAAGATCCCGTTTGGTGGTTTGGTGGTGGGTTTGATTTAACCCCTTACTATGGATTTGAAGAAGACGTTATTCATTGGCATAAAGTTGCTAAATCAGTTTGTACGCCTTTTAGTGAAGATTATTACCCTCGTTATAAAAAGTGGTGTGATGATTACTTTTATATTAAACACCGCAATGAACCTCGTGGTGTAGGTGGCCTTTTCTTTGATGATTTAAATACTCCAGATTTCGACCACTGTTTCGAGTTTGTCCAACATGTGGGCCTTGGTTATCTTGATGCTTATTTACCTATTGTTGAAAAGCGCAAATCCATGCCTTGGGGAGAGCGTGAACGTCAATTCCAACTCTATCGCCGTGGTCGTTATGTTGAATTTAATTTAGTGTGGGATAGAGGCACATTATTTGGCTTGCAAAGTGGTGGAAGAACAGAGTCAATTTTAATGTCTATGCCACCTTTAGTTCGTTTTGAATATGATTACTCCCCCGAACCAAATACCCCAGAAGCAAAGTTATACAGTGACTTTTTGATCCAAAAAGAGTGGGTATAGAGAAAATAAATCATTAACGATAAAGCCACATTATAAATGTGGCTTTTTAATACTCGATTCTTATCAATCCATTGAAATTATTACATAAAAATATTTTTATTAAGATTTTTATCATTTTAATTATAACTTAAAGGTTATATTTTATATGCTATTTACTGCTATAATGGATTGAAGAATGTGGGTAGTCATAACAAAATTGCCTTTTGAAGAATGGTTTGAAGTTCAACCAAATTATCTTCAAGACGAAATATTAGCTGTTCTTTGTGTTCTTCGAGAAAATGGGCCTCTTCTTGGACGCCCTTATGTTGACACTCTTTCTGGATCAAAATTTATGAATATGAAAGAGTTAAGAATACAAGTTAAAGGTCAACCTATTAGAATATGTTTCGCATTCGATAATTCTAGGCAAGCAATTATCTTATGTGCAGGTAATAAGAAAGGTCGAAATGAAAAACAGTTTTACAATAATCTTATAAAAACAGCAGATGAACAATTTCGTATTCACCTATCAGAATTGGAGGAGTGATGGCAACTTTAGATGAAATGCTAGCAAAAAGAACACCAGATAGTCGTAAAAGAATTGAAGCTAGAGTTAAAGAAATTCAGCGTGAACTCACATTAGCGAAAATACGAGAAGAACTACATATATCTCAAACCCAGTTAGCAACTTCATTAGGGGTTAAACAACCAGCTATCGCCAAAATGGAACGTGTTGATAATGACCTTAAAATCTCAACACTTAAACGCTATGTTGATGCGATAGGTGGCAAGCTTGCAATTGATATCACATTACCTAATGGTGAAAAAATAGCCCTGAATTTATGATAAATACAGGGTATTTAGTCAATTTTTAACTTGTCTTGTTTAATTAACTTTTAACTAATTAAACAAAAAAGCCAATAACCCGGTGACTTTATTTTTATTTTCCCACCCTTCGGCTCTCATACAAGTATTGAAGTAATCTTTGCGTTCCCATTCATTCGCATCAGAGGGGAAAGAGGCTCCAGAATTAGGAATATCTTTACCATTTACACGCATTGGTGAAAATGATGGCTGATTTGAAGTGACATAGTGGGCAGGATATCGTTCAGTTGCTTGTTGCATACACATCGTTTTAGCAACATCTAATGGTGAAGGTTCTGCCGTTTTGGCTTCCCATTTTTCAGGTGTTGCACAAGCAGAAAGCATAAAAATTGATGTAATAATAATCTTTTTTTTCAACGTAATAGCTCTTTAAGACGAATAGGAATCAATTGCATTTTAAACTATTATTTGGAAAATTAAATTAATTTTTTATGAAATACAGAAAAGCTACTAATAGCTGTATAATTGAAATAACCCATTGAATTATAAAAGTAAAAAAGCCACATCAAAATGTGGCTTTTCACTTAAATAAGAAACTTAATATTCTTATTTCGATTTCTTCAAGTGTGACATTAAACGCTTACGTTTACGCATTTGAGAAACGGTTAATTTATTTTTCTTATCCGCGTAAGGGTTTTCACCCTCTTTAAATTGAATACGGATCGGCGTACCCATAACTTGCAGAGTACGACGGAAATAGTTCATCAAATAGCGCTTATAGCTATCTGGTAAATCAGTTACCTGATTACCATGAATAACCACAACTGGTGGATTATAACCACCGGCGTGTGCATATTTCATTTTTACACGGCGTCCACGAACAATCGGTGGCTGATGATCATCTTCTGCCATCTTCATGATACGAGTCAGCATAGAAGTACCTACACGACGCGTTGCACAGACATAAGCCTCTTGAATAGATTCAAAAAGATTACCCACGCCACTACCATGTAATGCAGAAATAAAGTGAACACGCGCAAAGTCAACAAAGCCCAGTTTAAGATCAAGCATCGCTTTAACTTGTTCGCGATCGTCTTGTGTCATGCCATCCCATTTATTGACAGCAATAACTAATGAACGACCTGCATTCAGGATATAACCTAATAATGAAAGATCCTGATCTGAAATACCTTCACGAGCATCAATAACCAGCAATGCAACGTTAGAGTCTTCAATAGCTTGTAATGTTTTAATAACAGAGAATTTTTCTACTGTTTCTTTGACTTTACCGCGCTTACGAACACCCGCAGTATCAATGATGATATATTCTTTCTCATCACGCTCCATTGGGATATAGATACTATCACGCGTTGTACCCGGCATATCGTAAACAACCACACGATCTTCACCAAGCATACGGTTTGTCAGTGTTGATTTACCAACATTAGGACGACCAACAATCGCTAATTTTACTGGTAATGTAGAAGGATCGAAGTCGTCTTCTTCCTCTTCTAATGCTTGAGCTTCTTGTTCTGCTTCTAAGGCAGCCCAGTAAGCCGCATTCTCTTCTTCTTCAGTCAGCTCTAGCTCTTCTTCCACCACTTTACCTGTAATTGGTAATAGTGCTTGTTCAATCAGTTGAGCAACACCACGACCATGAGATGCCGCGATTGGGAAGATTTCACCTAAACCTAAAGAATAAAAATCAGCTAATGCAGTATCAATATCGATACCGTCAGTTTTATTCGCAACTAAATACGTTTTTTTCTCAACACCACGAAGGTGTTTTGCGATACCTTGGTCTGCTGGCATCAAACCCGCGCGTGCATCAACTAAAAACAGTACGATGTCGGCTTCTTGAATAGCCTGTAGCGATTGTGATGCCATATGGGTTTCAACACCCTCTTCAGCACCATCAATACCACCGGTATCAATAATAATAAATTCTTCGCCTTCTAACTCTGCTCGACCATATTTACGGTCACGGGTGAGACCTGGAAAATCAGCAACTAATGCGTCTCTTGTGCGTGTTAGTCGATTAAATAACGTGGATTTACCCACGTTAGGGCGCCCTACTAAGGCAATAACGGGTATCATTTTTTGATGCCTCATAAAAATACAATCACGAACCTGATTGTATTTTACATGTAATTACTAAAAAGACGAAACGGCTCCTTTAAAGGAGCCGTAAAATAAATAGATTTGTCAGCAATTAATTACCGACTATAAAGATAAAGCTTACCGTCACGAGCTTGGATCATCAGTTTATCTTGTACTGCTTGAGGGCGACTTAATAAACCTGAACTGTTCACTTGGTTTTGTGCAATGAATTTACCTGTGTTGGTATCAATCCAATGGAGATAACCTTCTGCATCGCCAACCACTAAATAGCCATCAAAAATAGCTGGTGCGGTTAAATTACGATGCAGTAAATCTTCTTGTGTCCATAATGTCACACCATCAGATTTACGAACAGATAAAACTCGGTCATTTTGGTCAACAAGGTAAAGATTATCACCTAACAGCACCATATCATTGACTGAGCCTAAATCGCGTTTCCAAAGGATTTGTCCAGAACGCATATCAAGGCTAACTAAGTTACCGTTATATGCCATTGCATAAACGGTATTTTCATCAATAATCGGCGTGATATCCACATCACTTAATCGGCTAATTTCAGTAGAGCCTTTAATTTGTGAAATATTTTGTTGCCAAATTAATTGTCCTTGAGAAAGAACAACTGCACTGACACGACCATTATCTGCACCAATGATAGCCGCACCATAAGCAACAGCAGGTGCAGACTCACCACGCAGAGATAATGATGGAGTATCTAAGTTAATAGTCCACGAAATCTCACCCGTTAATAAGTCAAGTCCTTGCAACATGCCGTTACTGGTATGAATAAGGACTAAACCATCACTAACAACAGGTTTTGAAATGGCTTCACCAGCAACATCAGCTTCCCAATCAATGGAGCCATCCTCAACGTTCAGTGCATATACTTTCGCTTTTTCAGTTCCCACAAAAACGCGAGTACCTGAAACGGTTAATCCACCAGAAAGTAATGCAGACTCATTGGATGAAAGAAAACCCGTTTTAATAGAGAGATCTTGTGACCAAAGCTCTTTACCTGTTTCTACCTCTAATGCTTTAACTAAACCATGGCGATCAGCGACATAAACAACTGCGCCATCCCATGTTGGTGACAAGTGAGAATAGTATTTACCAATACCATTTCCAACTGATTTGTCCCAAACAGCTCTAGGTGTAAATTGGCTCTGCACCTCAGGCAATGGAGACATTGTCACATTATCCTGTTCACTAGAACATCCTGCCAACAAAGCAGATGCTAGTAGACCAACCAGGAGAGTTTTACGCAGTTGCATGTCTGAAGATCCCTTTAATTGGATAAATTATTGAGTTTAAGTTCAACCAGTGAGCGAATAGCACCCGCATTTTCATCAGTTAATGCGCTACGATAAGCGGTTGTTGCACCTGCGTTATCGCCTTTTTTCGCTAAGACATCACCACGGATATAATTTTTCATTCCATTCCATGCTTTGCCTTTCACTTGCTCTAACGAAACTAAAGCAGCATCTGTTTTATCTAATGCTAATTGTACGCGAGCTAAACGAAGATTAAGCATATCTGCAAATGCGTCATTTTTTACTTTTGCTACAGCATTAGTTAGATGACGTTCACCGCTGACTAAATCATTAGCATCGATAGCGATTTGAGCAAGCTCTAATGAAGCTAAAGCGCCATAGATATCATTCGTATCGGTAACAAATTTTTCAGCTAATGCAATATTTTCAGGTGTAGGTTTAGCAAGTGCCTCACTGACTGTTGCAAAAGCACCCGCACTTTCTTGCAGACGATTTGTTTGATGCGATTGCCAGTATTTCCAACCAAACACACCACCAAAACCAATAACAGCGGCTAAAACGATAGTTAAACCGTAGTTTTTAAAGAATTGTTTAATTGCATCAACTTGTTCGTTTTCGGTGCTATAAACTTCCACAAGTCTCTCCTTAACCTAATAACAAAGTCAATTGCTGAGCGAGCTCATTGCGAGCAACGATTGTTTGTTCCCCTGAACGCAAATCTTTCACTGCAACAGTGCCGGCATTAATTTCATCTTCGCCTAAAATCAGCGCAATTTTAGCGCCTTGTTTATCAGCTCGCCCTAACTGCTTTTTAAAGTTACCATTACCATGATTCGTCATTAAACGTAATGTTGGTAATTGATCACGAATTTCTTCAGCCAGCATTAATGCTGCGCTTTGGCTCTTATCGCCAAATGAAGCAAGATAAACATCAGCCACATTGGTATCTGCAACAAATTCAGGGTTAACCGCTTGAACCAATAAAATCATGCGCTCCATACCCATTGCAAAACCTACAGCAGGTGTTGGATGTCCACCAAGTTGCTTCACAAGACCATCATAACGGCCACCTGCACACACTGTTCCTTGTGAACCTAATGCACTAGTAACCCACTCAAAAACAGTACGGTTATAATAATCTAAACCGCGAACTAAACGCTGATTAACACGGTATGTAATACCGACAGCATCTAATAAAGCACAAAGACCATCAAAGTGCGCTCTTGATTCGTCATCAAGATAATCGAAAAGTTCAGGCGCATCATTCAATAAAGTCTGAATTTCTGGATTTTTTGAGTCTAAAACACGTAATGGGTTAGAATACATACGACGTTTGCAGTCTTCATCTAACTTATCAACATGCTGCTCTAAGAAAGCTACTAACGCTTCACGATAATTAGCACGCGCTTCTAAGGAACCAATAGAGTTAAGTTCTAATGTTACGTGCTCTGCGATACCTAACGCTTTCCACCAGCGCGCAGTTAACATAATTAATTCGGCATCAATGTCTGGGCCTTGTAGACCAAACACTTCAGCACCTAACTGGTGGAATTGACGATAACGACCTTTTTGAGGACGCTCATAACGGAACATTGGCCCTAAATACCATAAACGTTGTTCTTGGTTATAAAGTAAACCATGCTCGATACCTGCGCGAACACAACCTGCTGTATTTTCTGGGCGTAATGTCAGGCTTTGGGCATCTTCACCGCGATCGGTAAAAGTATACATTTCTTTTTCAACAACATCGGTCACTTCACCAATTGCTCGCTGAAATAGAGGGGTATGCTCTACGATAGGTGTTCTGATTTCACTAAAGCCGTAACCCGCTAAAATTTGTTTTAGCGTATTTTCAATTTTCTGCCATACACGAGTGTCAGCAGGTAGATAGTCGTTCATACCACGAATGGCTTGGATTTTTTGTGCCACTTTTCTTCTCTAATAGTTATTAATTGATTGTTAGGCTGATTATAGAAGCGAAATCAATCAGTATTCAATGTGAAATCAATAGTAAAACTGGCTCATTGATTAATGAGCCAGTTTTTTGAGTGTTATTTGTCCAATTGATTTATATTTATACGCATACTGTCATCAAGCATTGATGCCTTAGCGCGAATTTTTGCTTCTAATAAATCAATCATATTAACGTTATCAAGACGCTCTTTTTGTCTCACGCCATCTTCATAAAAACCACTACGTGTTTTAGCGCCCGTTACACCTAACGTTGAAACTTCAGCTTCACCTGGTCCATTAACCACACAACCAATAATGGAAACATCCATAGGTGTGATGATATCTTCCAGACGCTGCTCTAATTCATTGACTGTTCCAATAACATCAAATTCTTGGCGTGAACACGTTGGACAAGCAATAAAGTTAATTCCGCGAGAGCGAATACGTAAGGATTTGAGAATATCAAAACCTACTTTAACTTCTTCAACCGGATCTGCAGCTAATGAAATCCTTAATGTATCGCCGATACCTTCTGATAATAAGATCCCAAGACCAATCGCAGATTTAACCGATCCTGCTCTTGCGCCACCCGCTTCAGTGATCCCAAGATGCAGTGGCTGATCTATTTTTTTCGCTAATAAGCGGTATGAATCAACAGCAAGGAAAACATCAGAAGCTTTTACACTGACTTTAAACTGTTCAAAATTCAGCTTATCAAGGATATCTACATGGCGCATTGCTGATTCAACTAATGCTTCTGGTGTTGGCTCGCCGTATTTCTCTTGAATATCTTTTTCAAGTGAACCGCCGTTTACACCAATACGAATAGGAATATTGTTATGACGAGCGCAATCAACGACTTGGCGAATACGCTCTTCACTACCAATATTCCCCGGATTGATACGTAAACAATCAACGCCATATTCAGCGACTTTTAATGCAATACGATAATCAAAGTGAATATCAGCAACTAAAGGTACATTAACTTGCTGCTTAATTAATTTGAATGCTTCCGCAGCATCCATTGTCGGTACAGAAACGCGAACAATATCCACCCCTACACGTTCCAGAGACTTTATCTGGCGAACAGTCGCTTCTACGTCTGTCGTTCGTGTATTCGTCATCGACTGTACCGCGATAGGAGCACCATCGCCAATAGGTACATTACCCACATAAATTCGTGTCGATTTGCGACGAATAATAGGTGATTCTTTATGCATTGATTAATTCTCCCATGCTTCCATGCTTGCTCAAATGTGTAGTCAGATTAAGCGCTCGGCACTGTTATTTTTGCTATTTTTCCAGTAAAACGGCTTAAGTCAACTGATTCACCATTAAACTGTAAGCGAGTAACAGAAGGTGCGCCTATTTTTAGTTTATAAGGTTGCTCACCATCAAATTCCAAACGATCACCCGCTTTCTTAATACCATTAAATAAGACTTTATTTTGAGCATTACGAACTTCTAACCAACATTCACCATCAAACATAAGAACCAATTGATTCGCAATAGCCGGAGCTTCTGATGAGGTAGATTCTTGTGCTGAATTTGCACGAGAAGTTGTTGATGTTGTTAGAGGTGATACAGGTAATGGAACCGTTCTCACTTCTGTTGGTGCTGGTGACGTCGTTTCAGTCGTTGGCGATATAGCGACATTATTTGCCTGATTATCAGCTAATGGCGACGCAGGTACTTGTAAATTATCACCTTCAGATGTTGGCGTATTATCTAAGGTTGCTAAAGGAGAATCTATCGTGTTGGTGTTTTCTTGAGTACTGTTTTGCCCTATGTCTTGAGATGCCATAGAGACTAATTCTTGTTGATCAGCCTGATGACCTTGCCACCACCAAACACCGACAAGAGCAACCATAACAATCAAAATCACCCATGTGAGTTTCATCAGCCAACCTTCACGTTTTTTATGACGTTTGCCTAATGAGTAATTTTGTGTGGTTGTCATTCTAATTTGTTTGACAGGAGCTTGTTGGTCGATAAAACCAAGGATGTCTTTTTCAGGAACGCCGACTAACTTAGCGTAAGAACGCATATATCCGCGTAAAAATGTTGGTGCAATATCAGAAGAAACGGAGTCTGTTTCAATTTCGCGAACTGTTGATAACTTCAAACAAAGTCGATCAGCAACAGTTTGTTGTGTTAGCCCCACCTTTTCTCGTGCCTGGCGTAAAAGTTGACCTGCTGTTAATTTCACTTCTTCGGTTTTGTTTTCAGTATTCATTAGCAATCTAGGCACTGTGGCTATTGGATGTTTAACATTGATGAATTCGCAAAAGCACAAAGTACCTTAACGTATCACCGCGAATTTTTTGATATTTTATTATCACTTTGCTGACAGACCAAATAATCTGGCGGTATATCCTCAATTAACACACTATTATTGTTTAATAGTTTTTGTTCACAAAGGAAATTACCATAAAGCCTTAATACATTAACATTTACTGGCTTCGAGTTCATCGCTAATTTGTAATAATCTAACGCTTGAATAGAATTTCCCAATAACTGCGATGTTAACGCCATTCCTAAATTTGCATCGGAGTGATTTGGCATCACCGATAACACTTTTTGGAAATGATATTGCGCTATTTGATATTGTCTTTCAGCTAAATAAGCATCACCTAATTGTAAACGTGTAGACACTGCAACACGCTCTTGATTGGCTGATGATTGACAACCGAGTGTCAATAACATCAAGCCAATAGTTATAACTACTGATGATATCCTTATCATCGTCATATTCCTTAAATAAATTCATCCTTGTTCTCTCTACATCGCAATTATGTAATACACTTCACAAAGAAAGAGATATCCAACTGTATCAGACTGCTTTTACTGAAATTAGTTCACCTTGTTGGCGTTTTTTCAGTGTGCGTTTTGTACGGTCAATAACATCACCCGCTAATTGCCCACAAGCCGCATCGATATCATCGCCACGCGTTTTACGCACGATTGTCGTAAAGCCATATTCCATTAATACTTTAGAGAAACGGTCAATTCGGCTATTAGAACTACGTCCGTATGGCGCACCCGGGAACGGGTTCCATGGAATTAAGTTAATTTTACATGGCGTGTCTTTTAAAAGTTCAGCTAATTGATGAGCTTGATCTGTGCTGTCATTAATATGATCAAGCATGACATACTCAATAGTCACTCGCCCTTGGTTCGCATTTGATTTAGCAATATAGCGGCGAACACCTTCAAGAAACATTTCAATATTATATTTCTTGTTAATTGGAACGATCTCATCACGAATTTCATCAGTTGGTGCATGTAATGAAATGGCTAAAGCTACATCAACCGCATCACCTAGTTTATCTAATGCAGGCACAACACCTGATGTAGAAACAGTGACTCGACGTTTAGATAGACCAAAACCGAAATCATCCATCATGATTTCAAGTGCTGGAATAACATTATTTAAATTCAGTAATGGCTCCCCCATTCCCATCATAACAACGTTAGTAATAGGACGACGGCCTGTCTCTTTTAATGAGCCAATAATTTTAGCGGCACGCCAAACTTGCCCAATAATTTCAGACACTTTCAAGTTACGGTTAAAACCTTGCTGTGCAGTTGAACAGAATTTGCACTCTAAAGCACAACCAACTTGTGAAGAAACACATAATGTTGCGCGATCATCTTCTGGGATATACACAGTTTCTACTTGTTGATCACCAACTTTAATTGCCCATTTAATCGTGCCATCTGTTGAACGTTGTTCTTCAGAAACTTCAGGTGCTTTAATTTCAGCAATTTCTTTTAATTTATTGCGTAACACCTTGTTGATATCTGTCATTTGATCAAAATCGTCATAACAGTAGTGGTACATCCACTTCATAATTTGGTCAGCACGGAAAGGTTTTTCGCCCATAGAGACAAAAAGCTCACGCATCTGTTTACGATTTAAATCTAACAGATTAATTTTAGTTTTTTGATTCACAGTATTTTCTTTAGAAACAGCGACAGAAGCGCTTGGCGCTGGGGTGGTAGATTGGGTCATGACATTGCCTCGTTGTTACACTATGCGGCCTGCATTAGCATTGATGCTAATGGGATACTTATATATTTGTATAATTAAACAATAATAAAAAACGCCCTGTTAATTATCAAACAGGGCGTCGCATTGTACTGTTTTTCGCGTAGAGATGCTAATAAATTAGCGCGCGCAAACTTCATTTTCAGTGAAGAAGTATGCAATTTCGCGAGCAGCAGAAGCTTCTGAATCTGAACCGTGTACCGCATTTTCAGTAAAGCTATCAGCGTAGTCAGCACGTAATGTACCCGCTAATGCGTTGTCTGGATTAGTTGCACCCATCAGATCACGGTGACGTTGGATCGCGTTTTCGCCTTCTAACACTTGAACCATGATTGGGCCCGAAGTCATAAATTCAACTAAACCGTCAAAGAAAGGACGGCCTTTGTGTTCTTCATAAAAGCCTTCAGCTTGTTCGCGCGTTAAATGCAGCATTTTAGCACCAATGATGCTAAAGCCTGCGCTTTCAAAACGGTGATAGATAGCACCGATAACATTTTTTTTCACTGCGTTTGGTTTGATAATAGAAAATGTGCGCTGAATAGCCATGTCTTACCTCTAAATTATTTTATTAATGATAACTTTTGTTATCTCTTTTATCGCAGATCATGGAAAAACGAATCAAAAACCGCATTCCCTGCAAAAAATAGTGCTCGATTATAGGAGGATAAAAATGAATTGCACAGATTGAATATCCTTTTTTTTTAAAAAACTGTGGCAAAAAAGTTATAAATTATCGATCTAATCACATTTTTGACGTTTTCCATGTTCAACCTTGAAAATAAGAATAAAAAAAGAACCGAAATGAAACACGATAAATAGCCTCTTTACCTTTATCGAAAAAACTAATTTAGTGAAAAATCACTCAGTTCTCGTTTATTTTATCGTTTTAGTTTAACGAAATATAAAATTAACCATATCCGTTTGACCACTTAGATCAAGTACTGAAAGTTGGTATTTACCTCGTTTCTCTAATAAATAAGAGAATGTTTCTCCGTTTTCTGTTTTACCTATTTGCTCACCATTTAAAAACCACCATTGCGTACCACTTCCACCTTGCGTAGAAACGGTTATTTCAAGATTAGTTTCGCCGGGTAATGGCCTTAATAAATCACCAGCACGGATACCCGAGATAAACAGAGGAATGATATCTTCTTTAATTGGTGGGCAAGTGTCAGAAATCGGTGGCAGTCGTTTTGCTCTGCGCTCTTTTTCAGGTAACCATGCTTCTAATGCTATCGGCCACAAGGCGATATCTTTTAACTCTGCATTAGGGCAATTAGGTCCCGTGCGTTTACCTTCATTATCTAACCAAATTTTTTCGTTGATCCCCAAAATACCTTCTTGGCTATCATTTAACAAAGTTGGCGGAATGGTGTTATCTAAGATCCAGCTTCGACGACTGACTCTACAGTTGCTATCTTCTTTAGGTAATGCCTTACCTGTCGGCCAACAGATAGTAACTGCTGTTACACTACTAGGGCGTAAATCTGTTGGTGGTCTTTGTTTATTTTGATAGAAGTAGCCCGTTAATAAGTTATTGACCTGATTCATAATAGGGACGGCTGTCGCAAAACCAAACTGCCCTGCAACAGGTGTTCCATCGGGTCTACCTACCCAAACGCCAATGGTATAGCGCGCATTCACACCAATAGACCATGCATCACGATAGCCATAACTTGTCCCTGTTTTCCAAGCTAAAGGAACAACGGGTGAAATTGCGCTATCTGGGCGAGGTCTGGCTTCCCCGGCTAAGATACGCCTAATAATCCATGCTGATCCTTGAGACATCAACACTCGGTCTTCTATTATTTGTTCTGGTTTAAAACGTAATGGTGCTGTTTTCCCTTGCCTTGCTAATGCGCTAAAGGCAGAAACAAGCTCATCCATTCGCGTTGCAGTTCCCCCTAAAATCAGTGCTAAATTTGGCTCAGAACCATAAGGGAATCGCATTTCAAGATGATTATGACGTAATTTTGCCGCAAATTTCTTCGCACCATACACTTCGATAAGTTGTACCGCTGGCAAATTTAAAGAGCGACTTAATGCTTCACTGGCACTAACCGCACCATTAAAATCGGAGTCAAAATTGCCGGGGCGATAATTATCAAATCGACGAGGAACATCTTGTAAGAGTGATTCAGCATGAATAAGCCCTTCATCTAATGCAAGTGCATAAATAAATGGCTTTAATGTTGAACCTGGCGAGCGCCATGCACTGATCATATCGACATGACCAAAGCGCGAATTATCATTAAAATCGGCAGAGCCAACATACCCTTTCACACTCATATCCGTATGATCAACAACTAAGATGGCTAAGGATGTTTTATCCGCTAATTGGTACTTCCATTGATTAGCAATATCTTCGAGTTGTCGTTGAATATTGATATCAATCGTTGTTGTAATAACAGGCTCCCGCTTTTCGTTATACATACGACGAGCCAGTAATGGCGCTAATTGTGGTGTTTGTCTTGGAGCTAATAAAACCTGCTCTTCCTTGATTTCATCAACTTTTTCTTGTGACCATATTTGATATTCTGCCAGTCTATCTAATACTTTATCCCGAGCAGCTTGAGCGCGTTCAGGGTATCTATCTGGCCGTAAACGACTTGGCGCTTGTGGCAATACCGCCATTAAAGTCGCTTCTCCCGCAGATAAATCAGCGGGTGACTTACCTAAATAAGCCCAGCTTGCTGCACCAATACCTTCTAACGTACCGCCAAAGGGTGCTCTATTGAGGTAAATCTCCAGAATTTCATCTTTTGAGTAATACCACTCTAATTGCAGAGTGCGCCAAAGCTGTTTGATTTTCCCCCCTAAAGTACGGGAATGAGGATCAATAAGGCGAGCTACTTGCATTGATAGCGTACTTCCGCCTGACACAATTCTTCCTGAGCTCAAGTCTTGCCATGCTGCCCGTAATATCGCCATCGGATTAACACCGGGATGTTGATAAAACCAGCGATCTTCATAAGTAATTAAGGCTTCTAAATATTCAGGAGAGACATCAGTGAGTTTGACATGATAACGCCATACCCCTTCTTTATCGGCAAAACGCCAAAGAGGTGTGCCATCTTGCGCTGTAACAATAGTCGCAATTTGAGGTTCAGGATCAGGGAGAGGCCAAATTTTATCTGCGATCCAGACTAAAATAGGCGTTGCTAGCAAAAAAATAATGATAACAGCAATAAGCCGTTTATATCCTAGTTTCATTCAATCACTCAAAGGAAAAAGCCCTTTCCGAAGAAAGGGCTACAAGACTTAAGGAACAACGTCAATCTTGGTTTCTGTTGATCCTATTGCACGCCAGTAAGGCACATACATAGATTCAACTTGTGGTGGTGGTACTTGATAGCTACCCGGTGTTACTGCTCTTGCTAAATAGAGCAATGTTGTTGGGCGATATTTATCAACAGAGATAGCAGCAACAAATCTATCATCACGGTATTCGAGATGTTTGATATTGGCTTGTCCCATATCGTCGATAAATTCCTGCAAGTCTGCTGCACTATCACTTAAGCTTGCGCTGCTTGATGCTAAGTTTTGGTTTTCGATTTCAAGACCCGCAGGTAATAAATCAACAACTAATGCATCAGGTACGTCTCTATCAGCAGAAACTTCCAGTTTAACCACCAACATTTCACCACTTTGTAAGCGATTAGGATGAACGCGGTTTCCTTTCAAATCATAGTAACTACGATGAACATTTAATACATTACTATAAGGAGCAGGAGCAACTTTCGGATAACCCACGATATTCATACGAGAATAAATCGCAGCGCCACCACGGTTATTTAGCTCTAAGCCTTCTTGTAATTGTGCTGATGTTAATGTCTCATTGACTGCACGATCGCTACTGATTGCAGGGACTTGACGATTAACAGCGACTTCCCAAGGCTGTTCTGCCATATTAATAAAGAAGCGTCCAGCAAGGTATAACGAGTTACTTTCTTGGGTTGAGAACCATTCGCGGCTTGTTAAGTTATCAGATAGTGCAATCACACTTGCATCACGAGATTGTGTTTCAAGGTTATTTTCACTTAACAGTGCAATAATTAATGCTTGGTCACGAATGGTGCTACCGTAATCACCCAATCCATAATTATATTTACGTGTTGTTGTTACACCTTCAGCAATCAAGCTTTCAGCGCGGCTGCTATCACCCATTAATTTTAATGCGATACCCAACTGAACTAAAGCTAAGCCACTTCCTGCTTGATTACGCTCAAGATAGAGACGACGTAATTCACCTAAAGGTGCTTTTTGCTGATTTGCTAAGACTAATGCAGCATAAGCCCTTGCTGAGAATCGTGCTGCATCTTGGTTAACTGCATATTCATAGTTAACTAAGTTTTTATCTTGTAAATAACGTAATAAACGATCGTTTGCACGTTTTAATGAATCAGCTGGAACTGAGTAACCTTGTTGTGACGCACGGAATAAGAAGTCAGTCGCATACGCAGTTAACCAATATTCTTCACGTCCACCTTGATCCCATAAAGAGAACCCACCTTCTGATTTTTGCATCGTCAGCAGATGAGCAATACCTTTCTCAATAGCTACTTTTCTATCAGCATCAGTTTGCGTTTTAATTCCCAACTGTTTCAACTCTTTTTCTGTTGAATACAGTGAAGGATAAAGCCCACTAACTGTTTGTTCTAAGCAACCATAAGGATAAGCAAACAACTCTCTAACATAACGTGCCACCTGCAACGGAGGACGACTTGTCAGTAATAATTCACCTTCAAGCGTTGAGCTATTAAAGCGACTTAAAATTTCTGACGGTAAACGCCAAGTATCACCATCTTGCAATGTACTTGCATAATGAATAGTTTCTGCTGGGAATGCAGGGCGAACACCGATATTCCATGTATTGTGGTAAGGTTTAATCTCTTCACCCGGTACTTTAATACCATAAATAGACAGTGAGAATTCACCTTGTCCAAAGCCATGTTTCGCTTTTACTGGAATTTGAATTTGAGTACGTTCACCTTTCGTTAGCGAGACAGTTTTGCTTTCAGCGCCACCTAATCCCACTAAACCTGAAGCGGTATAATTTAAGGTAATAGATTGCGCATCATCCGTTAGATTAGTTAAATCTAAAGATAAAAGTGCATTATCACCACCAGCCATAAAGCGAGGTAATGAAAGCTGAGTCACTAACGGGGCAGCAATAACAACTTTACCTTCTTGGCTACCAAATTTATCTGCGGTCCAAGCTTGTGCCATTAAACGAACTTCGCCATTAAACTCAGGAATAGGTAAAGAAACTTCCCCCTCACCTTGTGCATTTAATTTTACTGGAGCCGTTTGTTGAGCAATGATTTGCACATCAGTTAATGGTTTTTTACCACCACGAGATAATGCAGCTGCTTCACCACCATCACCACCAAAGCGCAAGTTAGCTAAACGCCCTTGCCCTTCAATTAATTGTCCGTAAACATCATATTGGTCGATGCTGTAGCGTTTACGTCCAAAGAAAGCATCGTAAGGATCTGGCGTTTTATACTCTGTGATGTTTAATACACCAGTATCAACCGCAGAAACCAATACATTAATATTTTCAGGTAATGGCTGACCTGCAACTGGATTCGCTTTAATACGGATTTTTAAATCTTGGTTAGGGCGAATTTTTTCCGGTGCATCAAGTGAAATATCAATACGACGGTTTTTATCCTGCAATGGTAAATGCAAAATACCCACAGCACGTTTTACTGTCGCCTGTTTTGACGTATCTCCCGGTCTTACGACAACAGAAGTCAGATAGAGATCGTGTCTTGCCCACTCTTTATTAATAGGCACTTCAACATCAAGCCCTTTTTCTGGCACATCAATCTCTTGCCACCATAAAGGCCCATTACTTGATTCTAGTAACACATAACCTTTACCCGGATGAGGTGCAACGATGTTTAACTTAACTTTTTCACCCGGTAAATAACCTTCTTTATCTAGTTTAAGCTTAACTTGGTCTGGTCTTACCGCACCTGTTCCACCCGTGTTATCCATCCAAGAATAACCTGCCCAGAAACGTAGGCTACTGACTAATTCTGTTTTAGGATCGACAACTTCGATACGATAAGAGCCCCATTCAACAGGGAATGCCACTTTTGCAGTGCCATCTTTCGCAATCTTGATTGTTTGCTCATCCATTTGCAGATCTTTTTCGTTATAGCCAGATTCCCAGCCATTAGAACTAGACCAACGCCAGTAATAATCATGACGTTCATAGATAAACTTCACTTTAAGATCGTTAGCAGGTAGTTTCTTACCATCTTGGTCTGTATAGACAATTTCAAATTCAGCCATTGAATTTTCATCAACGCTATAACCTGATTTATATTTGTCCGTCCGATAGTCATAGACTTCTTTTTTAGGGAAGACTGGGCGAATACCAGCAAGATGAGTGGCAGGCCAAACAGCTTGTTGATAACGGCGAGTAACAGGGCGTCCGCCAGCTTCAAGTAAACTTGCTTGTAAAATAATATTGATAGGTGATTTCAGCTCTTCATAGCGTTCACTATCAACATTCACTCCACCTTCACCATCAGAGTCTAAATTAAGTTCAAACTCATCCAGTAAACGACTGAAGTTTTCATCTTTTACAGCACCAAATTCATAGCCCGGTAATTTACTGACAGCTTCACGAGAGGCTTTTAAGAAAACTTGCCCTTGTAAGCGATTATCGGCAGCTGGTGCGCCATAAAGATAGCGACCCTTAATGTCAAAATAAGCGTCATTACCGCTTAGTATAATTCCTTTCTTACCCGTGATTTCTAATGCCATACGTTCTGGCATAAAATCTTCTACCTGAAACTCATAGAAACGAGGAGTACCATCGCCTACATCAAAACGTAAGGTACGTGTACCCGTATTTTCATCCGCAGGAATAACTAATTTTAATTGGTAAAGTCCGTTCTCTGGTTGCCAAACAAAACTACGAGAAACTTGCCCGTCTGTTTTAAGTAGATCAACTTTAACAGGTTGCTCTTTAATAGGATTACCATCACCATCACGTAGCAATGCATTAACGATTAATGTTTCACCGGGACGATAGAGATCGCGAGGACCAAAAGCAAAAAATTGTTTGCTATAACCTTGTGGTCCACCAATATCAAACTCAGAAAGATCAAGCGCAGGTTTACGCAAATCAATCATACTGGTTTGCCCATCACGAATAGCCATTAATAAACGTGCTTTATCACTTTTCTCAAGTGTGGCATGTCCTTGACTATCGGTTTGCGCTTTAGAAATCAAGCCACCTTTTTCATCTAACAGGCGAATTTCTACTTTATCTAACGCAGAACCATTTTTAAGTGATTGGGTGAAGATATCTAACGTATCAAGATAACTGTGCATTGACAGCCCGATATCACTAAATGTGAATACTGTTGCTGGCACTGTATAAGAGTATTTACCCGCTTGTTGCATAACCGCAATATAGGCACCTTCTTTTTTTAAGGCATCTATCGATTTTAGCGGTAACAATACGTTTTCACGGGTATTTGTTTCTGTGTTTAATTCGAAGCGACCGGTATAAACCAAATCAGCTTGGGATAGAAACTCATCTGATTCCCAATAATTAATATTGGAACGACTTTCCCATTGCGTTAAGAATTGAGCGAGTTGCTCATCTTTAACACGGAAAAAGTTTACGTCAACTTGCCCCACATTTAACGCAGTAATCGGTAGGCCTTCAGCTGCTTCAAGTGGCAATAACGACCCTTTACTGGTAAAGCCAACAGATGGGAAAATTTCTTCTGTCGTAAATTTTTGGCTAAAAGGTGTCGTTAATGTACGTTCATTAATACCTTTGATTTTTTCATCAATTGTTAAGTTTAATTCTGTTGATGGAGGTAAATGGCGGAAACGCAATTCCATTAAGTTATCAGATAACTCCCACGCACCTTCTAATTTCCCTTTTTTGGTATCAACAAGATGAATAACATCATCAAACTTTTGGTCAGGATCAAGTGGTACAGAGAAAGTCACAACCATAGTACTCGCACCATCACGTTGTAACTCTGATGCATCTAATACGGTGACTTCTTTGCCTACAAAACGCATTGCCAACTCATCACGGACTTCTTTGCTTTTTAATGCAGTTTCGTTATTCGTTTTTGTTGTAACTGCAGGTTTTTCGCTTGTTTGAGTCGTGGTGCCTGATGTGCTCTGAGCAGCGTCTTTTTGCTCGGCAACTTGTGTATTTTGCGTCTTATCCGCAGATGATGTGTTTTCATCTGCTTTGTCATCACAGCCCATAAGAGCTAATGCTGATGCCAATACAACAGCAAGAGAGCTCCAACGATAACCTCTCTTTTCTGTATATTGTCTAAACTGGTTTTGGTTCATATCCATTTCCTTTAATTCAACCCCTGAATAATGCGATGTTTTATGCAGGCAGAGATAATATATGTATTTCTTCATTCTAATAAGATAAAAAATAATGAGATTAGCTATTTTTTATCGCGTAAAACAAAATAATTTACAACACGAAATCACCTTATTTTTACTTTAAAAACAAAGCCTATCTAAAACAAAGCGTTATATAAAAATGCAAACGATTTGCTAATTTAGTCAATTTTCTATTATAAGGTAAAAAAAAGCGATATCTGATGAGATATCGCCTAAATTTAGAGGGCTGAATTAACTATCCAGATTAACTATCGGGATACCTTTTCTTAAGAATCCTCCAAGTTTGCGTTGATAAAAAGGTGATACATGGTGGATCATAAAATGACTTACACCTTTTTCATCTTTATCCACAAAGCAAAAATCTAGTGATTGCCCTTCTTCTAAATATTCAAAAGCTGATTCAGCCGCTTGAGGGAGTATTTGCGCAATCGCCTCTTCTTCACCCGTTATTTCTAAACCAATAAGATAAAACGACTCTTCATTATCTTGCTCCTGAGCATTAACAATAAAGGCACGGCGGATCGGTTTATGTTCACCAAAAAACTCGCTAAGTGCGGTTGTTAATTCTTCAGGTTGTGGCTCTAGAACGCTTAACTTTAAAGAAGAACCTTCAACAGAAACAATTTCTTGTGTTTCAAATTGTTCAGATACACCCATTACAAACTCCAAATCAAATAACGTTTATTATTTTGCTTTTGCTAATAACAGATTCGCGATAGAACGCACACCGTAACCCGTAGCACCTGCTGCCCATTGTTCTACAGAAGATTTTCTGTACGTTGCTGAACAATCAATATGTACCCAACCTTTTTTGTAGTCAGTCACAAAGTGCGATAAGAATGCAGCAGCTGTACTTGCACCCGCAGTATGAGAAGGTGCGGCAATATTGTTTAAATCAGCGAAGCTAGAAGGTAATTGGCTACGATGGAAATCTGCTAATGGCAGACGCCAGAACAATTCATTTTCTTGTTCAGCACTAGTCAGTAACTCTGCTGCTAATTTATCATCAAAGCTCAATACAGAGTGGTAATCATTACCTACTGCAACTTTAGCAGCACCTGTTAATGTTGCTGCATCGATAATCAACTCTGGTGCAATATTGCTTGCATCAATTAAACCATCCGCTAAAACTAAACGGCCTTCAGCATCGGTATTCATGATTTCAACTGATTTGCCATTACGGTAACGGATAATATCACCTAATTTAAAGGCATTACCGCTGACCATGTTATCTGCAATACATAGCAGTAGTTTTACGCGTTTATTTAAACCACGAGTAACCGCTAATGCTAAAGCACCCGCTAACGTTGCTGCACCACCCATATCGGCTTTCATTGAATTCATAGATGATGAAGGTTTGATGCTATAACCACCTGAATCAAAAGTAATACCTTTACCGACTAAGCAAGCAAATACAGGAGCATTACTATCTTTGGTTGGGTTGAAATCTAATGCTAAATAGACAGGGTCACGAGAAGAGCCGCGACCAACTGTATAGATACCTGCATAGTTTTGATCGCGTAGATCAACGCCTTTGGTGATCTTATAGCTAATATCTTCTTTATCAAGACCACAGAAAAGATCAACCGTGCGTTGTGCCAGTTGTTCTGGTCCTAATTCTTCTGCTGGTGTATTGATGGTATCTCTAACCCAATCAACGATGCGAATACGTGATTCTAGTTCGTGTTTATCAGCATCATTTAATTGTGGCCATTCGATTGAACGAGCGCCTTTAGGTGCTCTAAAACCTAACCAGAAAGCCCAACTACGTTCTAAATCCCAGCCGTCGCCAACAAGTGCAACATTACGAATGCCTTGACCATCAACTTTACGTCCACCGCGCTGAATAGCGCCTAAACGGTTTTCTTCCGTTAAGTGGATTGTCATGCCGGTTTCGCTAGTGCTAATTAGTGCTTTTTCACCCCAACATGCAGCAGCAGGTTCATTTGACAGCATGATAGGCATAATTTGTTTATTCATTTATTGTCTCACTTATTATTACTGGTGGCAGTTAACCTATTCAGACTACCAGATATTTAGCGTTTAGCGTGATCAATTTACTGCAAAAACCAAGAGGTCACCATTATCATCCAGTGATCTTCCGTATTTACATGATATTCCTCGAAGAAGATCGCATAACAAAATATCTCTACTCCCCTCTTTATGGTTATTTTTAAATCACTGACAAGGTGGAATGTAAAAGGTCATAATGCAAAAAGACCGGCAATAAGCCAGTCTTTTAAGTTTACGGTGTCGTCAATTATTCAAATTCATCAAGCCAAACAAGTAAAATAGCTTCAAGAATTTTTTCATTGGATTTCTGTGGATCATCATCAAAATCTTCTAAATCACAAATCCACTGATGCATATCAGTAAAGCGTACTGTTTTAGGATCAGTGTCAGGGTAAAGATCAAATAACGCTTCCCCTATTTCACGCGTGTCACTCCATTTCATGCTCGACTCCTAAAATTAATGCTCTCTTGCGTGGTTAATCGAATATTTAGGGATCTCAACAACTAAATCTTCGTCAGTCACTTTTGCTTGGCAACTTAAGCGGCTTTCAGGCTCTAAACCCCACGCTTTATCTAACATGTCGTCTTCAAGCTCAGAGCTCTCTTCTAGTGAATCAAAACCTTCACGCACTACACAGTGACAAGTTGTACATGCACAAGACATTTCACAAGCATGTTCAATCTCGATACCGTTGCGTAATGCGACATCTAGAATAGACTCACCTTCTGTTGCGTCAACAACAGCACCTTCAGGGCACAGTGTGCTATGGGGTAAAAATACAATTTTAGGCATAGTTATATCTCATCCACAGAATGACCTGCCAACGCTTGTCGAATAGATGAATCCATACGACGCGCTGCAAAATCCTGAGTTTGCTTATCCAGTAGTTTAATCGCGTTTTCAATAGCAACAGGATCTGTTCCTTCAACGCTCTCTATTAAGGTATCTACAACTTTGTCGATAGCCGTTTTCTCATCTTCATTTAACAGATGAGCATCTTCTTCTAATGCTGCGGTTAAACTTTCTAACACACGAGCTGCTTCGACTTTTTGCTCGGCTAAACGACGAGCTTGTAAATCTTCTTGGGCATTTTCCATCGAAGATTGGATCATCTTAGCGATTTCAGTATCACTAAGACCATAAGAAGGCTTGACCTGTACTGAGGCTTCAACACCCGTTGATTTTTCCATCGCACTAACACTAAGTAAGCCATCCGCATCAACTTGGAATGTGACACGAATATGTGCGCCACCGGCAGCCATTGGCGGAATTCCACGCAGTGTAAAACGAGCAAGAGAACGACAATCGCTCACCATTTCACGCTCACCTTGAACGACGTGAACACTCATTGCGGTTTGACCATCTTTGAATGTCGTAAATTCCTGTGCTCTGGCAACAGGAATAGTGGTATTGCGAGGGATCACTTTCTCAACTAATCCGCCCATTGTTTCAAGGCCAAGAGAAAGAGGAATAACATCCAGCAATAGCATTTCGCTATCCGGTTTATTACCCACCAAAATATCAGCTTGGATTGAAGCACCAATGGCAACCACTTTATCTGGATCAATAGAAGTTAAAGGTTCACGTTTAAAATAATCACCAACCATTTGACGAACCAATGGTACACGCGTTGAACCACCAACCATAACCACTTCTAAAACTTCATCTATTTCAACATCTGCGTCTTTTAATGCGCGGCGAACAGATAATAGTGTACGCTTCACTAATGATTGAATTAATGATTCAAACTCAGCTCGAGTGATCTCACCTTTCCATCCATTAATGTTGATATCCGTAACATCATTATCACTCAATGCAATTTTAGTTTCTGACGCAACATCCAGTAATTGACGTTGTAATACAGCATCTTTTTGATGTCCAAAACCAGCACGTTCTCTTATCCAATCTGCCAGCATCATATCAAAATCATCGCCACCTAACGCGGTATCACCGCCAGTCGCTAAGACTTCAAAAACACCTTTAGTTAAACGAAGAACAGAGATATCAAAAGTACCACCACCTAAGTCATAAACAACGATGGTGCCTTCTTTTCCTGAATCTAGACCATAGGCAATAGCAGCTGCTGTAGGTTCGTTTAATAAACGTAAAACATGCAAACCAGCACGACGAGCGGCTTCTTTTGTGCCTTGACGTTGAGCATCATCAAAATAAGCGGGTACAGTAACAACAACACCATCAAGTTCGCCACCTAATGATTGTGTTGCACGTTCAGCCAATGTTTTTAAGATGTCAGAAGAGACTTGAATAGGATCAACAATACCTGCCGCTGTTTTGATCAGCGGTAAACCATTGTCATTTTCATGAAAATGATAAGGAAGGTTTGGATAACGGCTTGTCACATCACTCAGTGAGCGACCCACCATTCTTTTAATTGAGCTTATCGTGTTAGCAGGATCTTTTTCTGCTTCTTTTTTAGCATTCCAACCAACGTTGATATTATCAACTTGATACTGCACGACAGATGGCAATAAATAGCGACCTTCGTTGTCAGAAAGCGCTTCGGCTTGCCCACTACGTACAGTGGCAACTAATGAGTGTGTCGTACCTAAATCAATACCCGCTGCAAGCCGGCGCTGATGCGGTGCAGGCGTTTGACCTGGTTCACTAATTTGTAATAATGACATAACTATTTCCCTTAAAAACCATCAAACAAGCGTTCTTCAAGTTGTTCTACTTGCTCTTTTAATTTCGCGAGAAAACGCAATTTTCTCACATTATCTGCAGCAACATCCCAAGTTTGATCCTCTAGCGTTTTGACCATTTCATCATGGCGTACTGTGTACATTTTTTCTAAACGCGCAGAAAAATCGGCTAACAAACTTTCGGCTTCAGCACTGTGTTCGATGTTATCCAGCTCTTCACGTAATGTGAGTTGCTCCATTAAAAAAGCAGTATCGTGCATCGTTTGTTGCTCATTAGCAATATCGATACCGTGTAATGAGAGCATGTATTCAGCTCTTGAGAGTGGATTTTTTAAGGTCTGATAAGCCTGATTGATGGTTGAAGCAAGCGAGATTGCTTGAGCCTGTTCTTTTTCAGACTGACCTGCAAAACGATCTGGGTGATATTGACGCTGCATATCTTGATAACGTGTAGCAAGTTGCTGTTTATCAATATCAAAACGATTAGGCATGCCTAATAGTGTGAAATAGTCCATACATCTACTCTTGGATTAATTAACGTTAATACTGTGTTTTAACACAAATTACACAGTGAAGCTTTCACCACAACCACACTCATTCGATACATTTGGGTTGTTAAATTTAAAGCCTTCGTTTAATCCTTCTTTGACGAAATCAAGCTCTGTTCCATCTAAATAGACCATGCTTTTACCATCAACGATAACTTTCACACCTTTGTCTTCAAAAACAGTATCTTCGTCATTGATGACATCAGCAAACTCAAGAACATAAGCCATTCCAGAACAACCGGATGTTCTTACGCCTAAACGTAAACCTTCACCTTTTCCACGGTTAGATAGGAAAGAGCGAACACGATTAGCGGCGGATTCTGTAAGGGAAATTGACATGGCACACCTCACTCATAAAGAACGAAAGCGGATACTGAAAAAAAGTTTCAGCATCCGCCAATATTTTATTTTTTTATTATAAAAGACAATTACTTGCCTTGGCGTTTGCTTTTATAGTCTGCAATCGCTGCTTTTATTGCATCTTCTGCAAGAATTGAACAGTGAATTTTCACTGGTGGTAATTCTAATTCTTCGGCAATTGCTGTGTTCTTAATAGATTCGGCTTCATCTAATGTTTTGCCTTTCATCCATTCTGTTACCAGTGAACTTGATGCAATTGCTGAACCACAACCATAAGTTTTAAAACGCGCATCTTCAATTACGCCATTATCGTCAACTTTGATTTGCAGTTTCATAACGTCACCACAAGCAGGTGCGCCAACCATACCACTCCCTACAGTAGGGTCATTATTATCAAATGATCCCACATTACGAGGGTTTTCATAATGATCAATTACTTTATCGCTATAAGCCATGATTTAACTCCTGAAAACGTCTGATTAATGGTGAGACCATTCGATACTGTTGATATCAACACCTTGTTTATGCATATCCCAAAGTGGAGAAAGATCACGTAAGCGACCAATTGCACTGTGGATTTGTTCAATTGCATAATCTATTTCTTCTTCTGTGGTGAAACGACCCAGAGAGAAGCGAATAGAACTGTGTGCAAGTTCATCAGTTAAACCTAACGCACGCAGTACATAAGAAGGTTCTAAACTTGCTGAAGTACAGGCTGAGCCTGAAGAAACAGCAAGATCTTTCAGTGCCATCATTAATGATTCACCTTCAACATAGTTGAAGCTCACATTAAGAATGTTTGGCGCAGTGTGTTCTAAAGAACCGTTGATATAAACTTCTTCGATATCTTTAATGCCATTCCATAAACGCAAACGTAATTCGTTTAAGCGTTTAGTTTCATCAGCCATTTCTTCTTTCAAAATACGGTAAGCTTCGCCCATACCCACAATTTGGTGAACGGCTAATGTACCTGAACGCATACCACGCTCATGTCCGCCACCATGCATTTGTGCTTCTAAACGAATACGTGGTTTACGACGAACATAAAGTGCACCGATACCCATAGGACCGTAAACTTTATGCGCAGAAAGAGAAAGTAAATCAACTTTTAACTTAGAAAGATCAATCGGTAATTTACCAACGCTTTGTGTTGCGTCTACATGGTAAATAATACCTTTGCTACGGCATAATTCACCGATAGCAGCAATATCTTGTACAACACCAATTTCGTTATTTACATGCATGATAGAAACTAAAATAGTGTCTTCACGCATCGCTTCTTCAAGCTCTTTCAGGTCAATTAGACCATCACTTTTTGGTGCTAAATAAGTGACTTCAAAACCTTCACGCTCAAGTTGACGACAAGTGTCTAAAATGGCTTTATGTTCGGTTTTTGAAGTGATGATGTGCTTACCTTTTTTCTGGTAAAAGTTAGCAACACCTTTTAGTGCGAGGTTATCAGCTTCAGTTGCGCCTGATGTGAATACGATTTCACGAGGATCTGCACCGATTAAATCAGCAATCTGATTACGTGCAATATCAATAGCTTCTTCTGCTTGCCAACCAAAACGGTGTGAACGAGAGGCTGGGTTACCAAAAATGCCATCAATAGTCAGGCATTGCATCATTTTTTCAGCAACTCGTGGATCAACAGGAGTGGTTGCTGAATAATCTAGATAAATGGGTAATTTCATTGCTCACTAACTCCAAAGACGACGGATCTTCTTTAATAATTTTGTTTTTGCCTACCTAGAGATCGCCGTTAAACTCGCATATTAACAATGGTTTCTTGTAAACGACCATTAATAGCATGGCGTTTTTCATTGTCTTGACGATCGGCGACATCCATAACCTCTTCGTTATTTACTAACTCTTCAAGGCTGATACTGCTTAGGAAACTGGTTATACGATCACTTAAATCACGCCACAAAGTATGAGTCAGGCAACGATCGCCACCTTGACAACCTTCTTTGTTACCCTGACAACGGGTAGCATCGACAGATTCATCAACCGCAGAAATAACTTGAGCAACAAAAATTTGTCCTGCATCACGACCTAATAAATAGCCGCCACCAGGACCACGAACACTTGCGACTAATTCATTTTTGCGCAAACGTGAGAAAAGCTGCTCAAGATAAGAAAGGGAAATCCCTTGACGCTCTGAAATATCAGCGAGGGGGACAGGGCCTTGCTGTGAATGCAATGCAACATCAAGCATTGCAGTAACTGCGTAACGCCCTTTTGATGTCAGTCTCATAACAAATACTCCGTGGTGAACAATAATCAAATTGTGTCATTCCCGAGTAATTTAGTCAACTATTTATCCGAGTGTTTTAGTCAAGTATTATACTCAGCCAAAAGTTGACTTAAGTTAATCAACTTTGCCCTCTATTTCTTAGCCCATTTCTCAACTGACGTCAGGATACCACGTAAGATATGAAGCTCTTGTGTTTCTGGGCGCGCACGCGTAAATAGACGGCGTAAACGGCTCATCACTTGTCCCGGATGTTTAGGACGAATAAAACCAGATTCATTAAGCACCTGCTCTAAATGAACGTAAAAACGTTCTATATCATCTGCTGGTGGATAATCAATCTCTGATGGGCTATTTTCCTCTTGTTTTTCTTCTTGGGCAAGTGCTGCCATACGAATTTCATAACTAACAAGCTGAACAGCCATCGCTAAATTTAAAGAACCATATTCTGGATTAGTCGGAACATACAGATGAAAATCACATTTTTGTAATTCTTCATTAGTTAAACCTGTGCGTTCACGGCCAAAAATAACAGCAACAGGCTTATTTTTAGCTTCCATAACGCAACGCTCACCACATTCACGAGGTGCAAGCATTGGCCAAGAAAGTGTACGGCTACGGGCGCTTGTTCCTATGACTAAACCACAGCCTTCAATCGCTTCATCGATACTATTAACAATATGTGCATTGCCAATAACATCACTTGCACCTGCTGATAGGGCAATAGAATGTGAATCTGGTTTTTCTTTTGGATTAACAAAATAAAGATTGGTTAATCCCATGGTTTTCATAGCACGAGCTGTAGAGCCCATATTGCCTGTATGCGAGGTTTCTACAAGGATGATGCGAATATTTTCTAACATTGATTTCTTGTTAATTGCTTTGTGATCCATCTATTTTATCACAATTGTAGCCAGAAACACGAATGCCTGTTATACTCTCGCACGTTTTTTATCCCCGTTCTTTAACATCTTGTGGAAGATAACCATGCATCCGATGCTGAATATTGCCATACGTGCCGCACGTAAGGCTGGTAATTTAATCGCCAAAAATTACGAAAATCCTGAATCTGTAGAAACTAATCAGAAAGGTACCAATGATTTTGTCACTAACGTTGACCGTGACGCAGAACAAGCAATCATTGAAATCATCCGTAAATCTTATCCAAAACACACCATTATTACGGAAGAAAGTGGCGAGTTACTCGGTGAAGATCACGACATACAATGGGTTATTGATCCACTTGATGGCACGACTAACTTCATTAAACGTCTTCCACACTTCTCTGTTTCTATTGCTGTACGCATTAAAGGCCGTACTGAAGTGGCTGTTGTTTACGATCCTATGCGTAACGAATTATTCTCAGCCGTTCGTGGTCAAGGTGCACAGTTAAATGGTTATCGTCTACGTGGCTCTAACGCTCGCGATTTAGACGGTGCAGTTCTTGCGACTGGTTTCCCATTCAAAAGCAAACAACATTCAGCTGCTTACATGAATATGTTAGGTAAACTGTTTGTACCTTGTGCTGATTTCCGCCGCACTGGTTCAGCAGCTTTAGATTTAGCTTATGTTGCAGCTGGTCGTGTTGATGGTTTCTTTGAGATTGGCTTAAAACCTTGGGATTTCTTAGGTGGCGAATTAATCGCTCGTGAAGCAGGTGCTATCGTTTCTGACTTTACTGGTAATCATGGCTACCTACAAACAGGTAATATTGTTGCAGGTAATCCACGTGTTGTCAGAGCATTATTAGCTGAAATTCGTAGTGAATTAACAGATGCATTAAAACGTTAATTTCGTTGATACGAATAAAATATATACAAAGAAAAAGACCATAATATTATGGTCTTTTTTATTACCTACTGATTTATTGTTAATAGTGCATTTACTGATAATTGGCTAATTTCTTGGGCTATTTTATCTAATAACTGCGATGTCATTTCCTGTTTATCAATACGTAATAAAAATGCTTTTCTCGCGATCACAAACCCAAGTATTTGCCCAATAACGGCATGAGCACGAATAGTAGTCGTTAATGTGTCACTCTTTTTATCGATTAATTCGATAAGATGAGATAGTCGTAAATGAAAAGGCTCAATTAAATTACGATAAATCAGCTCATAATTTTCAGTTGGCTCCAGTTGCTCACGTAAAATCAACTGACTGTAATAATGGCGTTCAGGTGCTAATAAAGCGCGCGTTAATCCCGAGACTAATAAAGGGATCAGAGAAGCAAGTAATTCACGATCTAACTCATTTTCTTTTAATAAAAACTGAAGCTTATTATCAAATTGGTCAAAATGAATTTCTGACGCTAATTCTGTCGCAATATATTGAATAACGGCAGTATAAACGCCTAGTTTTCCACCAAAATGATAAGGAATTGCTGATTGATTAACACCAGCATCCTGCGCAAGTTGTCTCGTTCTCAACCCACTAATTCCGTGTAGTGCAAAAAGCTTAATACCTTCTTGTACTAACTTTTCTTGAGTCTGTTCTGTACTTATCGCGGTTTTACTGGTGTTTTTCATTGTTTATTAACTATTTATTATTAGGCTTATAAATCAGCCCGCATTAATTGTGTTGAGTTTGAATTTAACTCAATCCCTTTACATTTACCAACTACAACCGTACCACCTAAGTTACATAAGTGATGACCAAAGCCACAGTTAGGTTCAAACGCAAACGTCATGCCCTCTTGTAATACAAGCTCTCGACCCGGGTTTGGTAATCGTTCAATTTGTTTATAACGACTCGCCAATGGTAATGATTCGATACCCGGAGCAGTACCAAAACCAATAGGTCCATAAGGATTGATGCTATGGATAAGAGGATGCACATGCCATCCCCCTGATTGTAATAATGGTTTTTCCATTAAATCAACCACTTCACCAAAAGTAATGCCTGCCTTTAAATGCTCAACACCTATTTCATAGCATTCACGAGCAACCAAAGCGGCTTTTTCTAAATTATCATGAATTTTCCCCACTGCAACAGCGGCTTGGTGTTGTGTTTCATACATCCCATATAAAGCGAAAATTTCTGATAACACAATGTCGCCCATTTGAATTTCACGAGGTGCTTGTGAGCGATATTGCCAAGCAGGAGGACCCCAACCGATATACTCAGAGCCTGATCCCATTAGAATTTCAGCCGTAAACCCACCTCTGGATAAGCAAGTTGCAGTAATCGCAGCTGCAAGATCAGCTTCTGTCGCCCCAGGTCTGGTTGTGACGCGCATTGTTTCACTCATTGCTTCACCAATAGCGGCGGCATATCTTACATGTGTCAGTTCTTCTTCACTTTTAACGGATGCACGTTTAAAGAAATCACGATAAACACAACTAAATTTCGCATAAGGGAATGCATCCTTAATACCGTTTAGAGTATTAAATGGCATTGCACCATCAAAATAGAATGGAGGATAAGGCTCTAAGCCAATAACACCAATATGTGCATTTTGTTGCACACCCATTTCTTTTAGTAATTGAGCAATATTACGCCCTGTTTTTCCTACAACAAGATTATCTTCATCAATCCACTGCAAATCACCACGTAGCTTTGCTTGCATATGATCGGCGATCATCATTGGTGCAAAAGTGACTATCAATGGTTTTTTATCTTCATGAAAAATAACAACCGATCCTAGTCGGTCATTTGTAAAATAGTGATCAATACAAAATGGTGCCGGCGCGGCGGATTCTCTATCACCATAGACAATCAATGTATCTAACTGATTATCTTTCATAATATCTCTAGCTAACAGCCAGCGTCTGTCTCTTTCTTGTAAAGAAAAACTGGCTGGGATCACTGATTTATTGTTCATAACAATACCTTTTTTGCATTCATTCATTTGAATGAATTAAATCTAAACCTAATATTTAGAATGGTCAATTATTCGTTTGATCAAAAAATGCGCTTTTAAAGGAGAAAATAAAAAGATCTGCAATATCAAGGGACATTACAGATCTTAATTTTTATAAAATAGAGAAATTAGGTATTTTGAGGTTGTACTCTTGGTCTGATAAACATAGCAGGGATCGTTAATGCTGCCATTAACCAGAAGATCAACGACTCTTGATTAGGAAGTTTTTCATACAACCAACCAGAGACAATGGTCATGATCGCAATACTTCCACCCATCGCCAAAGCCGAATACACCGCTTGTAGACGAATAATTTCGTGCTCTTGACGTGCACTAATAAAGCGCATTGCCGCTAAATGGCACACCGTAAACGTACCACTATGTAAGATTTGAACAACAATAAGTGCGGGTAATGCGGTAAAACTACCCATTAACCCCCAACGTAAAAGTCCAGCAAAAGCAGAAAGTAAGAGTAGATTTCTTGCGCTCCAGCGGCGGAATAAACGATGGCTGAGCATAAAAACAACCACCTCTGAAACCACACCTAATGACCAAAGATAGCCGATTGTTGCGGTGTCATACCCTGCTTTTTCCCAATAAAGTGCACTAAAACCATAATAAGCAGCGTGCGCACCTTGCAGTAAAGAGACACACAACAGAAAACGCCAAACTGGTCCATCTGAAATGAGTTTCATAAAAGACACATTGCTGTGTTCTGCTTTTTTCACTTTACCCTGTGGCATAACTTTAGGGCGGAGCATAGATGTCAGGAATAGTGCAAAAGTACTGGCAATCAATCCATAAAGAATAATGGGATGTCCAAAAGCATCAATTAAAACACCTAGCAATGATGAGCTAATAATAAAAGCGATTGAGCCCCAAACGCGGATTTTCCCATAGTCAAAAGGAAACTGTTTTTGCCACGTTCCAGCTAGAGAATCCCCTAAAGGCACCATCGGTGAAAAGAAAACGTTAAATCCTGTCATTACAAAGAATAACCATGCCCAATGGCTACCCATCATAAATGCAACAGTAAAAAGTAATGAGAGAAAAGCAAACAATCTCAATGCAGTAATAAGTTTTGACGGATCCTTTACCGCAGGCGTTAAAATTAGGCTACCAACAAAACGTGCGGTTAAACCTACACCTAATAACAGACCTATCATTGCAGGATCGACACCCTCACCTTTTAGCCATATGGACCAAAAGGGTAAAAAGATGCCGTATGAAAAGAAATAGGTAAAATAATCTAAGGCAAGCCACAATGTTGATGGAATAACCATCCAATCCCCCATTTTTAAGATGCAAAAAAACCCGCCAAGAACAAGTTCTCGAAGCGGGCTTGTACAACGGGTTTTATTATATCGTTACAAACTTATGCGTAAACTGGAAATTTAGCGCAGATATCCAAGACTTTTTGTTTCACTTTCTCAATGTTCGCTTCATCATTGATATTATCAAGGACATCACACATCCAACCGGCTAATTCACGAGCTTCCGCTTCTTTAAAACCACGACGTGTAATCGCTGGAGAACCGATACGAACACCAGAAGTTACAAATGGGCTACGTGGATCATTTGGTACGCTGTTTTTGTTAACAGTGATATTTGCACGACCCAGTGCAGCATCTGCATCTTTACCTGTAATATCTTTATCAACTAAATCTAATAAAAACAGGTGGTTTTCAGTTCCGCCAGACACTACTTTATAACCGCGATCTAAGAAAACTTCTACCATTGCTTTCGAGTTTTTAGCAACTTGTTGCTGATAAACTTTAAATTCTGGCTCCATAGCTTCTTTTAATGCAACCGCTTTACCTGCAATAACATGCATTAAAGGGCCACCTTGAGAGCCAGGGAATACAGCAGAGTTCAGTTTTTTATAAAACTCTTCATCGCCACCTTTAGCAAGGATAAGACCACCGCGTGGACCTGCTAAAGTTTTATGGGTTGTTGTTGTAACAACATGTGCATGAGGAACAGGGTTAGGATAAACACCTGCTGCAACCATACCTGCAACGTGAGCCATATCAACAAATAAGAATGCACCAATACTGTCTGCGATTTCGCGCATTTTAGCCCAATCAACCAGACCAGAATAAGCAGAGAATCCGCCAATGATCATTTTTGGTTGATGTTTTTTAGCTTGAATAGCGATATCTTCGTAATCAATTTTACCTGATTCATCAATACCATAAGGTACGATGTTATACAGTTTACCAGAGAAGTTAACTGGTGAACCATGAGTTAAGTGACCGCCTTGCGCTAAGTTCATACCTAAAACAGTATCACCTGGTTTTAACAATGCCATATAGACAGCGGCATTCGCTTGAGAGCCTGAGTGAGGCTGTACGTTAGCGTAATCTGCACCAAATAATGCTTTTGCACGATCGATAGCCAGTTGCTCTACAACATCCACATACTCACAACCACCGTAGTAACGTTTCCCCGGATAGCCTTCAGCATATTTATTTGTCAGCTGAGATCCCTGCGCCTGCATAACACGAGGGCTGGTATAGTTTTCAGAAGCAATAAGTTCGATGTGCTCTTCTTGACGAGTCACTTCACCTTCCATTGCATTCCATAATTCTGGATCGTAATCAGCAATATTCATTTCACGTTTTAACATTCACATCTCCTGACTCAGCTAACTTCACTAAAGACAAACTCCCATGCGGGAGAAAGAATGGCATACAGTGTAAACTCTTTTTCTTCATTGAGATAGCCCCTAATGAAAAAATACGCAATCGTTTGCCATCCAACTATAACAGCACATTATTACTTTTTAACAACCCAATTTTATCCTGTACTTATTCCCCTTTTTGAGGCACATCTCGCCTTATTTTGCAAACACCCCGCATCATTCTCTAAGAATTGAGATTTTTTGTTAAAAAATAAAAACAGAGATTTACAAAATAATCAAAAAGAGATAAGTTGCATATAAAATACAATTTATAAAAATTCACAATAAACTGAAAATCTTTCAGGAGCAATTATGTTAGATGCACAAACTATCGCGACAATTAAATCAACCATTCCCCTCATTGCTAAAACGGGTCCTGCATTAACCGCCCACTTTTATGACCGAATGTTTTCTCGCCATCCAGAATTAAAAGATATTTTCACCATGAGCCATCAAAGCAGTGGCGCACAACGCGAAGCCTTATTTAATGCGATATGCGCTTATGCGACGAACATTGAAAACTTAGCCACCATTTTGCCTGCCGTTGAGAAAATTGCACAAAAACATGTCAGTTTAAATATTCTTCCTGAGCACTATCCCATCGTCGGTGAAAATTTATTAGCAACAATTGATGAGATGTTTAGTCCTGGACAAGAGGTGTTAGATGCTTGGGGAGCAGCTTATCAAGTATTGGCTGATGTCTTTATCAATCGTGAAGAACAAATTTATCAGCAAAAAGAACAAACAAGCGGCGGTTGGAGAGGATTACGAAACTTTAAAGTTAAACATAAAGTAAAACAAAGTGATGTCATTACCAGTTTTGAATTAGAGCCAGAAGATGGACTTTCTGTGACTCCTTATCAAGCTGGACAATATTTAAGCCTTTATATCCGTGATGAGCGCCTTGAAAATCAAGAAATACGTCAATATTCATTAACTCAATCATCAAATAATAAAACCTATCGCATTGCAGTAAAACGCGAAGATAAAGGTATTTTATCGAGTTTTCTTCATGACCATATTCAAGAAGGTGATACTTTGCAAGTTGCCGCACCAGGGGGCGATTTCTATTTAGATGTATCACCAACAACCCCCGTAACCTTAATTTCAGCAGGTGTAGGTTTAACGCCAATGCTGTCGATGTTGCACACACTTTCAGCTCATCAAGCTAATATTAATTGGTTACATGCGGCTGAACATGGTGGCGTTCATGCGTTTAAAGATGAGGTTAATCAAGTCAGCAATCAACTTTCACACTATCAACAAGCGATATGGTATCGCACACCACGCACTGAAGATGTACAAAATAAAGATTATCAATTCGAAGGTTTAATGACATTAAAACAAGTTGAAGATTGGTTAGCTATTCCTGATATGCATTTCTATTTTTGTGGCCCATTACCTTTTATGCAATCTGTTGCTAAACAACTTATGGAACTGGGTATTAATAGTGAAAAGCTTCATTATGAATGTTTTGGTCCTCATGCTGTTATTACACAAGACTTACAATAAAAATACCTTCATTAACGTTCAATTTTAAATTGAATAAAAAAAGCGCTGGTTATATTTATCAGCGCTTTTCTTGGTTATTTCACTACCTTTTTATGGTCGATATTTATTTTCAATCGCAGCGGGAATAACATGATCTTTGGCAGAAAAACCATACCAAATAACACTAATTAAACAGAGCGTATAACCAAATAATTCACTGCCTTCTTCCACCATATTTTTAACGGCGCGGTTATAATCCTCACCCAATAATTTATGCCAAAGTATTCCCATGCCAAATAGACGAGAGAACAATAAAATACATAATAAACCAGCAACTAACATCCCATGGCTTGGGTGAGTAATGAAGTGAATTAAGCCTTTTAACGTTCTTTTACCTTCTCTAATTGCAATAGCAATACAAATAAATGTCACCGTTAGAGCAAACCAAACCCAAGATCCGTGTGCAATCTGATCAAAAACACCATCTAACTCACGAATTAAAATACACAAGAAAAAGCCCATAATAAGCGTGAACGCTCCCCGTTGTTCACTGTTCTGGCATGCTTTAATAAAAAAGAATAAGCAAATAATGGCGACGATGATTTCTTGACCTAATTCAGTTACTGACGTTTCAGAAATACCATTATCAAGAACTAAAATATCAAGAAAAATAAATCCCGTTGTGATAGCGATTAACACTGCTGCACATAAAAATAAAGCGAGACGCTTTAATAAATAATTAAACACTATTTTGCCCATACCTTAATAATTTTTTAATATGATGATAATAACTTTCCTTAAAAGTTATTGAATAACATTTTGTGCCTTAAAGTTCATAAAAAATAGTAAAATAAATTGTTCAGTATCTTCAATAGACTTGCATAAGATATAAATAGCATTATAGGCAAAACATTAAAAAATGAATTATGCGCAAGAAAAAGAAAAAGCCCGATATTTTGATTAAAAATATCGGGCTTTAATAAAAATAAATAATATAAATATTTGGCTTAAGTTTAATTACTATATAGCTTAACTAAATAGCCTCTTCGTCTTGTTCGCCAGTACGAATACGAATAACACGACTCACATCGAAGACAAAAATCTTACCATCACCAATTTTACCTGTTTGTGCCGTTGTCATAATTGTATCTACACAAGTTTCAACAATTTCATCAGAGACAACAATTTCAATCTTCACTTTAGGTAAAAAATCGACCATGTATTCAGCACCGCGGTAAAGCTCAGTATGCCCTTTTTGGCGACCAAAACCTTTCACTTCTGTTACGGTCATTCCCGTGATACCCACTTCGCCGAGTGCTTCTCTTACATCATCTAATTTAAACGGCTTAATTATCGCTTCAATTTTTTTCATCGTATTATCCTGCTATTACCAGTTGTGGCGACCAAAACCGCTTGTAATTGGGTATCTGCGATCTTTACCAAAATTACGACTTGTAATACGTGGCCCAACAGGGGCTTGACGTCGCTTGTATTCATTAATATCGACTAATTTTATCACTTTACGGACAGTCGCTTCATCAAATCCAGCCGCAACTAAATCAGATACAGATTTATCTTGCTCAACATAGCCTTCAAGAATGGCATCCAAAATATCATAAGGAGGCAGATTATCTTGGTCTGTTTGTCCCGGTGCAAGTTCTGCTGATGGTGGTCTATCAATAACACGCTGAGGAATAGCAGGTGAAAGTGTATTACGATATTTAGAAAGCTCGAATACTAATGTTTTAGGTACATCTTTTAGTACATCAAAACCACCAGCCATATCACCATACAATGTGGAATACCCCACAGCTGATTCACTTTTATTGCTTGTAGTTAATACTAAACGACGGCGTTTATTCGACATTGCCATTAAAATAACAGCGCGACAACGTGCTTGTAGATTTTCCTCTGTAGTATCTGCGGCAGTATCTTTAAACATAGGTGCAAGCTGCGCCATAAAAGCATCAAACATAGGTTCAATAGAAACCGTATCAAACTCAACACCTAATAAATCTGCTTGCTCTTTAGCGTCATGAATACTCATTTCTGAAGTATAACGAAATGGCATCATAACAGCCTGAACACTCTCTTTGCCTAAAGCATCAGCGGCGATAGCAACGGTTAATCCAGAGTCAATACCACCAGATAACCCTAGAATAGCCCCTTTAAAACCGTTCTTAGTGACGTAATCACGCGTTGCAAGTACTAATGCTTGATAAACTTGCGCTAAAGGTGAAAGTTCTGGAGCAGGATCTGCCATTGGGATAATGTTTAATTCGTCGAATTCAACAATAGCAGTCTGTTCATCAAATGCAGCTAAACGATGTGTAATAGCACCCCGTTCATCAAATACTTTTGAACAACCATCAAATACCAACTCATCCTGACCACCAATTTGGTTAAGATAGATCACTGGAAGGTGTGTTCTTTGGCAATGTTCTTTAATGAGCTGTGTACGAACATGCGGTTTTTCACGATTATAAGGTGAAGCATTAATAGATAGAACGAGATCAGCACCCGCTTGTTTTAATGCATCAATAGGTTCATTGATCCAGATATCTTCACAAATTAACAAACCTAAGTGATAACCTTTAAACGGAACCACACAACGCTCATTTCCTTGTTGGAAATAACGCTTCTCATCAAACACACCATAATTAGGTAATTGCTGTTTGAAATAACGCGCTTGTAATTCACCTTTATAGAAAAATGAAAGTGCGTTATAAATTTTGCCGTTTTGCCACCAAGGATGACCAACAACAATCGCTATTTTTTTGCTTGCTTGTTCTAAACGCGTAAGTTGTGTTTCACAACGCTGTTGGAAATCAGGACGAAATAGCAGATCTTCAGGAGAGTAACCGCATAAAGCCAGCTCAGAAAACATGACCAGATCGGCATCTTCTTGTGCTTTAACGGTAGATAACATGCGTTCGCAGTTACCTTCAATATCACCAACAACCCAATTAAGTTGAGCCATGGCGAGTTTTAGTTTACGACTCATAAAAATTAGTCTCTCCGCTATCTTCCGCATAAAAGGAAAGTTAGTTTAAAAATATATTCGTTATCTGAAAAGGTTATTCTTTAAAATCATTCGCATCTAGCTCATGACGAGATAACAATTTATAAAACTCAGTTCGATTGCGCCCAGCCATACGTGCAGCTTGAGTCACATTGCCTTTTGTCATTTGCAAAAGCTTTCTCAAATAGGTCATTTCAAAATGACCTCTTGCTTCTGCAAATGTGGGCAGCGCCGTATTTTCACCTTGTAAGGCCTGTGTTACAAGCGCTTCACTAATCACGGGGGCTGTTGTTAATGCAACACATTGCTCAATAACGTTAACTAATTGACGCACATTACCCGGCCAACTTGCTGTCATTAAGCATTTCATCGCATCGGTTGAAAAGCTTCGGACAAAAGGTTTATGGCGTTTCGCTGACTCTCTCAATAAGTGATTAGCAAGAATAGGAATATCTTCAGCTCTCTCACTTAATGTCGGAATACGTAAATTAACCACATTTAAACGATAGAACAGATCTTCACGAAATTCATTACGTTCCATCGCTTTAGGTAAATCACGATGCGTTGCAGAAAGGATACGTACATCAATATCAATATCGCGATTACTGCCTAATGGGCGAACTTTTCGCTCTTGTAAAACACGTAATAATTTAACTTGCAATGCCATTGGCATGTCGCCAATTTCATCTAAAAATAGAGTGCCCCCTTCGGCTGCCTGAAATAATCCTTCACGACTACTCACAGCTCCTGTAAAAGCACCTTTCGCATGACCAAATAGTTCAGATTCTAAAAGTTGCTCAGGTAAGGCACCACAGTTAATAGCAATAAAAGGTTTTTTCGCTCTAGGGCTTGCGCGATGAATGGCTTGAGCAAGAACTTCTTTACCCGTACCGCTTTGACCATTGATAAGCACACTGACATCAGATTGAGCGACTAGTTTTGCTTGTTCTAATAAACGTAACATTTGCGGGCTACGTGTCACGATATCTTTTGACCACTCTTCATCTGAAACAATAGTGACAAGTTCCAGCGCTTCATCAATCGCTTTATAAAGTGCGTCTCTATCAACGGGTTTAGTTAAGAAGCTAAATACACCTTGCTGTGTTGCAGCTACAGCATCAGGAATAGAGCCATGAGCCGTAAGAATGATCACCGGCATGCCAGGTTGTTGCCGTTGTATCTCAGCAAACAACGCCATCCCATCCATTTCATCCATTCGGAGATCGCTGATAACAAGGTCTATTTTTTCTTTTAAGAGAAGTTTTAGTGCTTCTTGTCCACTTTCAGCGGTGAAGATATGAAAACCCTCACTTGTTAATCGCATACCAAGTAACTTTAATAACCCAGGATCGTCATCGACAAGTAAAAGATTTGCTGATTTATGGCCAGCCATGCACATTCTCCTTATTTAGATCCTGCTTCAGTCGGTTTTGAGTCTTGTGTGTCAGTTTTGACTGGCTCTGGTTTTACCGCCTCAGGTTTCGTAGATTCTGGTTTTGAAGGCTCTGGTTTAACCGCTGTTGCAGAAGGTTGTTTTTCCTCACCCTTTGGCTTCTCTGTTATCGATTGCGTCGAAACGGGTTTTTCAGCTGGTTTTTCAACAGTTGTTTTTTCGGTAACAGGTTTCTCTGCATTCACTTTTTCTGTTTCCGTAGATGCTGTTGTTGCACTTTCCGCTAAATCTTCATTTTGGGATAGCGAATCAACAGAGCCACTCTGTTTTCTATTCGATAACTGCCGTTCAATTTGGGTAAGGCTTTCAAGCTTTTTCAATGTGACACTTAGTTCATGCTGTAACGCATTATTCTCTTTTCTTAGCGCATCAATTCTATTATCTGTTTCAGTGGTTAAACGACGATAACGATTCTTTTCTTCCGCTAAAGAGAGAATAAGCGTTTGGTTCTCAATCCATGTCGATAATAGAACTCGCATAGAACTCGGAAATTGTAATTTATAGCTTTCTAATAACACTAATTGTGTTCGACGATCGGCAATCGTCATTCCCGCACGCTCTAATAAAATACTTTTATAAAATGCATCATCCCATCCAGTAACAACAACACTGTTTGCTTGGCGTTGTGCTTCCGTCGTCATTATGCGGTTTGTACATTCAATGGCACGTAACCAATAAAGCGCGTTATTGATGCCTTCATCATAAAATGAGCTCAATGTTTTACATTCAGCCCAGCGATAATCAATCGTTTTTTGTTTAACAACGGGGATTTCTGGCTCTGGCTCTTGTGCCTCAGTTAGCGACTTTGGTGTACACCCTGAAAGAACCAGTGGGAACATAATAAACAAGAAACACTGTTTCCAATTTAATGCGATTTTTCTAGTCGATGCAGGGGCCATAGATAACAATTCAATACCAAGCATCTTCTTATTTATTTTTTTATACTCATGGTGAGGAGATGCTTGTTTTTGTGACCTGATTTGCATTATTTAATCTCAGAAAGTAGCGGTAATTCAATACGAAAACAGACATCGGCATAGTCAGAAGGAACAACACTTAATTCACCTTCCATTCTCTTGATACAGTCATGAGCAATACTTAAACCTAAACCACTGCCTTTTACAGCTCCTTTGCGTAGCAAAGATCCTTGGAAAAAGGGTTCAAAAATCATTTTTTGTTCAGATTCAGGGATAGGTGTTCCTTTATTGGCTATATCAATAACTATTTTCTGTTCAACTTGATAACTAGAGATCCAGATATTACCTGATTCAGCACCATAGTGCACCGCATTCGAGTAGAGATTGTCGATAACTCGTGATAATAATGTTGCCTCTGCTCGACAAGTGGTTAGATTAAGTGAAATTATCGTTTTAATATCTTTAGCTCTCGCAGGTAAACTGTGGGCTAATACCACATCATTCACTAATTGAGTCAAGTTAATTTCTTCGATTTGTTGAGGAACTTCAGAAAGTTTACGATTGTAATCAAGTAGTTGTTCAATTAATAACTGTAACTGCTTGCTGCTATTATCGAGAATTGAAACGACTTCTTTTTGATCTAGAGTTAAAGGACCCGCAACTTCATCAGCTAATAATTCCGTACCTTCTCGCATACTGGCTAACGGTGTTTTCAACTCATGAGAAATATGGCGCAAAAATTCATGTCGTTGTGATTCAAGCCATGCTAAACGCTCACTTAACCAAATAATACGTTGTGCTAATGAACGTAACTCTCGTGGCCCTTGAAAAGTATCTAAATTATTATTGAGTGTTCGACCTTCGCCTAATCGATTGATCATCTTTTCGATCCCTTTAACTGGGCCGATAATCATTCGAGTAAATAGCGCAATGAGGATCAAGCTGAAAACAAAAACGATAAGGCTTTGCCAGCCGAAATAGCGCCCTTTCTCAGCGATTGCCATCTGAAGTTGTTCGCCACGGCTAAAAATAATCTCTTTAGTTAATACAACAATACGGTTATTGGCATAAGAGAACTGTTCTAGGGCTTGTTGCATCTCTTTTGTGGGTTCGCTGCTTTCGCATTGAATGGATTTTAGTTTTTCAAGAGAGGTATTAAGCACATTCGCTTCTTTAGAGGCAGAAAGAGGAATAATGGTTTGTTGTAATGTCGAGAAGAGTTTGGTGTATTGCTGGTAGCGTTGCTGATACATATCATCATCGGTTTTATCCCGTAAAACACAATACCGACGATAGTTTCCTTCCATTTCAATCGCTAGATTTCGCATCACTTCACTGCGTTCAGTATCTGCAAGTGCATTTTTATTAGTAATAGCCGCCTGATTACTTAGTTGATCAAGACTTTGATAGGCCTGATAAGCAAGTACAAGTAAAGGTAATAGCACCATCCAAAATGCCATTATCACGAGCTGTCTTAAAGAACGAGGGAAAATACGCCACTTTTTCAATGAAATCATCTCAACACCTATTAGAGTAATGCGATGCTACATGACTTGATAACAAGAAAAAAGTCCGACATGGGGAAAATCAGGCATAGAGAACAAACACAAACGAGGAAATTTGACAGGCTCTAGAAGTGGGAGAGCGGAATATCTTATTGAGATATTCCGCTCGTCAATATTTCATCTCTTTTTTCTCTAAAAGAGAATGAAGGTGGTGCCTCACTCCACGTGTCGCCCTGTGTTTGATAAGGTCCGAAGACGAGTATCATGATGTTGGACGGTAGGCACCTTACTCTGGCGTCATTCCTGGCTTATGTGGTATGTTCCCACCCATATTGTGGACCGACATAAAAAGTTGAATGAGCAACTGATTTATATAATGCACAAGCCGTGCCAACTTTCAAAAAATAAATATAACCAATTGAAAAACAACTAAAAATAAAAACACACCTCTAATATTTCATTTATAACTCTTTTTTATCTAGTTATAAAACAACTAAGCTGTCTCCATATCCAGACAGAGTTACCCTAAATTTAATAATTACTTATATTTCAACCAATTAAATGTCGCCAAAAAGAGACACCAAAAACAATGAGTGTCGTCGTTTTTACACAACAAAAAATAATCCTTTTATTATCAATAAAATAAAGCCTCTAGCAATGTAGAGGCTTTATGTATTTATCACTAAGATAATTTTACATTTGATTAATCAAATTGTTTTCTTGCATTGCGGAATAAACGCATCCAAGGGCTATCTTCACCCCAGTTATCGGGATGCCAAGAATTACTAACCGTTCTAAACACACGTTCTGGGTGAGGCATCATAATAGTTGAACGGCCATCTTTTGTAGTGACCGCTGTGATCCCTTTTACAGAGCCATTAGGATTTAATGGATATTGTTCTGTTGGATTACCGTAGTGATCCACAAAACGTAATCCCACTAAATTTTGAGCCTCTAATTGCGCTAATTGTTCAGCATTACGGAATTCAGCGAAACCTTCACCATGAGAAACAGCGATAGGCATTTGTGAACCCGCCATACCTTGTAATAACAATGATGGGCTTTCTGTCACTTTCACTAAACTAAAGCGCGCTTCAAAACGCTCAGAACGGTTGCGAACAAAACGAGGCCATAAATCTGCCCCCGGAATAAGCTCTGATAATGTTGACATCATTTGGCAACCATTACAGACACCAAGAGATAAGGTATCTTGGCGCTCAAAGAATTGAGCAAACTCATCACGTAAGCGAGAATTAAATAAAATAGATTTCGCCCAACCTTCGCCAGCACCTAATACGTCACCGTAAGAGAATCCACCGCAAGCCACCAACACATCAAAATCACTCAGTGAACGTCGAGCAGAATGCAAATCGCTCATATGAACGTCGATAGCATCAAAACCAGCTCTGTCAAAAGCAGCTGCCATTTCAACATGAGAGTTAACACCTTGCTCTCTTAATACTGCAATTCGAGGGCGACTTCCTGTTGCAATATAAGGGGCTGCAATATCTTCATTTGGATCAAAGGTTAAATTCACATTTAAACCCGGATCGTTGAGATCTTGTTTTGCCTGATGCTCTTCATCTGCACACTCTGGATTATCACGTAAGCGTTGCATTTGCCATGTTGTTTCTGCCCACCAAAGACGCAATGTGCTGCGCTTTTCATTGTAAACTTCGGTTTCACGGCTTTGGATAATAATGGCATCATTTTCTGTTGCTTGACCTAAATAGTGTAAACAATCCGATAAGCCACATTCAGCAAATAATGCTTCTACAACCTCTTGATGTTCAGCACTAATTTGGATCACACCGCCTAGCTCTTCATTAAAGAGTCCCGCTAGAATATCTTCATCATAAGCACTGATATCGACATGTAAGCCACAATGGCCTGTAAATGCCATTTCAGCGAGTGTGACAAATAATCCACCATCAGAACGATCGTGATAAGCCAACAATTTGCCATCATTGACTAATTGTTGCATCACATTGAAGAACTGTTTCAACTGCTCAACATCACGAAGATCTGCCGCTTTTTGGCCTAATTGACGATAAACTTGTGCTAGTGCCGTTGCACCTAATGCGTTATGACCATTGCCCAAATCAATCAAATACAAGCGGTTTCCTGCTTGTGTTGATAATTCAGGTGTCACTGTTTTACGCACATCTTCAACACGAGAGAATGCCGTAATAACTAAAGACAACGGAGAAGTAACCTCTTTGGTTTTCCCATCTTTATCTTGCCAGCGTGTCTTCATTGACATCGAATCTTTGCCCACAGGAATAGTAATGCCTAACTCTGGGCATAATTCTTCACCAATGGCTTTTACTGCGTCATATAAACCCGCATCTTCACCCGGATGACCTGCTGCTGACATCCAGTTAGCCGAAAGCTTAATACGATTAAGCGCTTCTACATCACAACCTGCCATGTTCGTTAGTGCTTCACCGACAGCCATACGTGCAGATGCTGCAAAATCTAACAGTGCAATCGGTGCTCGTTCACCAATAGACATCGCTTCGCCATAATAGCTATCTAATGTTGCTGTGGTAACAGCACAGTTAGCAACAGGAATTTGCCAAGGCCCAACCATCTGATCACGCGCAACCATACCCGTTACAGTACGGTCACCAATAGTAATTAAGAAGGTTTTTTCAGCAACGGCAGGTAAATGAAGAACACGATAAACGGCATCTTTTAAATCAATATCTTTACGAGAGAGATACTCACCTTCTGTTTTCAGTGATTTTACATCACGCAACATTTTAGGTGCTTTACCTAATAATATGTCTAATGGCATATCAATCGGTTTATTATCAAAGTGTGTATCGTTTAATACTAATTCACGCTCTTGCGTTGCTTCACCAATCACGGCATAAGGCGCTCTTTCACGCTGACATAACGCATCAAATAGAGGCATTTTTTCTGGCGATACCGCTAGCACATAACGTTCTTGAGACTCATTACACCAGATCTCAAGTGGGCTCATACCCGGTTCATCATTAAGAACATCACGTAATTCAAAACGACCACCACGACCGCCATCATTGACTAGTTCAGGCATTGCATTAGAAAGACCACCAGCACCAACGTCATGAATAAATAAGATCGGGTTATCGTCACCTAATTGCCAACAGCGGTCGATAACTTCTTGGCAACGGCGTTCCATTTCTGGGTTATCACGCTGAACAGAGGCAAAATCTAAATCCGCATCTGATTGACCGGATGTCATAGAAGAAGCAGCACCCCCACCAAGACCGATATTCATTGAAGGTCCGCCAAGTACAATCAACTTAGCACCAACTGTGATTTCACCTTTTTGTACGTGATCTTCACGAATATTACCAATACCACCTGCTAGCATTATGGGTTTATGGTAACCGCGAATTTCAACACCATTGTGGCTATTAACTTGTTCTTCATAGGTTCTGAAATAGCCTAGTAATGCAGGGCGACCAAATTCATTATTAAATGCTGCACCACCTAATGGACCTTCAGTCATGATGTCTAATGCATTAACAATGCGCTCTGGCTTACCAAAATCTTCTTCCCAAGGCTGCTCAAACCCAGGAATACGTAGGTTAGAAACTGAAAATCCTACTAAACCCGCTTTAGGTTTTGCACCACGTCCAGTTGCACCTTCATCGCGAATTTCACCACCAGAACCCGTTGCCGCTCCCGGCCAAGGTGAAATAGCCGTTGGGTGGTTGTGTGTTTCTACTTTCATCAAGATATGTACAGGTTCTTGATGATAGTGATAATGCCCTTTTTCTGTATCAGGATAAAAACGTCCCGCCACAGAGCCTTCCATTACCGCTGCATTATCTTTATAAGCTGACATGACATAGTCAGGCGTTTGCTCAAACGTATTTTTAATCATTTTAAATAATGATTTATCTTGAGCCTTACCATCGATAATCCAATCAGCATTAAATATTTTGTGTCGGCAGTGTTCAGAGTTAGCTTGTGCAAACATGTAAAGCTCAACATCTGTTGGATTACGTTGTAAGCGGTTAAATGCATCGACTAAGTAATCAACTTCATCGTCTGCAAGTGCTAACCCCATTTCGATATTCGCTTTTACTAATGCATCTTTGCCTTTTGCAAGCACATCAATAGTTTTTAGTGGTGCCGGAGTTTGCTCGGCAAAAAGTGCATTTACATCTTGATAATTGAAGAAGATGGTTTCCATCATTCGATCATGAATAAAACCATAAAGTTGTTGCCACTGAATATCTGTCATCGTACCGCATTCAATAAAGTAGGCGATACCACGTTCAATTCTAACAACCTTGGCTAAACCACAGTTATGTACAATATCTGTCGCTTTAGAAGACCAAGGTGAAATTGTTCCCGGGCGAGGCGTAACAACTCGCATTTCCCCAACAGGCTCATGTTCTGTTAATGAAGGCCCATAATGCAGTAGTTGACGTAATTTAATTTGATCATCTTCTGATAACTGCCCTTCCACTTTCGCGAAATGGACAAATTCCGCGTATATACCTTGTACAGGAAGATCATTTTCCTGACATAGAGTGAGTAATTTATTGATACGAAATGCGGATAAAGCGGGGGAGCCACGCAGGATTTCCATAGTATTGAGTTCTCTCTTTTAGCAGCTAGCCTGATCAGTCATTCAGGGGAAACGCGCCTAGTATAATAGAATAACCGCTCAGACGAAACCGTTTGCGTGAACAAAATAACGGCATTTAACTTAGAGTGTTTTAATGATTAATTGGTGTAATCAAGTTGCGTCTTGCCAATATGTTAAGCAAAATGCTCGATTACTGGAAATTTATCCATGTTAAAATGACGATTTTACACACAACAATAAACAACGTTAACGAGAACCAACCTATTGAATAATATAAGGATAAACTATTTCGTTATCGTTATCATAGCGCTCTTTTCAGCGGCTATTATCGCGTTGAATATTACATGGCCGGATAGGCAAAAAGCGCAGATAAATAAGATTTTATCTCGTGGTGAGTTAAGAATTAGTACGATACCTTCACCATTGATAACGATGAACGATAAAAAGGACCCCGTAGGTTTCGATTATGAATTAGTGAAACGCTTTGCAGATTACCTAGGCGTGAAACTTGTCGTTAATATGCGGACAAATATCAACCAAATGTTTGATGATTTGGAGAATAATAAAGCTGACTTTATCGCTGCCGGATTACTTTACAATAAAGAGAGATTAGAAACGACACGCAGTGGCCCTGCTTACTTTTCAGTTTCTCAACAGCTTATTTATCGTAAAGGGACATTAAGACCACGTAGCTTTGATGCGTTAGATGGGCGTCTTGTTGTCACTGCTGGCTCTGCTCATGCAAGCTTATTGCGAACACTAAAAGAGACGCAATATCCCGAACTTGAATGGGAAGAATCAGATAATCAGACAACCTCACAACTACTAGAAGCCTTATCGGAAGGTAAAATAACCTATGTATTAGCAGACTCAATCAGTGTTGCTGTACAACAGCGCATTCATCCTAATGTTGCTGTAGGATTTGAAGTCACTGAAAGTCGTCCACTAACATGGTATCTGCCAGATGGTGAAGATAATAGCTTATATGCAGCGATGCTCGATTACTTTAATCAATTATCTCAAGAAGATGTATTAGCAAGACTTGAAGAAAAGTATTTTGGCCATGTAGGTACGTTTGATTACTTCGATACTATCTCTTTTATTACAGCGATAGATTCTATTTTGCCAAATTATCAGCCTCTTTTTGAAAAGTATGCAGATACCTTCGATTGGCGCTTATTGGCAGCGATGGCATGGCAAGAATCACATTGGGATCCTCATGCTACATCACCAACGGGTGTTAGAGGGTTGATGATGTTAACTCGCCCTACTGCATCAAGTATGGGTGTTACTGACAGGCTTGATCCTGAAGAAAGTGTTCGAGGAGGAGCGCAATATCTTAAACATCTTCTTTCGCGCTTACCCGATTCTATCCCTGAAGATGAAAGAATTTGGTTTGCATTAGCAGCATATAATATGGGATTTGGCCATATGCTTGATGCCAGAAGGCTTACTGAGCAACAAAATGCCGATCCTGACAGTTGGCTAGATGTAAAATCAAGATTACCTCTACTTAGCCAAAAGAAATATTATGCTGACCTCCCTTACGGCTATGCCAGAGGCCATGAGGCTTATCGCTACGTTGAAAACATTCGACGATATCAGCTCAGCCTTGTCGGTTACCTTCAAGCCAAAGAGAGCAAAAATAAAATATTATCTAAAGATAAAGAGAGTGATAACGATGAAGAACAAGAAAGATCATCATTGTCATTAACTCAAGATATGGCTTATCAATAATTTTTGATATTAAAAACAGTCTATTAAACAACATAGCCTCTTTTACAGAGGCTTATTTATTTCCCTTCTACTATTCAATAATCATTCCAACCATTAAAAGCAATCCCTAAATTAATATTTTCTTAATATTAAAAATTGTTACATTTTTTCATCCCATTTTTTACCCAAAATAGGAAAAATACATGTGTTAAAAAATGTAACACTCATTAGTTAAAACACTCAGCTAATGAGTAAATTGTATTTAAAATGATCCAATTAGTCATTTTAAGACTATCAGAATAAGCGAAATATAAGAAAAAATTAACTTAAATACGTAGGAATTATCTCATTAGTTATTATTCATTTTATGATTATTATTTTCTGAGAAACTTTTTTTGCAACAAAAATTAACCTAAACATGCTTTTATTAACATCTAACCTATTGAATTATATATATTATGATAATCTATAATTGATTTCATTAATTTTCTTAACTGAATGTTAATAACATTACTTTTCGTAAAGTTAAAACAATGTTAATTATATTGTCTATTAAATTTATCTGCCTGATAAACTTTTTCACCCATAAACTGAGTAATAAAAAGAATAAATCTATACAAAACTCTATTAATATGGAATAGGCAAGATTAAATATGAAAATTGAGTAAATCAACAAAACGTTATATCAAATAGAACGTCTTTGTTGATATCATATAAACCAGTCATTATTCGAAACAACTCGAAATATAATGCAAATCAATTTTTATATTCCGACATTAATATTATTTTTCTATAAATAATAATACGCACGATCTTCAAGGGATTATCTATAATGAAACTGAGTAAAATTGCTTTAGCTGCTGCTTTAGTATTTGGTATTAATTCTGTTGCAACTGCTGAAACTCCTGCACCAAAAGTTGGCGCAACTAAAGGCGAAATTCAATTAAAAGGTGAAATTGTTAATTCAGCTTGTGGATTAGCAGCTTCTTCAAGTCCTGTTATTGTTGATTTCAGTGAAATTCCAACTTCTGCATTAGCAAATATGCAGAAAGCAGGTAACGTTAAAAAAGATATCGAATTACAAGACTGTGATACTACCGTAGCAAAAACAGCTACTGTTAGCTATACACCAAGCGTTGTTAATGCAACAAATAAAGACTTAGCATCTTTCGTATCTGGCTCAGCTTCTGGCGCAGGTATTGGCTTAATGGATGCTGGCAGCAAGTCAGTAAAATGGAACACAGCAACAACACCTGTACAATTAGTTAATGGTGTTTCTAAGATCCCATTCGTTGCTTACGTTCAAGCTGAATCAGCAGACGCTACTGTAACTCCAGGTGAATTCCAAGCCGTTATCAACTTCCAAGTTGATTATCAGTAATCGTTTTATTTATTTAAATTAATTAAATAATAGATTAATTACTGCATTAACGCAGAGGGCTTCCTCTGCGTTAAATTTGATAAAACACTTCAATTTAATAAGAATAAAATAAAAAGTAATTAAATAAATATTCATTATTTAATTAGTTTTTATTTAATTAATAATTAGGCGTTTATTCATGTTAATTTCTTTTTTTCACAGCACAATATGGAAAAACATTTGTGCCATTTTGCTATTGTGCTTAGCGTTTTTCGCTCAAGCCGAGCAAGATGATTCTGTGGAATTTAACATTCACATGCTAGATGCCGAAGACAGAGATAATGTCGATTTATCTCGTTTTGCAACTTCTAATTACATTATTCCGGGTATGTACTACTTAGATATCCGTATAAATGGCCGTGACTTTCCTCGCCAAAACATTAATTATGTTGAAGTGAAACCTAATTACTCTATCGCTTGTATTGACCCTACTCTTCTAAAAAAGTTAACAGTTAACGAAGAAAATCAAAAATTTATCGAAGAAATCTCGCCAGAATGTTTCGATATTAGTCAATTGCCGGGTATCTCTATCAAAAATGATGGCGGTATCCTTGATATTGTTATGCCTCGCTCATTAATGAAATATGAAGATACAGATTGGACACCACCTGAATTATGGGATCCGGGTGTATCTGGGTTATTAGTTGACTATACCTTGACAGGTACATCAACTCGCCCGAATAAAGGCAATAATAACAACTCATTGACAGGTTATGGACAAGCTGGAATTAACGTTGGTGAATGGCGACTACGTGCCGAATATCAAGGAAACTATTCATCTGAATATTCATCAAATAATAGCTTTGATTGGAATCAGATTTACGCTTATAAACCATTACCTAACCAAGCAGCAAAACTAACGCTGGGTGAAACTTATTTAAACTCTCAAGTTTTTGATAGCTTTCGTTTTACAGGTGCCAATATACAAAGTGATGAAAGAATGTTGCCTCCTTCTTTGCAAGGTTATGCACCTGAAATCCACGGTATCGCAAACACCAATGCCAAAGTGACTGTAACGCAAAATGGCCGCTTAATTTATGAAACCACAGTACCTGCGGGTCCTTTTGCTATTAAACATTTACAAGACACAGTACAAGGTCAATTAAATGTTAGAGTCGAAGAGCAAAACGGTAAGGTAAATGAATTCCAAGTACAGACCGCCAACCTACCTTATATGACTCGTCCTGGCTCTGTGCGTTATAACACATCAATGGGTCAGTCATCGCTCAACAACCATAAAATGCAAGGCCCTGTTTTTTATCAAGGTGATTTTTCATGGGGTATGAACAACACATGGTCACTGTATGGTGGGGTTTTATTGACAGCTAAAGATTACAATGCGTGGTCATTAGGTTTAGGTCACGATATGGGTCGTTTGGGTACACTCTCAGGTGATATTACTCAGTCTTATAGCAAAACTTATGATAATGAAAATATCAACGGGATGTCATTCAAACTGAACTACGCTAAAACATTCGATGAATACCATAGTACGATTACTTTTGCGGGCTACCGTTTTTCAGAGAAAACATTCCGATCTTTCTCTCAATATATAGATGAGCGTTATAACGATATTAATAACAATGGTTATGAAAAAGAGATGTATACCATTACAGGTAACAAAACTTTTTGGGCTGATGATATTGAAAAATCGACAACACTTTACCTCTCTTATCGACACCAAAACTATTGGGATAAAAATACACAAGAACAATATGGTGCTACGGTAAGCCGTAATTTTTCTATTATGGGTATAGAGCAGATTAATACTAACTTATCTGCATTCCGTACTCAGTATAAGGGAAATACTGATGATAGTATTTCTTTCAACATTTCAGTGCCATTAGGAAGCGGCAAAAGCATTGGTTATAGCTTGCAAGACAGTAACGGTAAAGTGAACCAAATGGCCTCTTATTCTGATAATAGCAATTATAATAATCTATGGCGTGTCCGTGCAGGTTTAAGCTCAGACAATAAAGCCAATACTGATGGTTATTATCAACACCGTTCGCAATATGCAGAAATTAACGCCAATGCAAGCTATCAACAAGATAATTACGTTGCAGTAGGCGCAACAGTTAAAGGTGGATTTACTGCGACACGCCATGGTGCTGCATTACATAGTAGTAGCATGACATCAAGTACTGCCCGCATGATGGTTGATACTGATGGTGTTGCAGGTGTGCCATTTAATAACCAAAGTACGACTACAAATCTATTTGGTATTGGGGTATTAACTGACTTAACTAGTTATAACAATGTTGATGCTCGTATTGATGTTGATAAAATGGATTCAGATATTGAAACACACAAAGCCATTACTTCTGCAACATTAACTGAAGGTGCGATTGGCTACTATAAATTCCCTGTTCGCCAAGGTGAGCGCTTAATGGCTATCTTACAAACTGTCGATCAAAAATATCCGCCATTTGGTGCCGAAGTCACCAATAAAAACGGTGAAAATATGGGAATGGTGATGGAAGATGGTTTAGTTTATATCGCCGGTGTTAACCTTAATGAATCATTAAACGTGATCTGGGGTGGTAAAACCCAGTGTACGATTACAATTCCAGCCGCAATTAACGATCCTCTAAAACGTGAATTGTTATTATGTCAGGGATTTTAATGAACAAAATGAATTACTAGAGATAATTGTATGAACTCATTCAACACACTCAAAACGCTTTTTTGTGGCTCATTAATTGCACTCAGCATAGTGAGTACAACTCAAGCGGGCGTGTCATTAGATAGAACTCGTATTGTATTAACGGGCAACGAGAATTCAGCTAGTGTAAATCTAAAGAACACTAGCCCTGACATTCCTTTTTTAGCTCAGTCATGGGTTGAAAATGAACACGGACAAAAAATTGCCTCTCCTTTAGTGGCATTGCCACCTTTACAGCGTCTTGATGGCGACCAAAAAGGGGTTGTCAGAATAACCAAAACAGCAGAAGTTGGACTTTTACCACAAGATAGAGAATCACTATTCTATTTAAATGTGCGTGAAATTCCACCAGCACCAAAACAAGCTAACGTGTTACAAATGGCAATGCAGTCTCGCATTAAATTATTCTACCGCCCAACTGCCATTATTCCTGAAAAGCCGGGTATGATTTGGCAAGATCAGTTAGTGTTTAAAAAGCAAGGTAATCAATTTATTGCTGAAAACCCAACACCTTACTACATCACTATTATTGGGCTTTCTAATAAATTGAATGGTGAAGATAGCGATAAGTTAACCACATTCCCTGGTTTAATGGTTGCTCCTAAATCATCTTTGGAAATTCCAGTTAAAACCAATGGCGTCAATCAATTTTACATGATGTATGTAAATGACTACGGTGGACACCCAGAATTAAAATTTGTTTGCCAACAAAATAGCTGTACAGCGGCACCGAAAGAACAACAACCAAAATATTAATTAACTTGACGCCAGTAGGAATAAAATGAAATTAACAACAGCAAATTTTTATTTCAATACGCTAAAATTACTTTTTACTGGCGCAATGTTATGTACTCCAATTGTTGCTTCTGCATACATTCATGGTGAGGTTCGTACCGTTGGCGGCCCTAATATCTTTAGAGTTGAGTTAAATAACGCAACATTTCCTAATAACAGACCAGGTGAAACTGCCAGAGTAAATTTTTCTTTACCTGATAGATATTTAGCAACAGTTTATTGCCCTAAAGATCCCTTAGTTCCTAATTCTCGCACTTATTATATGGCGAATTCTGACCTACGCTATTTAGGTAATAATTACTATGAACTTAATGAATACGTCGATGTTCAGATCAAGTTTTCTATTTGGGGCCCTGATTCTCTTCCTACAGTTCCTTTTATTGAAAAGCCTAATAATCGAAATGGGCAACAAGGCTGTCGCGTTCCTGAATCACCAAAACCCAATATGTCATCAGGAAGTAGCGGTGTATTAGTATTTCGTCTAAAAAAACCGATTATTAATGGGGTTTCATTAACAGGGCAAGCTGTAGCGCAAATGTATGCCCGTGTAGGTAATGGCTTATATCAAGAGTATGGCCCTGAACCAATTTCAAAATTAGTGATTAGCTCAGGAATACTGACCACTGAAGATAAATGCACATTTAATAATGGCTCTCCAATTACCTTTGATTTTGGCAATGTCGGTAATACTTCTGACTATTTGAATGGTCAAAACTACAAGATCACGCGCAATATTCCAATAAAATGTGAAGGTGGTAGTTTTACTAATCCTAACAGTCGAATTATGTTTAAAATTCAAACAGGAAGTTCTGGTGTTGCCAGCTTTAACCCTAATTACCTTGGTACAACAGGACCTGTAGATAGAACAAATTTAGGTATTGTTTTAAGAGACAAATCAGGAACGATTGTGCCACCTAATCAATATTTTTCTGTCGGGAAGCTGAATAATTTTAAAGGTAATTGGGAAGTTACTGCTGCTCCTATTGCAAAGGCAGGGAGCAAAATTACAGAAGGTGAGTTTTCAGCACATGCCACCTTAGTGGCGGAGTTTATGTAATGGAAAATCCAATAATAAAATCGGCGATTTCTCTTTTATTATTACTTTCACCTTCTGCCTTTGCTGTGACAGAGCTTATTGGCGGCGATATGGAATTTAAAGGTGTTGTTGTTGCACATGGTTGTACCATTGTTGCTGGTGATGAAAATAAGGTAATTGATTTTAAGCAGATATCTGCCAAAGATCTCTATACCTTTCAAAAAAGTGAACCCGTTGCTTTTAGTATTAGTTTAGAAAATTGTAGTCAGGATATTTATAAAAGTGTCACAATCACGCTAGATGGGAAAGAGCATCCTACAATGCCCAATCACCTTGCTGTCGTCGGCAATGGATCTGAAGATCCTAAAAGTATCGGGATTGTATTTACTGATGTGCAACGCAATGTGATCCAATTAAAAAAGCCGAGCTCAACTCGACTTCTTAATAATAAACGTATTCAATTTAATTTTATGACGTATGTTGAGGCATCACCCTCTGCACTAAAAAATCAAACTTTGCTAACAGGCCCTTTCCAAGCCCAAGCAACATATACCCTTAATTATCAGTAAATAAATATTATTCTTTTATTGCTGGTTCAGTATTGATTATGGCTGGACTGGCTTTTTGCTTTTTAAGCTGTTTCTTTTCAGCCCTTCTCATTTTAAAAAACTGACTTAAAAGCTGTGAGCACTCTTCACCTAATACACCTGAAGTTATCTCAACTTTATGGTTCATTCCGGGATGCTGTAAGATATCAATAAATGAACCTGCCGCACCTGTTTTTAAATCTGAGGCACCATAAACCACCCGTTTTACCCGACTATGCACAATTGCTCCGGCACACATCACACAAGGTTCAAGGGTAATATAAAGAGTCGCATCAAGTAGGCGATAATTTTGTAAATGCTTTCCCCCTTTGCGTAATGCCATAATCTCTGCGTGTGCAGTGGGATCGTTATCGATAATTGAATGATTCCATCCTTTAGCAATGATTTTATTATCAACGACTAAAACTGCGCCGACTGGTATTTCACCGATTTCTTGTGCTTTTTGCGCTTGCTCAATCGCTTTATGCATCCAATAAATATCATCTTTAACTTTATTCACAAGGATATCTCTTCATTATCATATAGCGGGATATTGTACCCTGTTTTCTATTGATAACTAAAGAAATTGTCTTGAATTGTTTATGACAAAGATAGCAAGATGAAACTTTAGTTTACGCGCGCTTCAGTAGCTAATTTGACGGCTAAAGCGCCTAAGATTGTTGCCATAAACCAACGTTGAACCAATGCCCAACGAGGCCTTTGCATAAAGAACCCAGCAATAGAGCCTGCGGCAATAACAATCAATGCATTTACCGCAATGCTAATAATAATTTGGATACTACCTAACACTAGTGATTGATTTAAAACACTGCCATTTTGAAGGCTAATAAATTGAGGTAACAGTGATAAGTACATTAATGCGATTTTAGGATTGAGTAGGTTAGTGATAAAGCCCATGACAAAGAGCTTTGTTGTATTGCCTGAAAGTAATTTTTTGGGATGAAAGATAGAACGCCCACCGGGCTTAATAGATTGCCAAGCGATATAAAAAAGGTAAATAGCACCACAAATTTTTAATGTATCGTAAGCATAAGGCACAGCCATAAAAATAGCTGTAATACCAAATGCAGCTAATAACATATAAAAAATATAGCCAACAGCCACACCGATTAATGAAATAAATCCGGCCTTTTTCCCTTGAGAGATTGAGCGTGAAATCAGGTAAATCATATTAGGGCCCGGTGTTAGCACCAAACCCAAGGACAAAAGCGCAAATGTCCACATATTGAACAGTGTTGGCATAGTATACCCCTTATTTATTGCATTATTTAACATCAATAACAGAGTGTTAGGTGTGCGGAATACCACAAAAAATACTATTTTTTGTTATTCATTTTCGTTTTTGTTTTTGTTTTTGTTTTTGTTTTTGTTTTTGTTTTTGTTTTTGTTTTTGTTTTTGTTTTTGTTTTTCTATTTAGATAGTTTTGCTTTAAATATATATTACTGATATATTTTAGTAGCTTATAAGCTACAAAAATAGTTGTGTTGACGTAGCTTATAAGCTACATTTTGCCAATGAAAACTATCAAACATTATCTAACAATAGATGGCAAAGACTTATATGCCGACTACTTCAGAAAGATACGTGATCCTGTTGCTAAAGCCAAAATTGCATCGAGAGTAAATAGAATGGCAAGTGCGTGTTTTGGTGATCATAAACCTTGTCGTGAAAGCATTTGGGAGCTACGAATTGATCAAGGTGTGGGTTATCGCGTCTACTATAGTTTAATCAATGGCGAAATTATATTGCTACTTCTAGCAGGAGATAAACGAACTCAGGATGCTGACATCAATAAAGCCATCCTATGTCTAAAAGATTATTTAAAGAGGTAGATTATGCCAAAATCTCGTTTACACGATGACGCAATGATTGAGCTTTTGCGTGAAGATCCTAGTTTTGCAAAAGCATATTTACACCAAGCCTTCCTTGATATTGATGAAGATGGTGGGCAAGAAGCTTTTCTTATGGCATTACGCCATGTCGTAGAAGCTCGGGGCGGTATGGCAAAAATTGCCAAAAAAGCAGGAGTATCTAGAGAAACGCTTTATCGAACATTATCACCAACAGGAAACCCAACATTAAAAACATTGCGAAATGTTATTAGTGCAACTGGCTTTCATTTCTCTTCATTAGCAAGTATTTAATATTTTATTTATACATTCTAATAAACCATTTGAGCGATGCCACTTTAGGAAATTCCCTATAAATGGTAACCTTACTCCCCCCTTACTTAGTGCCTATTAAGCAAAAAGATTGGGGTAATATTCCTATTTGAATGATAAAACACTACTTTATCGGATATAGCGACACAAAACTGATAGATGGTAACATATAAGTGCAAGATATAAGTTACTGAAATTTAATAATTTATATATTAAGTGACTGATATGGCTTTACTAATTACGAAGAAATGCATCAATTGCGATATGTGTGAACCAGAGTGTCCAAATGATGCGATTTCAATGGGGGATGAAATTTATGAAATTAATCCTGATCTTTGCACTGAATGTGTAGGACATTACGATAAACCAACTTGCCAATCGGTTTGTCCGATTACTAACACGATCATCACTGATCCTGCTCATACTGAATCTCAAGATGAATTATGGGAAAAATTTGTGTTGATCCATCACGCAGATAAGATCTAAACCTTAATCGATGATTTTGTGGGTGATAAATCTAAGAGAGCTATTTTTCTAAAATAACTGTCGCACAAGCATAACGCTGTTCATCAGCAAGTGTTACGTGAATAGAGTTTATCCCCGCTTTCTCTGCCATCTCTTTGGCAACCGCTAAAAAATGCAAGGTGGGTTTGCCTAACTCATCATTACGCACTTCAAAATGGTTGAAAGCTAATCCTAAACGTATACCTGTTCCTAATGCTTTTGCCGCCGCCTCTTTTACTGCAAATCGCTTAGCTAAAAAACGTATTGGCTGTTTATGGGATTGATAAATTTCCCATTCAGTATCAGTAAGAATGCGACGAGCAAGGCGTTCACCAGAACGCCCTATAATATCTTCGATACGTGATATCTCGACGATATCCATACCTAAACCAACAATAGCCATTAGCGACGCGCTTCTCGCATTAAGCGTTTCATTTCTTCAACCGCTGGCGCTAATCCACTAAATACGGCTCTACCAATAATAGCGTGACCAATATTCAGTTCATACAGTTCAGGTAATGCCGCAATACGTTGTACGTTGTGATAATGCAGACCATGTCCTGCATTCACTTTTAAACCTTTAGATGCAGCATAAGTGACTGCATCACGAATACGGACAAACTCTTTTTCTTGAGCCATTTCATCTTCAGCGTCAGCATAAGCGCCAGTGTGGATCTCAATAAAAGGCGCACCAACACGGTCGGCTGCGTTAATTTGCTCATGGTCAGGATCAATAAATAGAGAAACTTTGATACCTGCTAAAGATAAGCGTTTAATTGCATCAGCAACTTTTTCTTCATTGCCAACAACGTCTAAACCACCTTCTGTTGTCACTTCTTGGCGTTTTTCAGGTACTAAACAGCAAAAATCAGGCTGAGTTTGACAAGCGATCTCGATCATCTCTTCAGTAACTGCCATTTCCAGATTTAATCTTGTCTGAACCGTTTGGCTTATCAGCATTAAATCGCGATCAGTGATATGACGTCTATCTTCACGTAAATGGATAGTTATACCATCAGCACCAGCTTGTTCTGCAATGAAAGCCGCTTGAACAGGATCGGGATAAGTTGTGCCACGGGCATTACGAAGGGTGGCGATATGGTCAATATTAACGCCAAGTAGAATATCAGACATGCTCTTCTCCTGAAAAATAACGTTGCATTACCTTAGTTTACACATTCCATAGAGAAGAAAAAGACAATATTACTGTTCTACCATCAATGCTCTTTTCTTTGGGGCTTTTTTAATGGCAAATTGTCTAAAAAGTTCTCTACTTTTTAATGGTTTTCCGCCTAAATAGGGCTTCAATGCCATTCGAGTAAATCTTTTTGCCGCTTTTAATGTTTCAACAGTAGGAAATTCGCGACTGGCTAAGGATTTTAATTCAAATCCAGTAAAACTATTATGATCAACCACTAAACTCGCAATAAAACCTTTTTCTTCTCGATAACGATAGGTCATCGAATCTGAAACTGGCTCTCCACTTCCCGCACAATGCAGAAAATCTAAACCATAACCCAGTTGTGTTAATAGCGCGAGTTCAAAGCGTCTCAGTGCAGCTTCAGGTGTAGTATCGCTAGCAGCAAGAATTTGCAAACAGGAAAGGTATTCAAAAAAAAGTACACTATAAGAAGTACCATTTTCTAAAACGCGAGATAATAACTCATTGAGATACAAGCCACTGTAGAGTACAGAGCCTGTCAGTGGTAATGCTAAAGAGATAGGTTCAGCATCACGAAGTGTTTTAACTTCTCCTCGCCCACTCCAACGAATGAGCAAAGGAGTAAAAGGTTGAAGTGCCCCTTTTAAGGGTGAACGACGGCCTCGTGCACCTTTTGACAATATGCGTACCCGCCCTTCGTTTTCAGTGAAAAAATCGAGTAACAAACTCGTTTCACTGTAAGGTCGAGCATGGATAACAAATGCACGTTGCCAGCCATCCACTTCAGTTACCTACTTTAAATCGTCCACATAGCCAAGGCTACGTAAAGCACGTTCATCATCAGCCCAACCCGCTTTGACTTTCACCCAAAGTTCTAAGTGAACTTTGTTTTCAAATAAGTCTTCCATATCCATACGGGCTTCGGTACCAATTTTCTTGATTTTCGCACCTTTATTACCAATAACCATTTTCTTCTGGCCTTCACGCTCAACCAGAATTAATCCGTGGATATCATAACCACCACGCTCATTGGTAACGAATTGTTCGATTTCAACAGTGACAGAATAAGGTAATTCTTCACCTAAAAAGCGCATCAATTTTTCACGAATAATTTCTGACGCCATAAAACGCTGAGAGCGATCAGTAATATAATCTTCAGGGAAATGATGAGTCGCTTCTGGTAAACATTTACGTACGATTTTCGCAATCGTATCAATATTCATGTCTTTTTCAGCACTGATTGGTACTACATCAAGAAAATCCATTTGTTGGCTTAAAAAGCCAATGTGTGGAAGTAACTTGGTTTTATCAGTCACGTTATCCACTTTATTAATTGCTAATAAAACAGGGCAACGTAATGATTTTAATTTATTTAATACCATTTCGTCATCAGGCGTCCAGTTGGTGCCTTCAACAACGAAAATAACCAGTTCAACATCACCAATTGAACTACTTGCTGCGCGGTTCATCAGTCTGTTGATGGCTCGCTTTTCTTCAATATGCAAGCCCGGTGTATCCACATAAATTGCTTGGTAAGCACCATCTGTATCAATACCCATGATACGGTGACGCGTAGTCTGCGGTTTACGTGATGTAATAGAAACTTTCTGCCCCAGTAATTGGTTCAGTAGTGTTGATTTTCCCACATTTGGGCGACCGACTATCGCAATAAATCCGCAATAGGTTTGTTCTTCGCTCATTCAAGCTCCAGTTGTATTAATGCCTGTTCAGCAGCGGCCTGTTCAGCTTTACGACGGCTTGTACCCATCCCTTTGACAGGTTGTTCGATACCGCTTATCTGACAATGGATCGTAAACTCTTGATCATGGGCTTCGCCACGAACCTGTACCACAATATAAGAAGGTAATGGTAAATGACGGCCTTGCAGATACTCTTGCAAACGAGTTTTAGGATCTTTTTGCTTATCGCCCGGGCTGATTTCAGCCAAACGATTCTCATACCAATTTAAAATAATTTTTTCGATATTTTGAATATCACTATCGAGGAAAATGGCACCAATTAAAGCTTCCACCGTATCCGCTAAAATTGATTCACGACGAAAACCGCCGCTTTTTAATTCTCCTGGCCCTAAACGTAGACATTCGCCGAGTTCAAATTCACGCGCTAATTCAGCGAGTGTATTTCCACGAACAAGCGTTGCTCTCATTCGGCTCATATCACCTTCATCAACACGAGGAAAGCGATGATAAAGTGCGTTAGCAATCACATAACTTAGAATTGAATCACCTAAAAATTCTAAACGTTCATTATGTTTACTGCTGGCACTACGATGCGTTAAAGCCTGTAGTAATAATTCATTTTGCGTAAAAGTATAGCCCAGTTTCTTTTGTAACTGGTTTACTAATAAAGTATTCATGTGCGATCAATTTCCATAACTTAATTTGAAGCACACGCAACAAATCTGTTTAAGACAACGAGAAATTATCGAGTTGGATAACAGAACTGTTGCGTTTGCACTGACTCCTGTCAATAACAGGAGCCAATCATATTTAAAGAAGCGACATATTCTACACTTAGATAAGAAGGAATGCTGTCGCTATTTTGTTAATTATTACTTAATGCCACCGATGCGGCTAAAACGAACACCTGTTGGCCATTCATTCTCTACTTTTTCAAAGCTCATCCAGATCGTTGTCGCTTTACCGACTAAGTTCTTCTCTGGAACAAAGCCCCAGAAGCGACTATCAGAGCTACCGTCTCGATTGTCACCCATCATAAAGTAATGACCTTCAGGAACAATCCACGTACCGACAGGTAATCCGGGTTGAATAAACTCTGGCATCGTCATATCACCGGGTATTGTCATAATACGGTGAGAGACTTTATCAATCGTTTCTACCCTTTCTTCTTCACGTAATTGAGTTGCTGTTGAAATAGGCTCCTCAATTGGAATAGATTTCATACCATTAATACGCTGACCACCCGGTACATTTTGTAATGACAACGTCCATTCACTTGGGTAAGCTGTACCATAAGTTACTGAAATTTCTTCATTACAAATGGCTTTATCACAATTTGGATAGACATGAAGTTTTTTCGACATCATATCATAAACAATTTTATCGCCCGGTAATCCAATAACACGTTTAATAAAATCAGTAGAAGGATCACGAGGATATTTAAATACTGCGATATCGCCTCGTTTTGGCTTCCCTGTATTAATTAACGTTGTCTGTGTAATTGGATCTTTTAATCCATAAGCAAACTTTTCAACCAAGATAAAATCGCCAACCAACAAGGTTGGCATCATGGAGCGAGAAGGTATTTGAAACGGCTCATACACAAATGAACGCAGAATCAAAACAATAATCAAGACTGGGAATAAAGAGCCTAATGTCTCCGCCCAACTTGGTTTATTAATTGATTTTGCTAACTCTTGCTGATCCTCGGTCCCTTGCGTCATCTCTTGAAGACGCTTTAGTTTTGCTTTTCGGGCTGGCTTGAGTTTAAAGCGCTCAATTCCCCAAAAAACTCCCGTTATTAGCGTTGCCAGCGTTAGGATCAAGGCAAACGTGTTAGCCATGTTTTCTCCTTAAATTATTTATCTTTACCAACATGAAGGATGGCTAAAAACGCTTCTTGTGGTAGCTCTACGTTACCAATTTGCTTCATACGTTTTTTACCATCTTTCTGTTTCTGTAACAGTTTCTTCTTACGGCTAACGTCACCGCCATAACATTTGGCTAATACGTTTTTACGTAACTGTTTAACAGTTGAACGAGCAATAATATGGTTACCAATTGCCGCTTGGATGGCGATATCAAACTGTTGACGTGGAATAAACTCTTTCATTTTTTCCACCAACTCACGACCACGATAAGGTGCATTATCGTTATGTGTAATCAATGCTAAAGCATCAACGCGATCACCATTAATCAAGACATCTACACGTACCATGTTAGAGCCTTGGAAGCGGATAAAGTTATAGTCTAAAGAAGCATAACCGCGTGATGTTGATTTTAAACGGTCAAAGAAATCTAATACCACTTCAGCCATCGGAATTTCATAAGTCAATGAAACCTGATTACCATGATAGACCATATTGGTTTGAACACCGCGTTTTTCGATACATAAAGTAATGACATTACCTAAGTATTCTTGCGGTAATAACATATGACATTCAGCAATAGGCTCTCTGATTTCTTCAATGTTATTCAGCGGTGGTAATTTAGACGGACTATCCACTAGTACAATATCACCGTTAGTCATTTCAACTTCATAAACTACGGTTGGAGCGGTTGTAATCAGGTCAAGGTCATATTCACGTTCTAAACGTTCTTGAATGATCTCCATGTGCAGAAGACCCAAGAAACCACAACGGAAACCAAAACCTAACGCGGTTGAGCTTTCTGGCTCATAGAATAATGAAGCGTCATTCAGACTTAATTTACCTAATGCATCACGGAATGATTCATAGTCGTCAGAGCTAATTGGGAATAGACCTGCATAAACCTGTGGCTTAACTTTTTTAAAGCCCGGTAATGGTTTATCTGCTGGTTTTTGTGCTGCTGTTAAGGTATCCCCAACAGGCGCACCTAAAATATCTTTAATACCACAAACAACCCAGCCTACTTCGCCACAATTTAATGATGTCGTATCAATTTGTTTTGGTGTAAAAATACCAATACGATCAATGTTATAAATCTGACCAGTGCTCATTACCTTGATTTTATCGCCTTTGCTGACTTTACCGTTTTTAACACGGATCAGTGAAACAACACCAAGGTAGTTATCAAACCAAGAGTCAATAATCAGAGCTTGTAATGGAGCGTCTGCATCACCTTCAGGTGCTGGAATTTCTTTAACAAGGCGTTCGATAACTTCTTTAACACCAATACCTGTTTTTGCAGAACAACGCACTGCATCTGTAGCGTCGATCCCTACAATGTCTTCAATCTCTTCAGCAACACGCTCAGGCTCTGCTGCTGGTAAATCTATTTTATTTAAAACAGGAACGACGGTGAGATCCATATCCATCGCTGTATAGCAGTTTGCTAATGTTTGCGCTTCAACCCCTTGCCCAGCATCTACGACCAATAAGGCGCCTTCACACGCAGCGAGTGAACGAGATACTTCATAAGAGAAGTCAACGTGTCCTGGGGTATCGATAAAGTTAAGCTGATAAACTTCACCGTCATCAGCGGTGTAATTCAAGGTTACGCTTTGCGCTTTGATTGTAATACCACGTTCACGCTCAAGATCCATAGAATCAAGAACCTGCGCAGCCATTTCACGATCTGATAAGCCACCACAAATTTGAATAATTCGATCTGATAACGTCGATTTACCGTGGTCAATATGTGCGATAATGGAAAAGTTACGTATGTTTTTCATTCTGAAATTATTTTTCTCTATTGCTTTGCTCTATAAATCTGGCTTTGGAGTCATTCATGGACACAAAGCGAAAACTCTATATTGCAGGAGTTATTATTGATGACGCATTCTACACACTAGAGACATTATACTCAAAGAAACGTTCATCAAACACAAACATTTATGCTAAGACTTGCATTTATTTGTAATTTTTTGCGGGTAATTTCCAGATATAGAAACGTGTTAATTTAAGATAGATATTATTACAAAAGCAGCATGATAAAAATAATGGGGCAAATGCCCCATCTCTTTAATCAACTCATTATTCTTGAAATTGAACTTTAAGTTCATGAGGTGGAAGCCCTATTTGCAATACAATAGGTTCAAAACCTTCATCTTTGCTCCACCAAGTCGCTACTTTTTTGGCAAATAAAAAACCAAGAGCGCCGCCCACAAGCCCACTGCAAAAAATAGCAAATTCACTCGAAAACCAAAGGCTCGCAATGCCAGCAACGATAAATAAGCCAATAAGTGGTGTTAAATACACCAACATTGCAGAAAGAAGTAGATTATTTTCAGGTATACCCACTTCCACTTTTTGCCCTTCAACTAAAGGTTGTGCAACGGGAAGTTCAAGTTGATGAACTGTCTCTGGCCCTATTTTATTCAATAAATAAGAGCCACAGGCAGCGCGAGCTTGGCAACTACCACAGCCAGAAGAAGAGCCGTAGCGTAATAACGCACGTCCTTCATGCCAATGTATAACTGTTGCCCACTCTTTAACCATAACTTATACCCTTTTACTTTTTCGTAAATACAACACTATTAACTATTGCTTGTGCCGTAGGAAACGGTAACTGACCAATAAAGGTAATTTCATTACCTTCTTTGTCATAGGTATAAATTGTATTACGACCATACCTTAACATTTTATCGCGTTCGGGCGAATTAACCTGCTGGCCACTTTTATTAACATAAATAGAGAAGTCAAATAAACCATCACTAAATAAAATCGACTGACTAAATTCAGTTTCAGAAATTTGATGGTTACTACGTTTTACCTCTTTAAAACCCTCAGGCAATTGGCTGACCGACCAGTTATAAACTAACGGTTTAGCTTTAGGTACAAGTAATAAAGGTGGCATATTGACGGTACGTAGAGAATTAAGCTCAGTTTCGACCTCGCTTCCTTCATTAACTGTGATCACTCTAAACTGTTCAATGATGTCATTGTTTTTATCTAAAAGATCGACTCTTAAAGGTAGATATCTTTCTTCATCAATAAACAAAACATAATCATAGCGGTCATTATTTTTTGATAACACACGAACAACTCGGCTTGGAATATCACCAATATGCGTTCTACCCGCATCAATAAAATTATAATAACCCGATAATTCCTTGAAATCTTGGTAAATGATAGAAGGGATATAATCAACGATATGATCATTTCTTAAGCTGAAGGCATCTAAACCGGGTTCAAAATAGCTGATTTCATTGCCACGTTGAACAATTTCACGGCGAGTACTATCCATTTGCATTAATTGTGCAAGTGGTTTGCCATCAATAAGAGTGTGACGGTAGCGAATAGGAACAATACCTTGAGAATTGATATTGATAAAAGATAATTCATAGGTAGAGCTTTGACTTGTCTGACCCATCTTTTGCAACAAAGCCTCGACACTACCTGTTTGAGGTTGCGCCAAGGCTTGTATCGGCATTGACAGGCTGCCCACCAGCAATAAGGTGGATAACCATGATTTTTTCATTACGACTGTTTTATTCCCACACGTTATTTATACATTCACATCTATTATTACTGTGCTGCTGCAGGTTGAGTTTCACCTTGAGCGCTGATTGGCGCTTCATTTTGTGGTGCATTATAGATACGACGATCTAACTCATACTGTTGCAACATTAATCCAAGGCGTTGATTACGCTCTTGTAAACGTGTTTGCTGGTCTTTACCTAAAGTATCATTTTGAAGATTTAAGCTTACAGGCGAACCTGAACCCATAATAGGTTGAGTATTAAATACGGGTGTATCTACTTGGAAATCTTCAGAACCACTTTTTCCATTATATTGCTGAACACCAACAATAACAGCTAATGAAACACAAGCCGCGACACCGATTTGAGTTAACTGACTTGCCCAAGGACGTAACGTTTGTAAGAAAGAGTGCTGACGCCATTGTGATGGCGCAGGTTGCTGCTCTCGTTGTTGTTCAGGACTTATGCGAACAGGTTCATTCTCTAAAGCGAGCGCAACGCGACTTGCGATATCGAAGTGGACTACTTCACCTACATCACCACGCATTGTGTCACGAATTAAATGGTAGCGTTGCCATGTCTCTTTCATAGAGTCATCACGAGCAATTGTACCCATTAATTCTTTATCAAGAACTTCGCCATCCATAAATGCAGAAAGTTTTTCTTTTTGCATGTAAAAGTACCCTTCAGTCAATGATGGTTCACCCACAATTAAAACTCTTGTATTAATGGTTGAACCTTATTATCAATAGCTTCTCGTGCCCTAAAAATACGTGAACGTACTGTTCCGACAGGGCAATCCATAATGACCGCTATCTCTTCATAGCTTAGTCCGTCAAGTTCCCGAAGTGTAATAGCAACCCTTAAATCTTCAGGTAATGACTCTATGGTGTGAAAAACCACTCTCCGTAACTCTTCTGACAACATTAAATTCTCAGGGTTCGAAATTTCTTTTAGTGCATTTGGTGATTCGAAGTTTTCAACATCACTCGCATCTAAATCATTCGAAGGCGGACGTCGCCCCTGTGCAACCAGATAATTTTTTGCTGTATTCACAGCAATGCGATAAAGCCATGTATAAAAAGCACTATCTCCACGGAAAGAACCGATGGCACGATAAGCTTTAATAAAGGCTTCTTGCGAAACATCTGGCACATCGCCCTGTGGTACATAACGGGAAATCAGGCTTGCTACCTTGTGTTGATAGCGGATAACCAGCAAATTAAAGGCTTTCTGGTCACCATTTTGTACCTTTTCAACCAACATTTGGTCCGTTAACTGCTCGCTCATTAGAGATGGACTCTCCCGAAGTCAAGCTTCGCACTATTTTTAAATGACTCCGTCATATTTACTCTCGTTATTCCTTCTCGTTTTATGAGCTACAAGACTTAGAGTGCAAAAATAGTATGAAGTTCAATTCAATCATTATTTTAAGAGATGAATCACAAAAAAATCATCATGGTGATCATCCACCCAAAATGCAATTTGCCAATAAAAAAACGATAACACAATGATATTATTTAAATATATACGATTACTTACAACAATATATATTATCTTAAACAATGTATTATTAAATATAGATTTAATAATACAAATAAAAGTCAGTCACCCAAGAGCGAAACTTGTCAGTGTAATGCCCTTCATTATTACGAATAATAAGTTCATCTATACTACATTCGACACTGCTTTGATTTTGTTTTTGAAAGGCTAACAAAATTCGATGATAAGGTTTATCTGCACTGTCTTTAATATTAACGCGTTTTGCAATATTCCACTCTTTTTTTTCTGCGATTTCAATAAATTGCTCACCAATAGAGTAAGGTAATACAACACAGAACAAACCATCTTCGGTGATAAGTGATTGCGCACTATCCAGCAATCCCTCATGCGTTAAGGTTTTTGTATAACGTGCTTGTTCACGAACATCATTACGACAAGCAATTGCAGGTTCAAAATAAGGAGGATTACTTACAATCAAATCATACTTGTTTTGCGCTTGTTCAGCATAATGATAAATATCATCATGATGGATATGAATAAATGAATGCCATTGTGACTCTTGAGCATTTTCCGTGGCTTGTGATGCTGCCTTTTCATCAAGTTCAATGCCATCAATACACTCAATTTGATTCGCTCGTTGAGCCAGCATTAATGCAATTAATCCACTACCCGTACCAATATCAAGCGCTCTTTTTACATTATCGATAGGTGCCCAAGCCCCTAATAAAACACCATCTGTACCCACTTTCATTTCACACTTATCATGAGCTACAAAAAATTGTTTAAATGTAAAACCACCTTTGCGTAATCCCGCTTTTTTCACTTTCTTTTGATTCATTTATTGGCTCTATTGATTCGTATTACTATCTCTTTTTTATTACTTATCATTCATGTCATTGGAAAAGAGATATATGGTATGATAACGCTTCTGCAACCCCTATCTTAACATTAAACTATTTGTATACGATGCACGCTTATTTAGATTAAGCCTAAAAACAACGAATACCTTCGTCTATCGGTAATATAATGTGATAGCGGTAAATCCTCTGGCTTTTAGCGGGGGATAATGTCAAAATCCGCGCCCTAAACAGAGGTATACAATGACAGCCACGACATTTTCCAGTCTTGAACTTGATGAAAGTTTATTGACCGCATTAGAAGAAAAAGGATATCAACGTCCTACTGCTATTCAAGCAGATGCAATTCCTGCAGCAATGGATGGGCGCGATATTTTAGGCTCTGCGCCAACAGGCACAGGGAAAACTGCGGCCTTTTTGCTTCCAGCAATTCAACACTTGCTTGATTATCCACGTAAAAAATCAGGCCCACCACGTATTCTTATCCTGACACCAACTCGCGAACTTGCTATGCAAGTTGCAGAGCAGGCAAAAGAATTATGTGCGCATACACATTTAGATATCGCCACTATCACGGGCGGCGTTGCTTATATGAATCACGCTGAAGTCTTCAGTGAGAACCAAGATATCGTTGTTGCAACAACAGGTCGTTTATTACAGTACATCAAAGAAGAAAACTTTGACTGCCGTGCGGTAGAAATGCTGATTTTAGATGAAGCAGACCGTATGTTAGATATGGGTTTTGCTAACGATATCGAAACGATTGCAGGCGAAACTCGCTGGCGCAAACAGACATTACTGTTCTCTGCGACATTGGAAGGTAACGCAGTTATTGATTTTGCACAGCGCATCCTCAACGAACCAGTTGAACTTAATGCTGATCCATCTCGCCGTGAACGTAAAAAAATTCAGCAGTTCTATTATCATGCTGATAATCTCGAACATAAAACAGCGTTGCTTGCTGCATTACTGAAGCAAGACGATGTTAAAAAATCGATTGTCTTTGTTCGCAAAAGAGAGCGTGTAAGAGAGCTTGTCACTGCGCTAGAAAAACAAGGTATTAAATGTAGCTACCTTGAAGGTGAAATGGCGCAAACACAGCGTAATGATGCAATCAAACGTTTAGAATCAGGCAAAATGAATGTACTTGTTGCCACAGACGTTGCTTCTCGAGGTCTTGATCTAGATGACATCACACACGTTTTCAACTTTGACTTACCTCGTACTGCGGATGTTTACTTGCACCGCATTGGTCGCACAGGACGTGCAGGCCGTAAAGGTATCGCAATTTCATTAGTTGAAGCTCACGATCACCCACTATTAGGGAAAATTGGTCGTTACGTTCAAGAGCCTATTAAATATCGCGTTGTTGCTGAACTACGTCCAGAAACTAAAGCACCAAGCCTGAAAGCAACATTCAAACCTTCTAAAAAAGTGCTAGCTAAACGCAAAGCGAAAAAAGAAGAAGAGAAAAAAGCGGTTAAAGAAAAAGTGCGGACTCGCGATCGTAAAAATATCGGTAAACGTCGCAAAGCTGTTACTGAGCATACAGAAAAGAAAGTGGCTCCTACTGCACCAGCAAAAGAAACGAATACTGATAACGAATAATCTGTACTCTTTTTGATCTTATAAAAAACCGTAGCTATATAACATAGTTACGGTTTTTTGTTATTCTCTCTTTTTTCTTATTTTATATAGAAAAATAAAAAAATAGATAAATAGAAAAAAAGCCCGATATCTTCATATCGAGCTTATTATTAACTTATGACTTTAGTGAAAATTACAGACTTTCAGTGAAAGTACGAGTAATAACATCACGTTGCTGTTCTGGAGTCAGTGAGTTAAAACGCACTGCATAGCCAGAAACACGAATAGTTAATTGAGGATATTTCTCAGGATTGTTAACAGCATCTTCCAGTGTTTCGCGGCTTAATACGTTAACATTAAGGTGTTGACCACCTTCTACACGAACAACCGGTTTAGATTCTACAGGCACTTCGCGGTATTCGATATTGCCTAACTCTTTACGGTTAATCACTTGGCCTTCTTCAAAGCCTTTTTTAGCACAGATGCAACGAGCTTCGCCGTTTTCATCATCTAATAACCAGAAAGAATGTAATAAATCGTCGTTATCAGCTTTAGTAATTTGGATACCAGTAATCATTTCGACCTCCAATTTGGGCGCAAAATCAAATTCCAATCTCATATCAGAACTTGGGTATTTGGTCTAACCAATGTTTCTGTCTACTTATATACCAGTATAAATGGCGTCATTCTTTGATAAATATCAATAAAATTCATAAGCACTTTAGCCCATAAGGTGCAAAGTGTTGTTTTAAATCAACAATCATTTATAGCTGATTTGCAATTTTTTTTGTAAATTTTCAAATAAAAGTTGAGAAATCAATTAATTCTTATTTTTAGGTCGTAATATTTTCATTCCCCTGATGAAATCGGTAAGCTTAGACACTATAAGATATCAACAAGGATTTTAGGTTATGACTACACCATTAACTTGGCATGATGTGATAGGCACTGAAAAAGAAAAGCCTTACTTTCATCAAATTATGTCTCAAGTCGCACAACAAAGAGCCGCAGGTAAAATCGTTTATCCACCTCAAGAAGATATTTTTAATGCCTTTCGTTTTACGCCTTTTGATAATGTGAATGTAGTTATTTTAGGGCAAGATCCTTATCACGGCCCTAATCAAGCACATGGACTCTCTTTTTCAGTACGACCGGGCGTGCCAGCGCCTCCTTCGTTAGTCAATATGTATAAAGAGCTTGAAAAAGAATACCCTGATTTTAAACGCCCTAACCACGGCTATTTAGAAAGCTGGGCAAAACAAGGTGTTTTATTACTTAATACAGTATTAACAGTAGAGAAAGGCCAAGCACACTCTCATGCTAACTATGGTTGGGAAATCTTTACTGATGCAGTAATTGAACAGATCAATCAGCGTCGAGACGGGGTTATATTCTTACTTTGGGGCGCTCATGCCCAGAAAAAAGGACGTTTTATTGATACCAATAAACACGTTATTTTAAAAGCACCTCATCCATCACCACTCTCTGCCCATAGAGGCTTTTTAGGTTGTGGTCATTTCAAACAAGCCAATGATATTTTACAACAGCAAGGTCGCACACCGATCAATTGGCATCTTGATCCTATTGAATAATATCGCCTTATAAAACATAAAACCGCACAATAACAAGAATATTAAATAATCTTCGTATTGTGCGGTTTACTTTATCTACATGTAATAACTCATGTGATAACGAATGTTTTATCGATATTATTTAGAAACGATAACCATAGCTGGGCGTAATAAACGACCGTTTAAGGTATATCCTTTTTGCATAACATCAACAACATGATTAGACTCATGTGCTGGGCTATCAATTAAAGTCATCGCTTGGTGAACTTCAGGGTTGAATACCACATTTTTTTCTTCAACCACTTCGATACCAAATTTACGAACAGCATCTAAGAATGATTTCAGAGTTAATTCTAACCCTTCAATCATTGGCTTTAATGATTCATTTTCATGATCAGCCGCAGATAAAGCACGCTCTAAATTATCGAGTACAGGCAATAACTCATTAGAAAACTTCTCAAGCGCAAATTTATGTGCTTTCTCTACATCTTGTTGAGTACGGCGACGAATGTTCTCAATTTCAGCTTGAGCACGGATCATGGCTTCACGCTCTGTCTTTTGAGATTGCTCAAGTTGTTTTTCAAGAGAATCAACACGCGCTAATGCTTCCACTAATTCAGCTTGAGCATTAAAGTCCGCTTGTGCTTCTTCGGTCATTGTTGGCTCTTGAGACTCATTCATTGCAGATTCCATTCCTTCTTTTTCTTTTGAGACTTGCTCTTCATGTACATTTTGTTCTTTACTACTCATGAACATCTCCGCGTAGTTTTAGTATTCATCTTCATATTTAGTTTATTATGGGGATCAATAAACGGGTTTCAAGGAATTGGCGCAAAACGAGGGTAAAAAAATGCCAGATAATACCGTAACGGAAGAAAAACACTTTAAATGCATTGGCATTGTTGGTCATCCACGCCATCCTGAAGCAATTTCAACTCATGAAATGCTCTATCATTGGCTATTGGCTCAAGGCTATGACGTTATTATTGACACACAGGTTGCTCAAGAACTAAAACTAGAAAATGCACAAACAGGTGATTTAACACAAGTTGGCAAAGTCGCCGATCTTGTTATTGTTGTTGGTGGTGATGGCAATATGCTTGGCGCTGCGCGCGTTTTATCTCGTTATAATATCAAAGTGATTGGTGTTAACCGGGGAAATTTAGGCTTTCTTACTGATCTTGATCCTGATAATGCCTTACAGCAATTAACCAATGTATTAGCAGGACACTATCGTGAAGAAAAACGGTTCTTACTTGAAGCTCGGGTCTGCGCTGAAGGTCAAAGAACACGCATTGGTACAGCAATCAATGAAGTCGTTCTTCATCCCGGTAAAGTCGCTCATATGATTGAGTTTGAAGTTTACATTGATGATCGCTTTGCTTTCTCTCAACGTTCTGATGGCTTAATTATCGCAACACCAACGGGATCAACCGCCTACTCACTTTCTGCGGGTGGCCCTATTTTAACGCCAAACCTTGATGCTATTGCGCTTGTGCCTATGTTCCCACATACCTTATCAGCGCGTCCTTTAGTTATCAGCAGTGATAGCCAAATCCGCTTAAAATTCTCACAAACAAATATCGATTACGAAGTCAGCTGCGATAGCCAATTAGTGTTACCGATTAAAGAAGGTGATGAAGTTATTATTAAGAGAAGTCGTCAAAAACTCAATTTAGTTCACCCAACTGATTACAACTATTTTAATACACTCAGCTCAAAATTAGGTTGGTCGAAAAAAATGTTCTAATTTTTGTGCCTCCCTACTTTACTGTATAAAAAACCAGTTTATACTGTATGTAATTACAGATATTTTTTTATACACAGGAGAGGCACTATGCTGACTCAATTAACCATTAGTCATTTTGCCATAGTCCGTGAACTTGAAATCGATTTTTCTGGTGGCATGACCACCATTACAGGCGAAACTGGCGCAGGTAAGTCTATTGCAATTGATGCTCTAGGTTTATGCTTAGGTAACCGTGGTGATGCCAATATGGTGCGCCCAGGTGCAACTAGAGCCGATTTATGTGCACGATTCTCACTCTCTGATACGCCATCAGCACAACGCTGGCTTGAAGAACATCATCTTGATGATCATAACGAATGCCTATTAAGAAGAACTATCTCTACTGATGGGCGTTCTCGTGGTTTTATCAACGGCACTTCCGTACCTCTTTCACAATTAAGAGAGCTTGGTTCATTACTTATTCAAATTCATGGGCAACATGCTCACCAGCAACTGTTAGAACCTCGCTATCAAAAACAACTGCTTGATATCTATGCCCATGAGCCTGCTTTATTAAAAAACATGAAGTCGGCTTATCAAACATGGCATCAAAGTTGCCAAACTTTAGCTGCTTTTCAACAACTCTCTTTAGAACGGGAAGCAAGGCAGCAACTGGTTGATTACCACTTAAAAGAGCTCAATGAATTTCAACCAGTACAAGGTGAGTACCCAGAATTAGATCAAGAATATAAACGTCTTTCTAACTGCGGCCAGTTTTTAACGCTAAGCCAAAATAGTTTACAAATTTTAAGTGACAACGAAGAGCAAAATATTTTAAGTATGCTCAATGTGGCTAAACATGAAATTACTGAACTAACCTCAATGGAAAGTCAGTTCAATTCATTATTAGAGATGCTAGAAGAAGCCACTATCCAAATTAGTGAAGTGAGTGATGAGCTTCGTCACTATAGTGATCGCTTAGAGATGGACCCTAATCGCTTATTTGAAGTAGAAAAACGCATGTCTAAGTATATTAGTTTGTCACGTAAACATCGCGTCGCGCCTGAAGAACTCTATGATCTTCATCAGCAATTAATTGAAGAGAAGAATGCCCTACTTCGTCAAAATGATGATTGTGATGCTTTAATAGAACAAGTCAAAGCTGACCACTTAATTGCATTAGATGTCGCAAAACAATTACACCAAGTTCGCCAACAATATGCGAGTGAATTAAGTCAACTTATCACTAACAGTATGCATCAGTTATCTATGCCTCATGGTTATTTTACTGTTGATACCCATTTTGATGACAGCTCACTGCAAATCGATGGCGCCACAAAAGTTGAATTTAATGTCACCACAAATCCGGGGCAACCTCATCAAGCACTTTCTAAAGTAGCTTCAGGCGGTGAGTTATCACGTATTGCACTCGCAATCCAAGTGATCACAGCCAAAAAAATGGATACTCCAGCACTTATTTTTGATGAAGTTGATGTGGGTATCAGCGGTCCAACGGCAGCTATTGTGGGTAAATTACTACGTGAGTTAGGCGAGTCTACTCAAGTTATGTGTGTCACTCATTTGCCTCAAGTTGCAGGTTGTGGTCACCAACACTATTTCGTCAATAAAGAGACAAATGGTGAAGAAACAGAAACAACCATGAAACTGTTATCGAAAAAAGAACGCCTACAAGAGCTCGCTCGTTTATTAGCAGGTAGTGAAGTCACCAAAAATACCTTAGCAAATGCAAAAGATTTGTTGGCTGCATAACGATTAACAAACTTTTATTGATATTTAGGGTCATAGGCAGAGCGTGAAAGGTTTTCAATTGCTGCGTTGTCGATTATCATCGTCACTATGACCCTAAAAGGAATGTAATAACCATGCGTTTTAAACTGTTAAAAGTTGCCGCCTTATCTTTAGTCGTAATGACTTCAGGTTGCTCTATGTTCGAGAGACTGGTTTATCACCCAGATATCAATCAGGGAAATTATTTAACGCCAGCCGAAGTCGCAAAAGTTCAGCAAGGAATGACACAGCAGCAAGTTCAATTTGCCCTTGGTACGCCAATGCTTAAAGATCCTTTCGGAAGCCAAACTTGGTATTATGTTTTCCGCGAAGAGCCTGGTCATCAAGAAGTACGTCAAGAGACTCTTACTCTGACTTTTGATAGCAATGGCATACTGACTAAGATTGATAAGCAAGGCAATATGCCTAACTTCTCAGCACCAGCGACAAAATCGTAATGCGATTACAGTGCTAAGAAAACTTAGTTTTGTATAAGATTGGCAAAAACGAATTGCACCCCATACGTTAAATATGACGTTGGGGTGTGTTTTTATCTATTGATTAACCGCAGCAATACAAAGAAGTGTGCTTTTATTACTAGAATTCACTATAAAGTTTTTTACCTCGATACCCAATATGGCAAGATAAATCAAGGGCTGCTGCAGAAATTAATTCTCCCAAAAAAGTGATCCTCTCTGGATTATCTTTTATTTTTGTAAACAGACTAGCAATGCTAATTGCGGCTTGCGCTTTACCATAAGCATTATAAATTGGTGCAGCCACGCAAAATACATCCATGTTATGTTCACGATCATCAATAACATAACCTCGTTGACGAGATTCCATAATAATTTTAAAGAATTGTTTCTCATCAGTAATGGTATAAGGTGTAATTGGTTTTAATCCCCCCATACGCGTAATAATATTTTTTATACTTTCATCTGGCATTGTCGCTAATAAGGCTTTTCCTAATCCTGTACAATACATCGGATTATTAGAACCAATACCTGCTGAAGTGCGTACAGATTCTGGGCTTTCAACTTTATCTAAATAAACAAGTAACCCATCATTTTCTATAGCTAAAAATGAGGTCTCTTTTGCTTTCTCAGATAAAGTTTCTAAAACCGAACGCGCTGCTTTATGCAATGGAGTCTGATCTAAATACACAGAACCCGTTTGAAATAATTTGAGCCCTAATTTAAGTGACTTGACTCTTTCGTTAGCAAGATCTAAATAACCTTTATCTAATAGTGTCGTAATGATATCGAATGCGGTACTTTTAGGAATGTCTAATTGTCGGCTAATTTCCGATATGGTGAGCTCATCAGGGCTCTTTGCCACTAACTCGAGCATATCTAACGCTCGAGCAACAGAACGATTAATCTTTTTTTCCACGATAGTTAGCTCTTTAATTCTAATAGTTATTTATCTTATACAAGATATTGATAATTAACAATTGAACAGTATGGTGCTTTATATTTGTTCAATCAAAAGCTCTCTCCCTGATTTCAAATTTATCTTTTTTTTATAAAAATCACGCCCTCACCCAAAAAATAAAATAACAATATAAATCAATTAATTAAATTTCTCATTCAATCAAAAGTGTGAGGTTGATCGTATTGTAATAAAAAAGACAAACATAAATAAAAAGTATCGAATATCATAGATCACATATACGAACTCAATCCGTAAATGCGGACAATAAATACAGAGGTTACTATGTATGTAGTTACAATTGACACGGGAACAACAAATACACGAATTTGTATTTGGAAAAATGATGCTGTTTTAGCTAAATCTTCACGTCCTATAGGTGTGAGAAATACGGCAATTACAGGAAATACTCATACTTTAATTAGCGCGATAAAAGAGGCTATTGAAGAAGCTTTAGAGCAAGCAAAAATTTCTTCTGATGAGCAAATTACTTATTTAGCCTCTGGAATGATCACCTCAAATTTAGGCTTACATGAAATCTCTCACTTAGTTGCACCTGTTGGGCTCAACGAAATCTCAGAAAGAATAAGTTCTAAAATTATACCGGAGATAAGCTCTCAACCTATTTGGTTTATTCCTGGTGTAAAGAATAATGCAGATTTAGTGACTTCAGATAATTATGAAGCTATGGATATGATGAGAGGTGAAGAAACCGAAGCAATAGGCGTTTTAGACTCTAATCAATTACAAGGACCTGCTCTTATAGCCCTACCAGGTTCACATTCTAAGTTTGTTAAGATCGATCAATTTAATCGTATTGAAGGTTGTATTACGACAATTGCGGGTGAGTTATTAGATATCATCACAAAAAATACTATTTTAGCAAACTCACTACACGATCAATTTGCTAATGAAATAGATAAAGAGGCCCTTTTACTTGGAGCAAAAAATAACCTGCAAGTTGGATTAGCACGTAGTTGTTTTTCAATTAGAGTACTAGATATGTTTGGCGATTTAACAATAAATCAAAAAGCAAATATCTTACTTGGCTCTATTTTACAAGAAGATCTGCAAGCAATAAAAAATAGCAAAGCACTCAACTTAACTAAACAGACCAAAATAGTGATTTGTGGAAAATCAATATTAAGGGATGGATTAGCTGAGTTAATTAAACACGATCCTTATTTCATCGGAGAAGTTATTACTATTGATAGTACACAAACACCACTTTCCCTACATGGTGCTTTAGCTATCGCTAAACACAAAAATATCATTTAGATATTTATATCCTACAAAAAATAATAATTGCAGGTATTGAATGATGAATAATAAAAATACAGTAACAAAAAAGAGAAGCAATAAAAGATGGTTTGTTGTTTTTCTATTATTAATAGGCGGAATTATTAATTATATCGACAGGGCAAGTCTATCTATTGCCGCACCAGATATGATGAAAGATCTCAATTTAACAAATACTGATATTGGTTTAATGGGCTCAGTATTTGCATTAATTTATGCTATGTGCCAATTACCTTCAGGCTGGTTAGTTGACCGTTTCGGCCCTAAAAAAATATACGCTTGGGCTATTGCCCTATGGAGTGGTGCCACAATGCTGACTGGAGCTTGTAGTAGCTTAGCAACATTGCTATTTGCAAGAGGCATTTTAGGCGTAACGGAAGCACCATGCTGGCCCGCAGCTGCAAAAATCACAGCAACTTGGTTCCCTAAAAAAGAAAGAGCGCTTGCAACTGGTTTTTGGGATGCGGCTTCTAAATGGGGCCCTGCTATAGCGCCTCCAATTTTAGTCGCGATTATAGTTCCTTTTGGTTGGCGTGGCTTATTTTATATTGCGGGATTAATAGGTTTAGTTTTCGTATTATTATTTTTATACCTTTATCATCAACCAGAAAAACATCCAACAATTAGTAAAGAAGAATTAGATTATATTAAAGAAGGTGGCGGTGGCACTGAAGAAAAAAATAGTGAAACTGAAATCAAAATAAAATGGGCTTCATTATTTAAATTTCGCTGTATTTGGGGAATGATTTTAGGTTGGTTCTGTTATGTATGGATGATGAATATTTTCACTACCTTCTTGCCACTTTATTTAATGAAAACTCAAAACGTTGAATTAAAGTCATTAGGTATTTTAGCCAGCGTTCCTTATTTTGGTGGAATTGTCGGTGCTATTGCAGGTGGATATATTTCTAAATGGTTAATTGATCGTCAAATATTTAAAGATTCACTTATTGCTAAAAGAGCAACAATCAGTATTGCAGCATTATTAGCGGGTGCCACAGTTGTTGCTGTTCCTTTTGCAACCAGCTTAATGTCAACAATGGTGTTGTTGGTTATTGCGATGGCATTACTTTCAGCTGTATCTGCAACAGGATGGGCATTACCAGGTGATGTGGCTCCAACATCTATGGTTGGTTCTGTTGGTAGTATTCAAAATTTCGGAGGTTATTTTGCAGGATCATTATCACCACTCGTCACTGGACTTATTGCTGATGCGACAGGCTCATATACTCTTGCTTTTGTAAGTGGTGGAATTATTGCTGGCTGTGCAGCACTTTGTTACTGGTTTATTGTGAAAGAACCTATAACTCCTGTAAAAGATTTATAGAATTTAATTTTAAAACAAAGCGTTACAAACTATTTTTAAAGAAAAGAGGTTAAAATGATTAAGCAGCGCGTTATTCAAGCTATAGATGAAACAGGGATGATTGCAATTATTCGAGGATATTCATCTGATGAAATTTTACCAATAGCGCAAGCTTTATATGAAGGTGGTGTGCGAGTCATTGAAGTGACTTGCAATAGCAGTAATTACTTAGAAAGTATTTCTCGTTTAAGTAAAGCTCTTGGCGATAAAATGTGGATTGGAGCAGGAACAGTCATTAATCCAATAATGGCTCAGTTAGTTATTGATGCTGGAGCTACTTTCGTTTTAGCACCCGATTTTAATCCTGAAGTTGTTAAAATAGTTCATGAAAAACAACGCCTAATGATCCCAGCTGTCGTAACGCCTTCTGAAATGTTACAAGCTTATCGTATGGGTATTGATTTATTAAAACTATTCCCAGCAAATGGATTGGGAGTCGATTATCTAAAAGAAATTATGGGGCCTTTAAATGAACTCGCAATTATTCCAGTAGGTGGAATATCACTACATAATGCAGCCGAATTCGCCGCTGCAGGTGCAATTGCTGTTGGTGTTGGTAGTGAACTTGTTAGAAAAGATCTTATTGCATCAGGCGAATGGGATAAATTAAGCGAGCATACCGCTTATTTTATGAAAACATTTAAAGACGGTAAGAATAAAGCTTAATAGAAAATAACTAACCTTTAAATTCAGTGCTAAGTTAGATTAATGAAATAACTTTTTATTATTTCAATGGTATTTTATTGCCTAAATTAGCACTAATTAAAATTTACCATTTACTAGATAATTTATTTTTCTAAGGTTTCTTATGATTATTGGAAATATAAGCAAAATTAAAAACTTAAATAAAATACTTTTTAATATTTTAAGCGAAAATTCATTATCAATGGAGTCATTAAAATTAGCTAATACAGGAACATATAGACCAGAAAACAAAGATTGGTTTTATATGATAACCTCAGAGAAACCAGGAAAACCAGAAGAAAAAATCGCAGAATTTCACCATAAATATATTGATATACAGATGGTGATTAGTGGATGTGAAGATATTTATTATAGTCTCAATGAAATTGATAAAATGGATATTATTGAAAAAGGTCCAGATCTTTTTTTCTTACCTAATCATGATAACAACCAAAAAGTGACTTTATTTGAAGGTGATTTTGCTGTTTTCTTTCCTAGTGAAGTACATAAACCAATGTGTATAGGTGCAAAAACATCTGATGTAATTAAAAAAGTCGTTGTAAAGATACCCGTTTAAACATCTGGATCAGATAAAAGTCCTCGCTCAATTTTGCAAGGACTTAATCTTTATCTTCCATATAATCTCAGAAATGGTCTCAAACAGGGCGCGTTTTATATAATATATCAATCCGCTTTTTGTCGTGCCTTTTCAGCACGTTTACGACGCATTTCTTTAGGATCAGCAATTAAAGGTCGATAAATTTCAATTCTATCGCCATCTCGCACATTATCGCTTAATTTTGTTGGCCGACTATAAATACCCACTTTATTTTTGGTCAAATCAATATCATTACAAATCGTTAAGATATTCGAAGCAATAATGGCTTGTTCAACCGTGTCCCCTAACGTTAGTTCAACAGGGATAAGATACTGCTTATCGGGTAACGCATAGGTTACCTCTACCCATATTTTAGTCACGATAGATCTCTTTCGCTCTGTGAGTAAACGCCTGAACCATATTGTTCGTTAAATCTTTAAAAATACGTCCAAAAGCCAACTCAATTAATTTATTAGTGAACTCAAAGTCTAGCTGAAATTCTATCTTACACGCATTATCATCAAGTGCGGTAAACACCCATCCCCCAGTTAATTTACGAAAGGGACCATCAACAAGACGCATATCAACACGCTCATTAGTCTTTAAAAAGTTATGGGTAGTAAATGTTTTACTAATTCCCGCTTTAGAGACATTTATTGATGCAATCATTTCTTCTGGTGTGCTTTTGATCAGTTTACTTCCAACGCATCCTGGTAGAAAATCAGGATAAGTAAGAACATCATTAACCAGTTTAAACATTTGCTCTGTGCTAAAAGGGACAAGAGCAGATCGACTAATCTGAGGCATAGTTATTCCTGTACGACAACACTGTGTGTGATCATATCATTGAACAGTGACTAATTAAAAATCTAATGGAATATAGCTTAAGTTTTATGCAATTGAAAAGAAAACAGTCGGTTAAATGATTTCTTTCTATTGCTCATACAGTATAATGTGGACATTATGACAAAGAAAAAATCACACAAACCTGGTTCTGCGACCATTGCGTTAAACAAACGTGCTCGCCATGAATATTTCATCGAAGATGAGATAGAAGCGGGCTTGGCGCTCCAAGGCTGGGAAGTTAAATCACTGCGTGCCGGTAAAGCAAACATCAGTGATAGCTATGTTATCATGCGTGATGGCGAAGCTTATCTTTTTGGTGCAACCATTACTCCTTTAAATGTTGCATCAAGCCATGTCGTTTGTGACCCGACTCGTACCCGTAAACTATTATTAAAGCAACGCGAATTAGATTCACTTTACGGTCAAATCAACCGTGATGGTTACACCGTTGTTGCTCTTTCTCTTTATTGGAAAAACGCTTGGTGCAAAATCAAAATTGGCGTTGCAAAGGGTAAGAAAGATCACGATAAACGCGATACCATTAAAGATCGTGAGTGGAAATTAGACAAAGCACGTATCATGAAAAATGCTAACCGCTAAATTGCGTTAAGTACTAGCAATTACAAGTATTTTTCTGATATACTCGCTTTCAACAACTTGGGGCTGATTCTGGATTCGACGGGATTTGCGAAACCCAAGGTGCATGCCGAGGGGCGGTTGGCCTCGTAAAAAGCCGCAAAAAAGATAGTCGCAAACGACAATCAGTACGAAGCACTAGCAGCTTAATAACCTGCTTAGAGCCCTCTCTCCCTAGCTTCCGCTCTTAAGACGGGGATCAAGAGAGGTCAAACCCAAAAGAGATCGCGTGGAGACCTAGCTTGGGGTCAAAGCGTTAAACTTAATCAAGCTAGCTTATTCATGGCGCGTCTGTCCGCAGTGGGTAAGTGAAATTAAAGATGGACTAAGCATGTAGTACCGAGGATGTAGAAATTTCGGACGCGGGTTCAACTCCCGCCAGCTCCACCAAAATTCTCCATCGGTGATTACCAGAGTCATCCGATGAAGTCCTAAGAGCCCGTACAGCGCAAGCCCTGCGGGCTTTTTTGTGTCTGCAATTTGTCCCGCGCAGTCTGATGTCACCTAATTAAATCCAATCATCTTAAGCACCTGTTACCGAATTTCTAAGCTGCCTATGAGGCAGTGAACTGGAATTATCCCCATGCCTAGGGAGACAGTGATTTCTAAGCTGCCTATGAGGCAGTGAACAGAAAGCCGATAAAAGCATGACGCTAGATACTTTTCTAAGCTGCCTATGAGGCAGTGAACAAATCAACATTCCTTCATCGTCATTGCACATATTTCTAAGCTGCCTATGAGGCAGTGAACTGGATCTAACTCCAATACGTCAAAATTAAAACTTTCTAAGCTGCCTATGAGGCAGTGAACTGGGGGATTTGCTATGATGACTATTTTGATGCTTTCTAAGCTGCCTATGAGGCAGTGAACGTAACTTTCTTAAAATGGTTCCTGCTCTTGCGTTTCTAAGCTGCCTATGAGGCAGTGAACTATTTTGATGCGGGAAGTGGTTTTGACGTCTATTTCTAAGCTGCCTATGAGGCAGTGAACACACTAACCATTCAGGCATTCATTATGGATATTTTCTAAGCTGCCTATGAGGCAGTGAACCAATGGGCGCTGCTGCCGCTGCCGCATCTATGTTTCTAAGCTGCCTATGAGGCAGTGAACTTCTTATCTCGTGGTTTTGAAGATGAACGCAATTTCTAAGCTGCCTATGAGGCAGTGAACTTTAGCATTATCACGAAAAAACAAGCTACAGCAAGGCGTTAGCAAGGTTTAACCTTTTTTACCTTATTAAAAACGCCTGCATATAGCTTGTTGTTTTTATTGTGATTTTTAAAGAGCAAAAAATAAAGGGTTTCACCATTGAATACTTAGGCTAAAACCAAGGTACAAAAGTCTGCTTCCCTTTTTCTTTTTGACTCAAACCGTAACAAGAAAATGTGTTGATATTGCCCAATTGCGAATTTGACTTATCGCATTGAATAAAAAGCATAAACTTATGACGTAACTGAGGTTCAGTAGATGTTGATAAACTTTGCACATTAATATATGGCAATTTACTTTCACCCGATTTTTGCTCAATTGATGCCAAAAGTTCCGCCCGCATAATATCTTCATCAACTCCATGTTTTTGTGCTAAGTAGGAAGTTCGGCGTTCCAGTTGCTTTAAGCGATGCTGTTGAGATTTAGGATTATGGCGCGTAAAACAGGCATATTCCCTAACATCATTTGGTACTGCTTTCACAGGTTCAATACGTACGTAATCACTCAATCGCAGCAACCATTTCGCCACATCTAAACGCGAAAGTGATACTTCGTTTTCTGTGAATAAACGCAATTGATCCCCTAATGGAAAAGTTTTATCTCCATAAGCAGGAAAACTCAGTCCAACTTCTGATACGTTCGTGCCTAACTTATGCTCTACCAACATCAAATGTATTTGTTGATACACTTTCTCCCAAATAAAGCCTAACGAAATCTCAGTTGCAGGAAGTAGTGTTATATCTTGATAATACTTCATTTCCCACCCTTATTCACCAAAGACACCACCACGGATCAGCATCGCCATAATGTAATGTCGTTGCTCTATTGTTGGAATTTGGTCTTTCAACATCCAACCATCCAGCAATTTATAAAAGTCCATTTTCTCTTTAGGTTGACGATAAGCCGCACCTCGATTTGTGACAGAGCCATAGGGCTCAATCGCAATTGGACCGACTTCTTCAACGGCTAAGTGCCAAGTATCAATGGTTCGAAGCGCATTACCGATTTTTTGCGAGTGCATTGCCGCTTGTCCACCTAACTGATAGAGAAACTTGCTCTTATCACCTTTTCCTCCCCCCATCACTAGTTCTTGAGATGGAAATACTGGCTGACCCTCACCAAGCTGCGAGTAAGCAGTGATATTCAAAAACATGGCTTCACCCTGCAAGCCTTGTTGGATCAACTCAGCCAATTCATCCACTTGCTCATTGCTTTTAAATTCATGCAATTTGTAATCATAGCTATTAAATGTAAACACCCTACCTGCTGCATTTACATCTACTCTCACATTTTTTGCACCTACTCGGTTACGCCATAAAAACCGACCGTTAGCAATGTTTATCGCATAACGTTGCGCCAATTCTTTAAACTTAGTTTCGGCTTGGTAGGCATGAATTTTTTCTGCTAAGGCTTGTTGATAATCTGGAGAGTTACAGGTAGATGGTATATCCAAACCACCCAATATTCGTAATGAGAAAACAACTTTTAATGTATCTGTATGATGAGATAACGCAGCTGTATCTATTGTTTGTATGTTTGCTTTCGCTACCTCTGCATCTAATTTTACAGGGTCATTGGCCAAAGCGGATTTAAGGCGATTAGAAATGGTGCCTCGAACTGATTTTTCACCAATCATAATCGCTGACCATTCATCTTGACCCCAATTACCCGCAAGCATTAATGCATCAGATGGGATCAATTTAGCCTCAAAAGCGAGTACGGACGGAGTTTCTAGTTTCTTATTAGCCATTATTTCAATCCTTTTAAATTATATAAAATCAGGGTCAAAGCCAGTTAATTCAGCATTTTCTTCAATCGTATCAGGTTCAGGAATATCTTCTTGAACCGCTAATCCTTTTGCCAAATACCACGGATACTCGTAGTGATAACGCCAGATACCTTGCTGGATATTGACTAAGCGATGCACACTGAGCCATTCACCAACAGAGTAAGCACTTTCAGCGAAAGTAGCTGGAATAGAAGTATCCCTAACATTAGCGACTTGACCTGGAGCGTAACATTCTGAAATGGCACAATAGCCCGTAGAAATGGGTACCAAATATCCGCTGTTAGGCTTCGATTGATACTCCCAATTTGCTTTTCGTTTGCTCTCTCCATTGTCAGTAAGGTCTTCACCTTCTTGTGGGATTGCCTTGTATTTCAGTGTAGCGAAATCACACCATGCATCCATTAAGGTGCTAGACGCATTTTGTTGTTGTAAATGCTGAAAATGTGCAGCTAAATAATCACAGCGATCAACCAGTACAAAACCGGGCATTAATCGGCGTAATGCGTGTTGTTGCTCTTTTTCGCTGGTTAACAGTTGAATGCTTTCAATATTCGTTATCTGCCCCCCAGCAAGTCGCATCGCTGGAGCTAATCTTCTTATATTTGATAATAAGTTTTGTTCAGCTTGCCTATCCCCACCAACAACGCCATCAACTTCAATTAATAATGAAATTTGCATCCACATACGCCCTTCTTCATTAATTGGAGCAGTATTACCTTGTGGTGTCAGAGGATTACGCGTTAATGCAAATACATAGTCTCCCTTTCCACTAGGTCGACGCACATGAACATCATTTTTATGACTAATAATGACAACGCCCCCTAAACTCACAGGCAGTGTTGGCGATAATTTACGTGATAAAGCATGAGCAAAACCTAAGAAGTTGGTCACGGCAGGAAAGCCATACGTCAATCCAGCAATAGCATTAACATTTTGTACATCCATTTTTTTTAATAATAGATAATGCTTCATGCGTTATTCTCCTCGAATGTCACAGAGATGCGTTCGAAGGTACGCAGTTCGTTTAAACATAGTTTTTTAAAATAACGATGCTCAACATCCCCCAGTACATACACTTGTTTATTTTCTAATTTACGTAACAACCAATGTGAAAAATCATTGGCAACAATTTCCAGCCAATCGCCTTGTTCTCTTTCACGTTGAAATGCAAGATCAGGGTTATCAATATCTAATAGCAATTGATGAGCACGCTTCATTTTGCACTCTGGAGAATTAGTCCACCCTGAACTATTAGGAATCGATTGAATTTCAGCGACAAGATTCAACAAAGTATCTATTAATGGCTTAACATAGTGATAGTCACGTTGATAACGCGTTTTAAAGTTGCGATCTTTCTCTGTTAAGCCTGCTAAAAACGCCTTAAATTCACGAATCAAAGCGTTAGTTTGGAACGAGAATGGTTGATTAAAAATAGATAGACTGTGTAAAGGTGGCTTTGTTTGCGCTTGATATGTAGGCGATCCACAATTGAGTAAGAAGCCCTGCCCATGACGTTCACTGTTTAACTGAGAAATATTTTGAGGTTTTGAACCACCAAACATCTGCACTGCGGTTTCAGGGAAATATACATTCAATCGCTCGTCATATAGCCCTTTCTTGTAGGCATCACGGATCTCTTTTGAATCGCCATATCGAGACTGCCGAATTTTAAAATATAACTCATGAGATAATGCTGAAGGATAAAGCGGACACAACAAATGGTACTCTTCTTTCTCGTTGTTACTTGGGAAATAGACCTGTTTACTTAACGTATGAGCTGAGATATTTTCGTCATAAAGCGCTTGCTTAAATCCATTTTTCCATAAATCTAATAAATCTTGATCATCAGTAAAACATTTAAGCGCATTGATATGATTAGCCTTTAACTGATCGATTAATGATTCTCCTTTCACTTCGATCTTTAAAAGCGTTGCAACATTTAAAACTGCAGCATTTCCAATAAAATCAATACTCTTGTTCGGAATATGTTGAGTAACGAGATACCGGCTATTGAGTATTTCAAACTTATCCAAATATATTCCACTCGCCTTAGCATCACCATTTAGATATTTCGGCGCATGTGTAGCAATAGTGATTTGCTTTGCTAATTTAGCTTTACTTGATAACCAATTTTTAAATTCAAACTCTAATTCTATCGGTGCAGCATTGTCACAATATTCTGTTTTCGCCTGTGCAATTTCAACAGGATCGCTACTTTTCTCTAATGTTCTATTGAGTTTTTTTTGCAGTGGTTCTAACTTCTCCTGCTTTCGCTGTTCTATATATTCCGCGATCGCGGCACTTAATGTTCCGTCCATTCGCTTTCCTTAGTTATTTTCTTGTTGAAACACACCGAGTTGGTTATGCCATACCCACTCAATGGTTTGATCTTCTTTTTCTGCTCGTAGCTGTATTTCACCTAATCGATCACTGGTTCTTGTTAATGATTGACCAAGTTGTTTAGCAAACTGCTCATATATATGGATAGGTGATGCATCAAACCACCATTGGCATCCCTCAGCTAATTTCATCTCAATCATCTGAAAACGCGATGATTTAGGTACGTACTGGTAAGGCTTACTGGTAGTGTCTAATTGACTCCACTCTAATTGCCCATCGTCATCACACCGTAAAACAAAGGCTTCCTGTCTTTCTGATTTGCGAAACTCTGTTTGTTGAATAAACTCCGCATTCCAACTTGCATACAAACCGACTCCATCCGCCCACCAACGGTTAGCTTCTTTACCGCTATAATAAAATTCTGGCTTTGATATGGACTCCAACGCAAATCTCAATGCACGATGTTCTTGCACTAAGAAGTTTTGCACTGGATAAGCACTTTGCCCCAGCGTTTTGGGATCGAATAAAAAATCTTTACCATCTAGCTTGTACTTATCTGTGGGTTCTTTAACGCGCGTGATCGCCGAAATATGTTGTAATTCTGTACCTAGAAGTTGAGTAATATCATGTGTAGATAACGGCAATGCCTTACTTTCAAAACCAGGCTGGCAATACGCCACTGGCTCTCCTTTAAGCGCTCGAATATTTTTATTGAGTACAATCAGATTGGATTGAGTTGGAACTTGTTGTCGATGACGTTGAATTCGCCCTGCTAACTGAATTAATGAGCGCATTGAGCTCGGTTCTGCAATTGCCCAGTCATAATCATGGTCACGCCCAACTTCAACCACAGATGTACCCAACACCACAAATATGATGTTCTGTTCTGATGATTTATCTAACACCTGCATAATTTCTGGTTGTTGCCATAATGCATCGGGTGCGTGACGTTCTAACAGTCGATCTAACTTGTGCTCTTTGTTCGAGCGCATTGCCAATGGGAATTGAGAATGGTAAACACAGTAGCAAATCCGGTATCCATCCTGTGGCGATAATTGGGTTAATGCTGTAGCTACTGCAACCATAGGATTGATGTTCGCCATACGGATCACCCCTAACGACACACGTTTACCACAAGGTGACTCAATACTATGAACTTGATGTAATTGATGAATTTGTTGATGAAAAGTCTTGGCTACGCTTTGATAAATTACTTGTTGGCACGCTGTTCGACTCAAAGAGTCTGTTAATTGTGTCTCTTCAACATGAATAATTGAGCCTTGACGAAGTGGCTTATCGTTTTTACTCAGTTCAGTAACTCGTTTATCAACAAACTGCCGATGTGTGGTGACAAAATCCCTAAGTTGAGAAATTTCTTGTGTTTGTGTAGTGAATTCATCAATCCAAGCGCACCAAATTGGCAGTTCATTTTGCTGTACGAATTGCGCTTTATTAAAATGTTCACGCCCAGTTTTATAAGCATCGAATAAGTTTTTAATCAAAGATGGTGGTAATGTTGCTGATGATAACAACACACGCGACCCAAGCATTCCCGCCCAGTTCACCAAACGACATAGTGCAGGCATATCTTCTAAGCCAAAATCATCCGGCTCATCAAGCACTAAATCGGATGTAAGTAATCGAAGCATTGGTGCGATTTGTTTACCACCTGATTGGCTTTCTGTCGCTGGCATTAAGTGATCAATTGTACTGACTAAAACCGGCGCACTGACTAGTTGTTCAAGTTTCGGACTCGCGCTCAACCAGTGTTTTAATCGGCCATCATATATTTGCCCTTCATAGCTAACAAATAGTTGCTCAAACCAATCCTCAGAGGATTCACTACCGTGGTTTAATTCTGAGCTATTGAGTTCATGCAGGGCTTTTACTGCTTGTGAACCAATTAGCACAGCTAATTCATCATCGCCCAATTTGAGTAAATCACGATATGCATCACCCGTTTGTAACGTTAATGTACGTAACCCTAATGCAACAGAAAAACGACAGCCTTCTCGTTCATCGGCTAAACCGTACATAATGCGTGCATTAGCAATAGTTTTACCACACCCAGTAGACGCCATATTAACGCCGAAAAAACCCTGATTTTCAGTTGCTTTGCTAATAGCTTTAGCCTGTTTATACGCTTTATCCTGCCAGTAGTATTTTTCAATTCCTGAACTTTTCGAAAAGAGCCTATGTTGTGCAATCGCTGGTAGAGTGTATTTTAAAACGGGTAAGTTGCTTGCAAAACGCTGAGCGTTAACTGAAACACCAATATTGTGTTCATCTAATTGCTGTTTCGGTACAGTACTTGTACCTTGGGCTGATTGCCGATCAGTATTTGCAATAGCGCCATAATCAGGATCACGCCAAACAAATTGACCTTCATCCAAATGAAGAGAAGAGTAGTAATGATCCGCCAACATAAGTGATAAACGTGCCATATGACTGACAAATCGCTGTTCAAACCAAGAAATGTAGCTATTTACAAGTAATGGCGTATTCAGTGCGCGAACTGCTAATTTTGCAGCTTTTCTCCGCCAAGTATGGCTTAAAAATGGCGTTCCACTGGGGAATGACCAATTGTCTTTTTGCGCTTGCTGAGAATATTTAGACATATCCAGTGCATTAGGGGAATTCCAATGGCAATCAAAACAATGGGAGAGCCATAAATTCATGTCAGAAATATTAACTGGCTTATTCGGATCATTATTTTTAGGCAAACGGTGATGTGACACCACCAACCACGCAATAAGTTTGGCAAATGGCGCTAAATCAGAAAATGGGTTTTGGTGCTTATTAGGAGCATCAATAAAGATTGTTTGTGTCAGTTGAGTATTACAGACTTTTGCAACCTTTTCATCGGTTAACTCGGCAAGCTGCTTTATCCAATCCTGGTCTGATTTTCCTTTAGTAAAAGCTTCAAACAAACGAAGTGAGATCCATTCATGTCGATAAGGCTCACCTTTCGATTGTGTTTTCCCTTGTAACTTTTTTTGAAATAGCGCGTTAGATTTACCAATGTCATGAAATAAACCCGCTAATGCGCTGGCTAGTACTATTATTTCGTTTAAATACCAGCCAGACTCCCACTCTCGATGTTCAAGATTAAGTGAAGTTCGGTTAACAGGAACGACACCTTCAAAATTAAATTTAGAACGATTGCCCACTACCCAAAGTAGCTGACTACGTGAACGGCTTCGGATCCAATGACAGCTTACCGCAGTGCTTCGACTCGCCGTTTTTCTTAGCATTTTTTTGACTGTTTGCAGTCCATCTTCAGTGATTAATGTTTGCCAAGTGTTGTTACCGATTCGGTCAGCAAAAGCATCTAAAACACGGCGAGTTTTCTTGAGAGCTTTCTTTTCGCACTCAGAAACAAAAGTCACCATCATGGCTCTGAACCTCCGTTCTCAACAGAAGGTTCATTCAAGGCAATCGCTTTAATTGTATTAAACATAAACTCCATCGATTTATGCTCAATAAAAGCCTGTAACACTTGCTGACGAAACTCTTGTTCGGTGGCGTTTTCTTTAGCGCATACAAATGCCCACGGCAAAATAACTGCATCTTTGATTAAATCTGCAACATCAAACACTAATGCTCCACGACGGGTTTTACCATGCATGACAGCAAAGCCATGTGGAATACCAAGTACCCATAAGCAACTGGCGGCTAAACCATAAGCTAAATAATTACCATGATTCAAAAAATCATTAGCTAAGGTTGTGGAATCGTGCTGACGAGTAAAGTTTTTAAGGCTGGTATTGTTAGCTGCGTACTTATAAAGAACTTTTGTCAATTGCGCTTCCGTGAGTAGTAAATCTGAGCTTTTACTTGCTTTATCAGTGCGTTCATAAAAAGTGGATAATGCTTGTTGTATCAGTTCATCCTTAAAAATAAATCCTTGGCTTTTTAATTCTCGATCTTTTGACCATACTGTTTGTAAATATCCAATCCGAGCTCTTTGAAATTGCTTAGCAACTTCGAGTCGTTTTTCATCATCAAACCAAAAAGAAAGCCAGCCTTGTAGATATTCAGTCGGACGATACTCACTTTGCGGAGTAAACCACTCCACCTCAGTCGCCATATGCAGTGGTGTACCGCCTCCACCACAAAAACCTACTAATACACCGGCTTGTGAAAGCATACGCATTGCGGCTTGAGTAATTGATGTCCCATTACCAAGTAATAAAACGGTAGTGTTAGCAATAGGAATATTGAAGTAGAGATTCTCTTTTTTCGACTCTGTGAGATATAAAACACGACCATCTTTTTGCATCACTCGGCAGTATTCCAAGTAATACATATTGGCCCTTTTAGAATGAAGAATGGTTTTCAAATCGGAGGGGGATAAATCTTCCATTACTTTAGCCTCTTTTAGTCACCTCCAAACAATATCAATTAAGGAGTAAGCATGACATGAGCAAATTGCATATATGTGAACTATTAAGGAAAATTTAATTATCAAAAACGCCAAATAGCTATTTCTAAATACAATAAGGAAGGAATATAGAAGCGAAATATGTTTTAGTGACTACAGCGAAAGGTTTAAATATATTAAATAAATTCTCTAAGCTACCTATGTGGTAGTGAACGTTAAGCGTTATACAACAGAAATTATTATAAATTTCTAAGCTGCCTATGCGGCAGTGAACGTATTCGCTCATAATCTTCACGTTTCCACTTTTTTCTAAGCTGCCTACGCGGCAGTGAACATAATCATATCTTCATTAGCACTTTCTGGAATTTTTCTAAGCTGCTTACGCGACAGTGAACTTTACCCGCTATATCAACTGATTTTTTATCATTTTCTAAGCTACCTATGAGGCAGTGAACTCTTCTTGTTTCTTACGTGAACGCTTAGGCTTTTTCTAAGCTGCCTATGTGGCAGTGAACGAACCGTCAGGGTCATTACCTTCAGAGTTACCTTTCTAAGCTGCCTATGCGGCAGTGAACTAAAGTAGGTATTAATGGTGTTTCCGGGTTAATTTCTAAGCTGCCTATGCGGCAGTGAACGATTTTCAAGCGATTGAAAGTGTGCGTGTGGTTTTCTAAGCTGCCTATGCGGCAGTGAACTGCGTTTTACGTGGTGAATGATTTTATTTCGTTTTCTAAGCTGCCTATGCGGCAGTGAACGGGATGCGTTAAGACAGCTATCAATCTACACATTTCTAAGCTGCCTATGCGGCAGTGAACGTGCGTATCTTCTACCGCAATGGCTACTATAATTTCTAAGCTGCCTATGCGGCAGTGAACTGTTTGAACAGTGGTTACTTGGTATTGATAATTTTCTAAGCTGCCTATGCGGCAGTGAACTGGCTCGACTTTTTGCCCTGCACGTTTAGCGCTTTCTAAGCTGCCTATGCGGCAGTGAACGATTCTATGATGTTTCAAAAAAATATCTGCTATTTCTAAGCTGCCTATGCGGCAGTGAACGCTTAGATGCGCAGTCTGCTATCGACTATCGATTTCTAAGCTGCCTATGCGGCAGTGAACGTTCCATCCTTTGACGAATTTCGTCCGTTAATTTTCTAAGCTGCCTATGCGGCAGTGAACTAGGCGGTAATATACCCCCTAAATTAGAGATATTTCTAAGCTGCCTATGCGGCAGTGAACCGCCATTTGAAACTTTGTTATTGTAAGACCAATTTCTAAGCTGCCTATGCGGCAGTGAACTTATGGCTCAAATTACTTACTTACCGCGCACTTTTCTAAGCTGCCTATGCGGCAGTGAACAATTATTGCTACGGTGTTATTAGTTTAAGAAATTTCTAAGCTGCCTATGCGGCAGTGAACGGCACTATGTTGCCTAAACAATTTGAGTTGCATTTCTAAGCTGCCTATGCGGCAGTGAACAATCTAACATTCTGGTTTACTGATTATCGGTATTTCTAAGCTGCCTATGCGGCAGTGAACATACAGACGGATTTGGTGCTGAAAATTGGGGCTTTCTAAGCTGCCTATGCGGCAGTGAACAGCACCCCTAGGGGCTGCTTATCTCGATATGATTTCTAAGCTGCCTATGCGGCAGTGAACGCTTAACAGCACCAAAAGCACCGCTCGAATTATTTCTAAGCTGCCTATGCGGCAGTGAACTCGATCCGTTAGGCGAGGATGCCTATTATGTATTTCTAAGCTGCCTATGCGGCAGTGAACGTAATGCTGTCTAGGATTTCGATAATTAGAATTTTCTAAGCTGCCTATGCGGCAGTGAACGAAGAGCCATTAATACTGGTTTGCACTGGGTATTTCTAAGCTGCCTATGCGGCAGTGAACTAACCCAGTCGAAGATTTGAAAAAGGCTCGTTTTTCTAAGCTGCCTATGCGGCAGTGAACAGGCATCTAATGCAGGGAACTAATTGGGTTAATTTCTAAGCTGCCTATGCGGCAGTGAACAAGCAAGAAAACTTCACGACGAACTTGGCAATTTTCTAAGCTGCCTATGCGGCAGTGAACCGGTTGATATTCAACCCCACCTAGAACCTTTGTTTCTAAGCTGCCTATGCGGCAGTGAACCATCCATCATCAATCAAGGCTTTATCGTCTCTTTTCTAAGCTGCCTATGCGGCAGTGAACATACAGACTTACATAGCAATAAAGTTTTCTATTTTCTAAGCTGCCTATGCGGCAGTGAACCAATGGGCGCCGCTGCCGCTGCCGCATCTATATTTCTAAGCTGCCTATGCGGCAGTGAACAATAGCATTATTACAAAAAAATGAGCTAAAGCAAGGTGCTAGCAAGGTTTAACCACTTTTACCTTATAAAAAACATCAGCAAATAATCCATTGTTTTTATTGGGGTTTTTAAAGAGAGAAAAATAAAGGGTATAACCTTTGAATATACTTAGGTCAAAGCCAAAGTTCGACGTTCCAGCTATATTCACAATAACTACCTACCTAATTATCTCTTAGTTGTAAAATACAGGTACTGCAAAGGTGATGTCACAATATCCAACGCTAATGTTACTGGTAGTAATACTCGAGCGGTTTTTGGACCAAAGGGGTTTGGTTTATGTTGGTAAAATTCAACTTTGAATGGATGATAGAATTGCATTAAATGGGTTCTATCTTGCTCTTTATCTTTTTGATGTATGGTACCCACTAAATCTTCTATCAATAATAAACATATCCCTGAAGTATAGTTACATGTAAAACCATAATTAAGAATTGCAAACCTATCTTCATTATTAGTCCAACGATAATGAATTTGAATTTTTCCTGAGAACTCTTTTTTTTCTGGAACAATAATAAACTGTGTTGGCTTTTTAACTGTAATTTTATCTTTGAGTATAACCGGATCTTTCAATATAGTTACGATATTATCGCCGCCCTTGCTCAATAAGTAGTCAAATTTTTCACCAACAAATACCCACCCAGTATCTCCATTACTGTCATTCGCTAATGAAAAAGCAGTAATGGTATCCGATCCCCAATCAGATTTTCGGTAACCTGCTTCATGATCAGTAGCTAATATCAAATTAAATGAAAGACAACCTGATAATACGGAACAAACAAATGAAATAAATATTAATCTAACCGTAACTAATTTAATATTGTATCTCTTAAACATAGATAACATCCTTTTATTTAAAGCGAAAAATATTACTTATTATTTTTATAAATGGGAAAACATCTACAATATACTGATTATTTAACCTAAGTACGTCATATAACAAAACCCTAAAAATGAACATGCTTAACACTTACTATAAGCTACGTAATTTTAAATCCAGCCATCTACATAATCGAAAATATTTTAACGAAGAGATAAACCAGAAAATGAGTCATCATTTATAATTTATTTATCTTCATTCTATTGTCCATTTTCTTTAAAATGACAGCGTAATAATAAAAAATCAACTCACCAATAACTACACATAGATGATTTAAGATAGGGAGAATATAAATGTTACATCAGCACTCAACATCAAAATCAGAGTTAAACTTAGACTCAGCAGATCATAAAGAAATAGACTCCTTTATTACATCACCTTTTCTTTATACAGTAATTAGTGCTTACAACAACCAGTTAGTGCATTTTCCTTTATCTATTCTCGAATGCAAGTACCTCAATGTACTTAACCTTTCTTGCAATCAACTTACCCATATTCCTATTGAAATTGCAAAACTAACTCAGCTAAAAATGCTTGATTTAGGGCATAATAAAATCAACCATATTATTGATGAGATAGGAAAATTAAAAGAATTACAATTTCTTTATCTTAGTGATAATAACTTAGAGAAATTACCAGATGCATTATCAGCACTCAGTAATCTATTATATTTAAATGCAACTGATAATAACTTAAAAGAAATTCCTAAAAGCTATATTGCACTAAAGTCGATAAAAGAGTTACGACTTTATAATAACAAAATTACTAATATCTCAGGTTCTATTTCACACTTAATTAATGCTCGTGAAATCTATTTAATGAATAATGAAATCACAGAGTTCCCTGATGATATTAATCACCTAGAACAAGTGAGAATATTAGATCTTAATAATAATAAAATTAGCTCAATTTCATCTAATATCGCTAATCTAAAAAACATGACCACACTAAATCTTCGATTTAATCAATTAACTCAACTACCTAATGAAATTGGAGAGATATCCTCAATCCAATATATTGATTTACGTGCAAATCAGCTTTCAACATTACCAGAGAGCATGATTAATTTAACACAACTCACCAAACTAGATTTACGTTGGAACAACTTCACCACAGAACCAACAATAATTAAAAAATTAAGAGATAATGGATGTATTGTTTTTATATAAAAACTAACTATTCCTAAATAATTTTAGTGGATTGGAAAACCAATCACTAAAAGAATAAAATAAAAATAACCCAATAATTATATATCTATTTTCGACTGTAAAAATAGTTTTCCAGTGAATCTCCCTATTCTAGGAGTTAGACACTGGATTAACTTTATAACTAGATCAAATTAAATTTTAACTTTAAATTATGATAAAGAATCATTCTCATTTATAACATTAGAATTAAATCGTCCTTTTTAATAAGGTTTCGAAATTAAAAACCTTTTATTTTTTCTATTTAGACAAAAGGATCATGAGTGTTAATCCTTATATAAAATACTTGGAAAATAATAACCACCTTGATTATAGTATTAATACTAAATAACACTAAAGAGGTATTCCCCATACCTATTATCATAAATTGTTTATGACAGTTTTAAACGATAATACTTTTCATTATTTTTCCATTTAATTAATCAAATTTAGATAATTTATTAAAGATTAAAAATAAAGCTCCTTAATATAATTAAGCGAGCCTAAAAATAATTTAAACACTCTGTGATCGTGCCAGTAGCTCAATTGCGCGCTGTGCATCATTACATCTCTAATGGCTTGATTTAATAAATAAACATTTAATATCAAGGAATGTTTTATATGAAAAAGAAGAAACTTTATTACCCTTCTAACTATCTTTTTTTAATTTTATTTACTTCTGCTGGTAATGCCACCACCATTCAAAATGGTGAAATTAAAGAGCTGAATGATAAAAATGAAATTTTAAATCTAGGTGATTTGTATATAAAAAGCGGGAAAATGCTGATTAATGCAGGAACCCTCGAAACTCAGAGTACAAATATAGCAGATTTAATAGGGCAAACAGGACAAGTCATCATTTCAGGAAGTGATTCAGTCTGGAATAACAGTAAAACATTAAATTTCGGCATTATAGATCTTTATTCTAAAAGCACAGATACAACATCTCAGTCAAATATCGATATTATTAATGGTGGTCAAGTTTACACTGATGCATTTTCTATGGGGAATTTCACTCGTGTCTTTGTGGAAGGTGGTGGAAACTATACATTAAACGTAAACGGAAAAGGTTCTCTTTTTAAAGTTAATAATAATTTAGAAGCCTCCTTAAGTAAAAGTAATAGGCTCCCATCTGGCTCTGTAACAATAAATATTGATAATGAAGGGGTCGTTGATGCAGGGAATGTCACCATTCATGATATGGACATTAACAATGACGATGCCTTAATAAAAACAGTTGTAAATATCACAAATAAAGGGTTGTTAAACGTTAAAGAAGATTTTTATTTTGCCAAAAATATGGGCAATGCCCACCCGGATGCTCCTAGTGAGCTTAATATTTTATCGGGTGGTCAAGTTAAAGCTAAAAACTTTTATGCTGGTGTTCATACAATGTCAAGCATGAAATCCACAATGAGCCTATTGTTATCAGGTCAAGGTTCATCAATTGATGTAAGTGAATATTTTACAACAGGGGGCAATCTACTAAGTTTATTAAGAGTAGAAGATAGCGCTGAAATAAAAGCTAAAAATATTACCCTAGGAACAGGCGAATCAAGATATATTGATCCCTTAGCGCAAGAAAAACCACATCCAGTCGTTGTTGTTACCGGAAATCAATCTAAAATCGTAGCACAAGAAAACCTTATTTTAGGCGATAACGTCAGTCATGAAATTATCATTGCAAATGGAGGTTCAGTCTCTGCTGAAGAAATAACTCTTGGTAGAATGTCACTTTTTCCACGTAATTCTGGAGAAAGCGTTATCAACCTGCTTGCAGGGGGAAATATTACCACCAATAAAATCACCTTAAATAAAGACAGCCAATTTTATGATACGGTTATTTTTCATGGTAATGGAGGTTTATCGGGTGAATTGCAAGTCACAAATATAGAAGGTTTTACTGGAAATAATACATACCAATTTGATAGCAATAAGTTTCCACTAAAAGCTGGGTTAGTTTTCAATTACCAAAATGATAATGATTTTTCATCTAACCTTCTTAATACCATCAATATCGTAAAAAATAATACCAATACCATCACATTAGCTGGCAATAACAGCCAGCATAGTGGCATTGTTGTTATTAACGATGGAACACTAAAAGCAGGCAATCAAAATTCATTTGGAAAAAGTGTCGATATTAAAAATCGAAGCTACCTTGATCTCGATGGATTTAGTCAAACTGTTTCCTCGTTAGATAACCGGGGAATAGTCAAGCTTTCAAGGGATAGTCAAACACAAACACATTTAAATATTCTTAATAATTATCAATCAAATAATGGTTCTCTATTTTTCAATACGGAACTGGGTGATGATAATTCAAAAACAGATAAGTTAATCATTGATGGCAATAGCTCAGGTAACACCACTGTTTATGTAAACAACCTTAATGGTAAAGGAGCTCAAACAGAGAAAGGCATTGAGTTAATTACCGTATCTGGCAATTCTCTTGGGGAATTTAAACAAAGTGGCCGTATTGTTGCCGGTGCCTATGATTACACCCTACTGCGTGGTGGTTATATTTCGGGAACAGATTATAAAAACTGGTATTTAACTAGTTTATATGTGGAACCACCCGTTGACCCGGTTGATCCTGTCGACCCTGTCGACCCCGTTGACCCTGTCGACCCTGTTGACCCTGTCGACCCTGTTGACCCTGTCGATCCCGTTGACCCTGTCGGCCCTGTTGACCCTGTCGACCCCGTCGACCCTGTTGACCCCGTCGACCCCGTTGATCCTGTCGACCCTGTCGACCCAGTTGACCCAGTTGACCCTGTAGACCCTGTTGACCCAGTAGACCCTGTAGACCCCGTTGACCCTGTAGACCCTGTCGACCCTGTTGACCCAGTAGACCCTGTTGACCCTGTAGACCCTGTAGACCCTGTTGACCCTGTCGATCCAGTAGACCCTGTTGACCCTGTTGACCCCGTCGATCCTGTTGACCCCGTTGACCCAGTAGACCCAGTAGACCCTGTGGATCCTGTTGACCCCGTCGATCCTGTTGACCCCGTCGATCCTGTTGACCCTGTTGACCCTGTCGACCCTGTTGACCCTGTCGACCCGGTAGACCCAGTCGATCCGGTAGACCCTGTTGACCCCGTTGACCCAGTTGACCCTGTTGACCCCGTCGATCCGGTAGACCCTGTTAAGCCGGAGCCACCTGTTACACCGATCACAAGACCTGAAATCGGTAGTTATATTAATAATATGCAAGCTGCCAATAATCTGTTTGATCTGCGACTCCATGATCGCCTTGGAGAAACGCAATATACCGATGTCTTAACAGGCGAAACTAAAGTGACTTCAATATGGTTACGCAATGTTGGTGGCTTTGGTCGTTCTCAAGTGTCGCAAGGGCAATTAAAAACACGGGATAACCGTTATGTTGTCCAACTTGGCGGTGATGTCGCCGAGTGGTCAACCGACGGGTTTAATCGATATCATGTAGGTGTGATGGCAGGATACGCTCACCAAAATAGTAAAACTAAAAATCACTATAGTGGCTATGATTCTAAAGGTAATACAAGTGGTTACAGTGTAGGACTTTACGGTACTTGGTATGCAAATGAGGTAGATAAATCAGGATTATATGTTGATACATGGGCACTTTATAACTGGTTTGATCATGAGGTTAACGGCCATCAGCTTGCTACCGAGAAATATAAATCACGAGGTATCACGGCTTCTGTTGAATCTGGCTATACCATTAAGATAGGGGAATACACCACCACCAATGATATGGTCAATACTTTCTATTTACAGCCTAAAGCTCAGATCACTTGGCAGGGTGTAAAAACCAATGATCATACTGAAGTTAATGGAACCCAAGTAAGTAGTAGCGGAGAAAATAATATCCGCACACGTTTGGGATTAAGGGCTTACCTATATGGTCATAATGCTATCGATGAAGGTAAAGATCGTAACTTCGAGCCTTTTGTAGAAGCAAACTGGATTTATAACAGTAAACAATATGGCGTGAAAATGGATGGTAAACAGTTTAACGTCACCGGAAACCGTAATGTCGGGGAAGTGAAAATTGGTATTGAAGGTCAGATTAATAAAAACCTAAATTTATGGGGAAATGTCTCTCAACAGATCGGGGATTCTGGCTATAGCGATACACAGGCAGTATTTGGTATTAAATATATGTATTAATTTTTTATCGTATCTTTATCTATAATTAAGCGGTTTGTATCCGCCTCGATACAAACCGCTTTAATTTGTATGGACTGTTCGTTGTTCAATCAACAGTAACCTCTTTATCTTGATTAAACTCATTACACTTGCCTTTCACCACACTGACTACAAAATAATGCATCAGACTTTTGTCCCGCCCCACAGAAAGTGCAATATTTAGCATAGTATTGAGATTGATTTACTTCATTATTATTGGGGCTATTTAACTCCTCTTGCCCACGAGGTACATTGGCATAATCCCGATTACCTCCTCCATGTTTATTACTCCCCCCACCATGATGTCCACCTCCTTTATTATAGCTACCATGTTTGTTCTCATTATTATTGCCGTGGGAATTTCCATGTTTACCACCGCCGAATCGGTTACCAAATAGATATTGTAAAAATCCCATACGCACCTCCATTCTCTGGTTTATATAAACTATAAACCTTGGAGTTAACTTTATGGTCAACGTTAAAACAGATAACTTGCAATTTTTTACGCTGATATACAATTTTTTGATATCAATAAAGATAACGAGTTAATAAATACTATTTTTAAATATTAAGGCTCTAGCTTTTACACTAGAGCCTATTAAGAATAACTTGATATAAAATACCGCAAGCTATTTAAAGAGTAATAATCTTCGAGCCTATCGTTGTCGCTTTTCCGCCCACTCTCACTCGACTAATCGTCTTTTCCGTTGAATCAATAATAACGTGAATAAGAGAGGAGCATTGCATTGCACGCCCTTGCTCTAATAGAAAATGTGTTTTATGAGGGAAAACATGCTTAACAAGATAACAGCCTAAAGCGCCACTAGAACTCCCTGTAGCAGACTCTTCATTGATACCATATAAAGGCGCAAAGTTGCGACAATGAGCAGTAATTTCTTTATCTTGGCTAAGCTCAAAAACATGAAAACCGATAGTATTAAATTCACGACTTAGATTTGCTATTGCATCAAAATTAGGTTTTAACGTATCTAATTTCCCCAATTGCACAGGGATCAAAATATCGGATAATCCCGTTGAAAATATCTCAATGGGTAAGCCTGTTTCTAAGATAACTTCACGATTTATCCCCAGCGCAACTGCCACAGCGTCAACACTTGGAGCTTGTCGTGAAACAGGTAGTGTTTGCTCCATAACAACATTTTCAGTATCAATCGCTACGCTTAAAATACCTGCTTTTGTTTTTTGTGTGTAATGACCAGAAGCCAATAAGTTGAGTGAAGATAAAGTGAAAAAGACGGCTAATGTAGCATGACCACAGAAATCAACTTCTCCTTCGGGAGTAAAAAAATCAACTTTAAAATCAGTCTCTTCACTTTGATAAACAAATGCCGTTTCAGAAAAGCCGACTTCTTTAGCAATAGCAATTTTCTGTTCATCACTTAATTGAGGGGGATTAAGTACCACGCCAGCAGGATTGCCACCTTTATTATTTCGAGTAAATGAGTTTACAAGGTGTACTTTGATCTCGTGCTCTACTGAGCGTATAACTTCATTTTGCATATCTTTCCCGCATTGCTTCAAATAGCATTAAATTTGTGTGTAAAAATAGAGTGTTCTAAATCTATCTTATATAACTCTATTTAAATATTTTGTTTTTTTAGTGTTAGATAAGATACCCATTAATTAGGGCAAACTTCCGATACGCTATCTAACCCTTGTTGCCTTTGTTCAAATATGACGCTTTTCTTATCGCCCTCTCGGATAATCTTTAAGATATAGATACTATCGAAATCACTACTTTTCCATTTAGGGATTAACTTAGGATCTCCCCCCTCTTGTTTCATGATATCTCGTGCAACTTTGACTAAGTTGTCGTGCTCCCATGCAATAAAAATAACTGAATTTTCATATTGCTGACTGAGCAGATCTTCGCGTAATTCTTTTATCTCTTTAGCATGATATTGAAGATGAATAGGCAATGAGGTTTTAATGGCGAGAGGCGAAATCGTTTGAAGTGAACGTAATGAATTACCTAATTTACTTTGTTTAGGTGCGGCTGCAAATAATGCATCAGGTTTGCCAAATTGATTTATAAGCACATCAGGCAGGGCTAATGCTCTATTTAATCCTTTACAGGTCAACTGCCCACTATCATTATCAGGTTTTTCACCATGTCTTATAAAGACAAGGGTTTGATCGGAATACGCCATATGACTAAATCCTAAAATAAATATGCTCAAAAATATAAATACACTGCGCATACAGCGTTACCTTTAAGTCGATTAAGTATAAGAAATATAGGGTGTTAAAATACATCTAACATTAACCATAAACTCACCTGTTTTAAGTCATCCAGTCTATCATAACCAAAAGTATTTCAGAGGTGAGCGAGTCTTAGATAGCGTACATTTAGCCACTCTTATAATCTCTCCACCTTTATTCTACCTTCTAAACACCTCAAAATTAATTAACAAATATTAAAATCGAACAAACAATTGTTAACGGAAAATAAAGGATCTCTTTAATTTTTCATTACTTTCTGTCTAAGTTTATAAAGTTTAATGAAACTTAAATACTAAGCACATTTAGATAAAAAAAGGGAGGAGATCTCTTTTTCACAATAAAAATAGTGTGTTAAAAATCAATGCAAGCCTTTTTATCTCCCTTTATTTAGTTTAATGACTAAAGTTCTGTCACTGCTAACCGATACTGTTTGTTCTTAAATAAGTTACCAATACTTATTAATTATTATTTATCCAGGGTTAAGCATGTTCTTTAAAAACTTTAAAATTCGTACAAAGTTAACTATCGCATTTACAACTTTTGTGATGTTAATTATGTTGGGTTCCAGTTTCGCATTAATGGGTTTAAACAGTGCGAATCAAGATATTCATGATGTTGTTGATGATATCTATCCAGCCACAGTCAGAGCCAATTTACTGATCAATAATTTCAATGAGTTTATTATATTCCAGCAACTCACTATGCTTGATGAGCAAGGAAGTCTAGCGGCTGAGCAAGAGAGCAAAAAAGCAGAGATCACCGCTAAAGTTGCACAATTGCTGAAAGAATTAGACGAAACCACACACGATGCTGAGTCAAAAAAAATCTTAGCTGAGGTTTATGATATTCGTCAGCAATATATAACCTCTCAAAACTTTGTGGTGAAGGCATTTAATGAAAATAACAGACACGCCGCAGTCAATGAATTGATCACAAAAACTTCCGCTATTCAATTAAAGTATCGCGATAAAATATTAGAATTTATCGAATTACAAAATCAAAAGATGGAAGAAGCAGGCGACGCTGTTGAACGTGATTTTATTGAAAAAAGGATATTTTTAGTATTATTAACACTTGTCAGTATTGTTGTCGGCAGTATTTTGGGGTGGTTTATTACTAAAGGTATTACTCTCCCATTAGAGAAAGCAATCAACTTTGCAAAAGCCATTGCAAATGGGGATTTAACACAAGAAGTGAATACTGATTATCATGATGAAGCGGGGATATTATTACAAGCCCTTGCAGAAATGAAAATGCATCTATTAGATGTTGTGCAAAATGTACAAAATGGCGCTGAAAATATTTCGTCAGCAGCAGAGCAAATTACTGCTGGTAGCCAAAACTTAGCGGCAAGAACAGAAGAACAAGCAACATCAGTAGAAGAAACCGCAAGCTCAATGGAGCAAATGACCTCGACTGTTAAAAACACGGCAGATCATACACATGATGCGATTAATGTTGCTGAAAAAACTGAGATTGCCGTACACCATAATGGCGAAATGATGCTTCAGTTAACTGAAAAAATGCGAGCAATTAATAGCTCATCATCTCAAATGACAGATATCATTAACTTAATTGATGCCATTGCTTTCCAAACAAATATTCTTGCACTAAATGCTGCGGTTGAAGCCGCTAGAGCAGGTGAACACGGTAAAGGTTTTGCTGTTGTTGCTGGTGAAGTCAGACTATTAGCACAAAAAAGTGCAGACTCCGCTAATGATATACGCACTCTTATCGATAATTCATCAACTCAAACACAAGAAGGAATGGAATTAGTTGAGCAAGCTGGCTCACAAATTCAAAAAATGATCACGGATGTTGAAGAAATTAGCGCATTATTACGAGAAATTGGGCAAGCAAGTAATGAGCAAAGCGATGGTATATCGCAAATCAATAATGCTATAAGTCAGCTTGATTCAACAACTCAACAGAATGCGGGATTAGTAGAAGAATCCGTAGCCGCTGCAAGCTCACTTAATGAACAAGCGCTTAATCTGAATAAATTAGTGAATTACTTCCAACTCAGTCGCCCCTAATTCACTTTTGCATTAACTTATATATCAAGGCCACTCGATAAGATAAAAGAGTGGTCTTAAAAATAACGCCAGCTGGCTAAAAAAAGGAACCTAGCTCACACTTTGGTTCTTTTTTTTATCTGCAACAACGCTGGTAATAAAATGTAAACAATTTTACCAATATCAGACAAACTGTTTGTATTTGCCAATTTATTTCAGAGGTAATGGACAGCGTCAAATGTTAAATCCTAAAACATTGCTAACATAATCGCTGATTTCCGTTATCAAAACAGGGCTATTTAATGACGAAAATAATCTTTTCACTATTTATGTTCCCATAATAATCTCAGGGTAATATCACTTATTGTGAGATAAGATTATAGAGCTTAAAACAGACAGCAATACACTCACTCGCTAAAGAAAACATTTCGCTAGAGATTATTACGTAGTTAAAACAAAAATAATTATCGACAAACTCACTTTTTAGTCACCTATTTTCCCTTCTATATTTGTATGACAATTATCAAGGTGAAATTAATACCTCATCGAAAAATGAGGCTGCAACTTCAAAAATATTTCACTTCCTATCTTTGTTCTATAACAATCAACTTAAACACTTTAAAAAAAACAAAAAATATCCTTAAATAAATATTTTTCTATTATTAGAAATAATTTATTTCATACTTTCTGATGTGTAAAAAAGAACAAAAATAAGATTTTCACTTTTACCGATACGATCAAGATCACTTTACCTATACCTTTAGTTACATAAAGTTAGAAAGAACTATTCTCATTTACTATTTATCTCACTCATTATATTTTCATTATCTAGCTGATTTGTATTACAATTAACATTAGCGAAAAACCTAGCAATTGCACGATCCTAGAAGTAAAAAGAAGTCAATCATTGATGATAAAATCATCTTGTTATTTGTTTAAACAGTTAATATAAAAATATTAATTTTGTATAATTAAAATGATTAAATTAAAAAGAAAAAATAAACCAATAATAATTAATTATATTTTTATAATATTTAAAACATATTAGAAAAAATAGAGAAAATAATATTTTTTCGCTCAAACAAACAAGTAACAAATAAAAAAAAGGAAAAAACAAATTAAAGATCAATATAAAAACAAAAAATAAAACCAAATAAAAAAACATTAAAGAAAAAATCTAATTAAACATAAGAAAACAAGAAAAAGATATTATAAAAGTAAAACAATAAAAAGTTTAAATAATTTAAAAGATTAAATTTAGAATAATTAAATATTAAAATAAAAAATTTTCAGTCTGTTTGTTAATAGAATGAGTACGAAAAAAAACTAATTAGATTATCTTATGTTTATTTTAGACATTGATAGCCATTTTTATCATCAAAAATGGCATTTTAGACTTACGTTCATTTTTTTATTACATAGCTAAAACCATTAATATCGCTCTTTTTTTCATCAAAAACCAATCTGATAACAACATTAGCAATCCAATTACATTGATGAACATCAAAAAACACGACAATTAACAAGCAAATAATGAGAAAAAAGGAATTTTTTTATATTTGTCACACAATTGATTTTATTCTATTACATCTCAATAAATATTCCCTACAATAGCCAACTAATCTAACCTGACAATTTCCTAAGTGATGATATTTTTCATTGTTTAGGTTAGTAACTATCTTTTTTTATTTATGATTTATCGTTTCAGCAAAGTAGAGCATTAATAAAACCTAGTACCCTACACAATTATATAATGACCAACTTATAGGTTTGCCAACGCAGTTATAAACGATAAAAATTGCAAACTTAAGGATAAAAATAATCATGTCAGACTATCTATCATTCTTATTAGGCATTGTGCCTTTAGCGGTTTTGATTTTTATGATCTTAAAAATGAAATCAGCCGTTCACCATGCAGTGCTTGTGTCTTTAGTGATAACTGTTGCACTTGCTATTTTCCATTGGAACAACACCATTCAATTTGCTTCGGTCTCTGTCCTTTATGGTGCAGTTAAAGGATTGTGGCCGATAATCATTGTTATTCTTGCTGCTATTTATAGTTATAACCTAATGCTAAAAACAGGTGGCATGGATGTACTCAAAGATGTACTGGCTGGCATTAGTGATGATAAGCGAGTGCAAGTTCTACTTATCTCATGGTGTTTTGGTGGCTTTCTTGAAGCGGTTGCGGGTTATGGTACTGCGGTTGCCATTCCTATCGGTATTTTAATTGCGCTTGGATTTGATCCTTTTAAAGCCGCCGTTGCCTCTTTAGTTGCCAATACTGTTCCTACTGCTTTTGGTGCTGTGGGTATTCCAGTTTCTATTTTGGCTCAAAACACAGGGCTTGATGTATTAGTACTGAGTAAAACCATTATTATTCAGTTGGGATTATTCAATATCCTGTTGCCTTTCGTTATTGTTGCCATTGCGGGTGGCGGAATTAAAGCGATTAAAGGTGTCGGATTTATTACCTTAATGTGTGGTATCAGTACACTAATCCCTCAATATATCGTTGCTGCTAATTTAGGTGCTGAATTACCAGCGTTTGCAGGTAGTTTAGTCAGCTTAATTGTGGTGATTTTCCTTGCTAAACGCATGAAAAACAGTGGTGACAAACAAAAAAATGTCAAAAAGCACACTGGGAAAGAGTTGTTAGTAGCGAGTTCTATTTATCTATTTACCTTTATCTTTATCTTAGCGTGCTCACCTTTATTCCCTGCGATCCAAAGTATGGCGGGCGCGATTTCCACAAAGATCCCATTTGTATTAAGTGAAACACAAACGGAATATCAAACTATTGCTTGGTTAAGTACTCCGGGTGTATTGATTATTCTAGCAAGCTTTGTGGGTGGCACCATTCAAGGTGCAAGTGTTTCAACACTTATCTCTGTTCTGGTTAAAACCACTATCCAACTGAAAAATTCCATTATTGCCATCACGGCGATCGTAGCGATGGCAACGGTTATGGATTTCAGTGGCATGATTGGCAGTATCGCTGAAACCTTAGTCGATTTCACGGGTGCAGGATTTATCTTTATTGCTCCGGTGATCGGTGCATTAGGAACCTTTGTAACAGGTAGCGACACCAACTCTAACGTGCTGTTTGGCAAGTTACAAACCAGTGCAGCAGCTAAACTTAATATTGATCCATTCATTCTGGCGGCTGCCAATACCTCAGGTGCAACGGGCGGTAAAATGATTTCACCGCAAAGTATCGCCATTGCCGTCTCTGCAACAAAAATGGATGGCCAAAGCAGTGCCATTATGCGTGAAACTTTAAAATACTGTATCGCCTACATCGTTATTCTTGGGGCAAAAATCGGCATTATTTATCACCTAATGAACTAATTAATAAGGAAAAGGGAGCGTGTTTACTCCACTCCCTTCTCCTCTTATAACGAAGCAATAAAAGAATTTTATCTTTAGTAAAAATGACAACATCTGAGCGATGTTTTGGAGTTCGATTAATGAAAGTTAATTTTTATGCGACCTGTCTTGGTGATGTTCTGAAAGCAGATTCAGCTCGAGACACCGTCTTGTTACTTGAAAAATTAGGCTGTGAAGTCTTATTTCAAGAACGCCAAGGTTGCTGTGGTCAGCCAGCGCTTAATAGCGGTTATGTAAATAACGCAAAACCTGCCATGAAATCGTTAATTGAAACATTGGAAGTGAACGACTATCCCATTATTTCACCCGCAGGCTCTTGTACTTATGCCATTAAAGGTTATCCAACTTATCTTGCGGATGAACCTCAATGGGCATTACGGGCACAAGGTGTCGCCAATCGTCTTATTGATTTAACCAGCTTTATTGTTAACACCCTTGGTGTTGTTGATGTAGGCGCTCGCCTTCCGGGTAAAGCGGTTTATCATCCATCATGCAGTTTAACCAGAAAGTTAGGTGTCGTAAGTGAGCCTTTAACGCTGCTAAAACATGTTGAAGGTCTTGAAATGTTGCCTTTTGCAAATTCAGAAACCTGCTGCGGCTTTGGGGGTACCTTCTCCGTGAAGATGTCTGAAATTTCAGGCGAAATGGTGACTGAAAAAGTAAAACATATTATGGATGTGAGCCCTGATTATGTCATTGGTGCCGATACAAGCTGCTTGATCAACATTCAAGGTCGTTTAAGTCGTGAAAAGCGTCCTGTAAAAGTGTTGCATATTGCACAAGTTTTAATGAGCCAATAAGGGAGCCTGCTTATGTCTATCAAAACCAGTGATATAGATTTCAGACCTCGTCTAGAACATGAAATGAAAGACACGATCATGCGTAATGCGGTTGTTATGGCGCAAGAACGTATTGGGGCTAACCGTCAAATTATGGTGAAGGAGCTGGGTAATTGGGAAGAGTGGCGTGATCGCGCTGAACAAATCCGTAACCATGTTCTTGAAAACTTAGATGCTTATCTCTATCAATTGTCTGAAAAAGTGACTGAAAATGGAGGCCATGTTTATTTTGCAAAAACAGCAGAAGATGCCTCTCGTTATATTTGTGAAGTTGCCAAAAAGAAAAACGCGAAGAAGATTGTAAAATCTAAATCCATGGTCACCGAAGAAATTGGGATGAATAAAGCCTTACAAAATGAAGGCATTGAGATCATCGAAACTGACCTCGGCGAATATATTCTTCAATTAGATAACGATCCACCATCTCATATTGTGGTTCCAGCGATCCACAAAGACCGTTATCAAATTCGCAAAGTGTTAAATGAAAAACTCAATTATGAAGGCAGTGAAACGCCTGAAGATATGACACTTTTCATTAGACAACGCATAAGACAAGATTTCCTTTCTGCTGATATTGGTGTCACCGGCTGTAACTTTGCCGTAGCTGAAACAGGCACTGTCTGTTTAGTCACTAATGAAGGTAATGCAAGGATGACCACAACATTACCTAAAACCCATATAGCCGTTATGGGTATGGAACGTGTGGCTCCTACTTTTGAAGAAGTCGATCCACTGATAACCATGTTATGTCGTAGTGCCGTTGGCTCACGTTTAACCAGTTATAACACTTGGGTGACAGGGCCTCGTGAAGCAGGCAATGTTGATGGCCCTGAAGAGTTCCATTTAGTGATTGTGGATAATGGGCGTTCTGAAATTTTAGGCTCACAATTTAAAGATATTTTGCGTTGTATTCGTTGTGGTGCTTGCCTAAATACATGTCCTGCTTATCGTAATATTGGTGGCCATGCTTATGGCTCAATTTATCCAGGTCCAATTGGAGCAGTAATTTCTCCACTATTAGGGGGTTATAAAGATTTCCACGATCTCCCTTATGCATGCTCATTATGTAATGCTTGTAATGTGGTTTGCCCAGTCAAAATTCCTTTAGCTCAGTTGATTTTAAAACATCGTCGAGTGATGGCTGAAACCGGTTTAACACCGAAAGCAGAGCGTCGAGTCACTGGTATGTTTAACTATCTCAATTCACACCCTGCTCTTTGGAAAGTGGGTATGAATGTCGGCGCGAAAATGGCGGGATTAATGATCAAAAATGGCTCTACACCAATCAAAATCAGTGTTCTGAATGATTGGATGGAATCGCGTGATCTCCCTAAACCAGATGGTTATAGCTTCCGTAGTTGGTTTAAACGCCATAAAGCAGAAGGAAAAAAATAATATGTTAAACGAACAAAACCGTAATGAATTTCTGCAAACTATTGCTGAAAAATTAGGGCGTCCTATTGCGCATAAGCCACAGCCACAACCTACGCCGATTAATGATTTAGCGAAAACTCGCTTAACTAATTTAACCCAAGATGAACTATGCAAAGAGTTTACTGACTTTGCACAGACTCAAATGGTGAAATGTGTTGTTAGCAAACCTGATGAAGTTATTAATAGCCTAATTGAACTCTGTGAAAGTTATGATTGTAAAGGTTCGGTGGTAATCAGTGGTGATGAGCGTTTAGATGCACTAGGAGTCACAAAAGCAGTTAGCGAAAAATACGAAACCTATATTTGGGATCCAGCCCTTGGACGTGAAAACATTGTTCATGCTGAACGCTCGCAAATCGGGATTGTTTATGCTGAAGCAGGCTTAACGGAATCTGGTGGGATTGTTTTATTTTCGTCTCCAGAAAAAGGGCGTGCCGTTAGTTTATTACCGGAAACCTCAATTGTTATCCTGCGTAAAAGCGATATCTTGCCTCGAGTGGCTCAAATTGCTGAACGTTTACATAAAATGGCGCAAGAAGGCGTAAGAATGCCGTCTTGTATCAATTTAATCGGTGGTGCAAGTTCTACCGCTGATATTGAATTGATTAAAGTATGGGGGGTTCATGGCCCTGTTCATGCGGCTTATCTTATTATTGAAGATTGCTAATTCAAGATAAAATAACGTTAAAACGATAACAAAATAACTAACAGTCAGAGTCAATCATTGACTCCTAAATTAAACCCAAAAGATAAGTTAATTGCTTTTGGGTTTTTCTCTATTATTCGCCAATTAATTATTCAATAAAATTTTTGCTCTCCATTGATTTAATTTTATTTCGCATGCGAGTAAAACATCTCCAGCCCCCGATCCGCCCATTAATAATGCGGATTGTCGTTGACATTCAGCGCTTCTAAATTGAATAAAATGCTGTTGAGAACTGGCTAATGCATCAATAGCACTTTTGGCTGCAACAGAATCAGTATCTTCAAGATCGCTCTTACTTTTGTCATAAATGACATTCATTTGCTGTTCTGTCAGTTTTAGTTCATCCAGTAAACAAGCTTGTACGGCTGTTCTCGGCTCGTTTGCTGTCACTTCATAACATTTTGCCAATGGATCGTATTTGCCTTGTGCCGAAGAAAAAAAGCTAACTGTAAGTAAGCTACAAGAGATCAGAAATAAACTTATCTTCACGCGAACTCCTTATAGGAATTTATAATAAAATTTATATTCAACATAATGTATAAAATAACTAATATCACATCTATTAGTGCGAACGACATCATTTTAGGATATATCGTATCTTACTCGATAAATTTAAATTTCAATCGAGCAATAATAAGAAAATATTATTAATGTCTTTTTTGTTTAAATCTATTTTGCTTATTTTTTTATTGCAAAAATGTTATTTAACACAACATCAATAGATTAAAACTAAGCCAATAGCTTTTAAAATAGAGGTTTATTACTTCAACTTTGTTTTTTGTTGATAAAATTGCAAAATTTCTTATAGAGAAAAAAAACTACCCTTTTAATTTTGGCTATTTTTTTCTTATCATCGCAATAGAAAATCAACTTTTTTTGCAGTAATCTCATACCATTCTTATTGGCAAATTTTTGCCTAAAAACGACCAGTGGTATCACCAATATGTTCTATAAATTTACGCCCATTATTCTTCTCATTATTTCCAACGTTTTTATGACATTTGCTTGGTATGGCCATCTAAAATATGGCAATAAACCTCTTATTGTTGTCATTATTTTAAGCTGGTTGATTGCATTTGTTGAATATTGTTTTGCTGTACCCGCAAATCGGATTGGTCATAATTACTACAGTGCAGCAGAATTAAAAACCATACAAGAAGTAATCACATTAACTATTTTTGCTATTTTTTCGGTGACTTACTTAGGCGAAAATTTCACTTTAAATCACTTTATTGGTTTTCTTTTGATTGGTGCTGGTGCCTTATTTATTTTTAAAGGACCATTTTAGAAAAGCTTATTAGTAGATATCGCCAGCTCGTTTTTTCAGCATCTCATCTACACTTCTTTTATTATCGCCTTATCAAGTTTGATAAGGCTTTTATTTATCTAAAATCTGATCTTTTGATTATTTTTAATACTATTTATATTGTGGTTTTTACAGAGGATAAAATAGCATCACCGCTTACCATTAAGTCATATAGTCTATCTGTATTTATTTTCCAAAATAATAGTCTGTTTTGTGATAAATATATTCTATATGCAGAAACATTTCTCTTGAAAAATATTTTTCATTCGGCGCATAATGGTTGCTCTAAGAGAAGCATCGTTTCTCTGTCTTTTTTTTGCCTCTCTTAAGCTACCGCACCCTTAAAAGGTGCGTTTTGTCACTTTAACGTCAGATAAAATGGTATCTGGTATGAGCAAACATTCTAACGATTTTATTTATATGCAGGATAATCCCTGTATGCATTGTGGTGCTTGTTGCGCCTATTTTAGAGTTTCGTTCTATTGGGCAGAAATGGTAAGTGGTGGAGGTGTGGTTCCTGATGAATTAACAGAACCGTTAACACCTTTTCTCTCTTGCATGAAAGGAACCAACTCTAAAAAACCACGTTGTGACAAACTGATTGGTGAAGTGGGAGAATGTGTAAGCTGTTCCATCTACGAACAACGCCCTTCTCCTTGTCGTGAGTTTCAACAATCTTGGGTAAATGGTATTCCTAATGAAGCTTGTGATCGTGCAAGAGCGGCTTATGGTTTGCCTCCATTAACTCACACCATCTTGCCTCACACCGCGTAAGACATCAGAGGGGTTAAGCCCCTCCTGATCATTTAATACTATCCAATATATTTATTTTTATAAAAAATAAAATTAAAAAACAAAAAATCATTATTAAATAATACGTTAGTTTGACTTTATTTTTAAATGACCTAGTATATAAGGTAATGAATTAATAACTTGTGTTTAGTGAGGTTTTTTATTTAAAAATAGCAATAAATTTGGAGGGCATTATGATCAGTAGCTCTTTTTTTATCCTTTTCCTTTCTTTTATCTGTTCTACTGCTGTCGTTAGTATGTTACTCGGTGGCTTAGAGGAATAATTATGAATATTTCTGATGAAAATATTCTCCCCCAGAAATAATGCCCATACTTTAGATAAAATCAGTATGGGCATTATTTTACTTATTGTTTAAATTTCAGTTTTATTTTACTGCTGTTACTTCTATTTTATTTTCCGCAAAAGACTAAACGCTTCAATTTTTCTTCATTCACCTATTTAGTAGGTAAAATGACCGGTTATTTTCCATGAAAATAAAACGTCTTCAGCGACTTGTCCAAACCCGATATTATGCATAACGAGATAGCGTTGGTTATCCCAGCTTTTCTTATTTACGACAATCCCAATATGAGGTCGCCCATTATCTAAACGCCAGCTAACAATATCGCCTGGAACATAATCTTCTGCATTTTTTGTAATTGGTTTTACTTTTCCTTTGCGTGTGAAAAAGACTTCTAAATTAGGAACCCTGCGGTGATCGATATTTGTATCAGGTTTATTTAATCCCCACATCCGTTTACTTGGGTAAGCTGAAAAATTTGCTTTAATATCTTCATGCAATAATTTTTGTAAATCGATATCAATGCCACGATAGCTACGAATGATCACATCACTACATACCCCTTTATAAGCAGGTACATCTCCCATTGGGTAATCTATTTTACGATAATCAGAGTCGTAAAATACGGCTCTTGGTAAATCAGTAGCGTACTCCACCAGCTTTTTATTTTGTTCTGAAGTTATCGCTTGGGCACTTGAAAAAGGCATAGTGAGTAAGAGTAAAACGCTAATTTTCATTATATTCACTGTATGTTCTCCATGAAAAAGTTAAATCCATTATTTAAGAAAGGAATGACGTTATCTGTTTATACTGATAAAGCACAACATAAAAATATAAGGGAAGTCTTAATTCGTTTTTAGAATAGATATAAAAAACCGAGCCACCTTTACGGTAAACTCGGCTGATAAATAAGAGAAAGAGAATAAGAAAGAGAACAAGTAAGAGAAAACGGTTTAGTTCAACACAATATGGCTTTTACGACGTAAACTTGCAAAAAGCATGTAAATTGCCGTCACTAATAACACCACAAAGAAGAAATTCATAATGCCGTTATTGGCTTGCGCCATAAACATACCCGCCCCTAAAGGCCCGATAGCAGAACCAATGCTATAACTTAATAGCATTACTTGTGTAATAGCGACAATATAGCTCGCATTCACATGATCACACGCCAATGTAATAGCGATAGGATAAAGTGCAAAAGAAGACATTCCCAATAGCGCCAGTGCAATAATAAGCACCATATAATCGCTAGAAAGATATGTCAGTCCCATAGCAAACACGCCCACTAAACACATCATCGCTAATAACAGTGTTTTGCTTATCATCACAGACAATTTGCTAATAATAGGCTGAACCACCATACCGCCTAAAATAATCGCTGCCATCAACACACCTATTTGGTCTGTTGTAAATTGCCCTTGATTTAAAGCTAATGGCATCATGCCATAAATACTGCCCATCACAACACCTGACACCATACAGCCCACTAGAGCTGCTTTATTTAATCGGCTCATCTGCTTAAGTGACAAACTTTTATGATCGTGCCCTTGTGGCTGCCCTTGCTTAAAAAGCAGAGGCGGTAATACAGCGATTAATAATAAAACTAATATCGCCATAAATGGGATAGCGCCTTGTGTACCAATTGCACCAATCGCCAATTGTCCTAATGTTGTGCCACCATAAAGCGAGGTCATATAAAAACCTAAGCGTTTAGCTCGCTCTTTAGGATTATCGCCAATTAATAGCCATGACTCGACAACAACAAATATACCTGCAACCGCCATACCACCAATAAAACGGAAAACCATCCATGCTGATAAATAAGGCATTAAAGGCAATACACCAACAGTCACTGCCAGCAATAATAAAAATACAACGAAAGAAAGACGATGCCCTATTCTTGCAATAATAGGCTCTATCATGACTGAACCTATTAATAATCCAATAAAATAAATACTTGCTAACCAGCTGGCATAGAGCGTATCCATTCCAAAACTACTCATAGACAGTGGAATTAAACTCATTAAATAGCCTGACGCGATAGCAAATACCGTTAACCCAGCCACAGGTACTAATGTACTGTCGCCTTTGCGTACCAAAGTAGTGTTCTGTTTCACTACCCTCGTCTCCACAATCAAAACGGTTGATGATGCGCTGTTTTCTCGATGCCTGATAGAGGCGGTTCTTTTATCTAGGAAAGATAAAAGAAACAAAGGTGAAAACAGTGGATGGCGTCCCTAAATTCAGGAGACGCGAATATAGCGTTTAAATGATGATAAATAAAATTATAAAATCTAATGCCAGAAAACAATTTTATTTATATCAATCATGATTATCGTCTTTTTCTACCAAAAAGAAATAGCTCTAATCTGATATTTATTTTTATTAAAAGATAAGTATTTTTTATTAAGAAAATTACGAATAAATACGTATAAAACAAAACCAAAATAATAAATATTCATTACTATCCTATCGTTAGCCAATAGGATAGCTAAAAATAAAGAGATGCTTTTGTTTATTCTATGCTTTTTTCTAAAGCAATATTAATTGCATCGGGAATTGAACCTCCATGACCTTTACCTTCAAACAGATAAAATTCACACTGTTTTCCTGCTTCCGATAGATATTGGCATAGCTGACGTTGCGTTAACCAACTACTACGCTCTTGGTAATTTTTCTGTTGCTCTTCACTTAATCGACTTAAATCTGGGGTTTCTTCTTTTTCACCTAAGGCTATTGCAATATAAATATCATTAGGAATAGATTGCCATTGCTCTTTTTTCACCCATTCGCCTTTTCCCCACCATAATGATGGACTTGCTGCGATATAGCGTTGAAATGTTTCTGGATGATTGAATAGAACATAGAGGGTAAATACACCGCCAAAAGAGTGACCAAACAAGGATTGCTGAGTAATAGAAACGTGTTCTTTGGCAAGTTGCTCTAACGCATAAGGTCTTACTTGCGTTAAGAAAAATTGATAAAAATTCTCTGCATTTCCGCCTCGGCTAAATGCTTCACCTTTTACACTTGGTGTGTAGTCATGCGTTCTCTCTGTAATAAAGTAAGCTTTATCACCTACATATCCCACACTGATAATGGCAGGTAGCGGTTTATTTTTCTGCTTTATGGCTTCGTTTATCATCAGCGGAAACTGCGCATTTCCATCGACACTATAAATTAACGCTGTCTTAGTGGTGTTTTTAGGAATAGCAAGAAAGAGGCGATATTGTTTTCCTTCATATGCCACTTCTTTATTTGTAATTTGATAATAAGAGTGAGCCTGAGACTCAATTTCCGGAACTTCTTGGTTAGGCCTAGCTTGAGCAACCGCAGATAACATAATCATTCCACATAACATTAGTATTCGCATAAATCAGATACTCTGTCGGTAATTTAAAAAGTGCACCATTAAGATGAAAATAATAGAGAGCCATAAAAAATAAACCCCATATTTAATACGGGGTTTATGTTAATTAAGGCTCGATTAGAAGCTATATTTAATGTTCGCCCAATAACGACGACCTTCATCGACAACCCAGTTACCACCTTTATCATTTACAGCAGGCCCTGTTTCATCTGTAATATTTAATACCGCAAAGTTAAACATGGTATTTTTATTAAAGTTGTAGGTCATCCCTAAATCAAAGGTTGTATACCCACTACGATAACGTGCCCCTGTGTAACCATTACGTTGAGCTGCCCAGATTTGTTTCCCAGTATAAGCCGTATTGGCATAAAAACTGGTTGCTTCATCAAACTGCCAGTCAACTCGTGCATTAGCGCTATGTTTTGGTGTTAAATCTAATGGATAACCTTTTAAGGATTCGCCTGAACCTAGTTTTTCATCATCACTTTTACGTTCTGAATCGATATAGGTGTAGTTCGCATTGACATGCCAGCTTTCAGCAATCGGGAATCCTACCGCTGTTTCAATCCCTTTAATGTTTGCTTTGCCCACATTATCGTATTGATACAGTTTTAAACCTGTAATTGGATCTATTTCGCCAGTGTCATAGTTCGTTAATTTATCTTTAAAATCAGTATTAAAGAAAGTCACACTTGCGGTAACACCATCCCCATTATCATAACCAATACCAATTTCTTGGCTGACTGATGTTTCAGGTTTTAAATCACGATTACCGTACATAATTGCACGGCCTTTTTCAGTTGAAGTACCATATTCAGGGCTAATTTCACGTAAGCTTGGTGCTTTAAAGGCTTTCGCCACACCGCCTTTTAAAGTAAATTCATCCGTTAAATGATAAACAGCATACGCTCTTGGACTCCAGTGATTACCGTAATATTCGTGATCATCAAGACGCACCCCACCAGTTAACGCGAGGTTGTCTGTCACGCTATATTCATCTTCAAGGAATAACGCTTTTTGATCTGCTGTAATAGTGGATTGTTTAATACCAGAACCCGTAGATGATTCATCTTTTAAACGTGAATATTGATATTGTCCACCAAAAGTCATCACGTTATCAGGTAAGAAAGCGGTAAATTTCGCATCAAAAACAGTATTAGTGATTTCAGGGCGACGATCTTCATAATACTTCTCGCGCTCTTTTGTCACCTTATTAATCATTTCTGTTTTGGTAATACGTTTTGTCTGTTCTTGATAAACACTTAATTCTGAGTGCAGAATATCAAACTGATTTTTATAGGTTAATGCCCAATGATTACGGTCATTATTAGTTTCTAGCATTTTATTTTCATCCGCTTTTCCACCACGGATAGTAAATTCACTCATGGATTTACCCGGTGTCGTTGTACGCTGTAACGTATTACGACCCGCTTCTAATAAAATGGTTTGATTATCAGTCGGTGTGAATGCCAATTTCGCCGTAATATTTTTATTGTCATTACGACCTTGACCATAAGTGATTTTATCTTCTGCGCGTAAGTAGCTACTACCGTAAAGCTGTAAGCCTAATTTATCTTCAATTAATGGTCCTGAAAGATAAAAATCACCATTAATAGAATCGCCGGCATCACGGTTGTGTTGCAGTGTACCGCCAAGTGCAACAGAGCCGTGCCACTCTTTTGTTACTGGTTTCGTGATGATATTGATAACACCACCCATTGCGTCTGAACCATACAGAGATGACATTGGTCCACGAATAACTTCTATACGTTCAATCGCATCTGCTGGTGGAATAAAACCACCTTCATAACCACCACTCCCATTCGGACGTGACTCACGGCTATTTTGGCGACGACCATCAACAAGAATAAGTGTGTATTCACCCGGTAAACCACGCATCGTGATTTCTTGTTTATTGGCATTACCATTAATGCTAACGCCTTCAACACCTTTTACTGCATCGGCTAAATCATGAACGGGTTTCTTCGCCAGTTGTTCTTTGCTGATCACGGTGATACTTGCTGGTGCATCTGTAATTTGTTGAGCAAACCCTGATGCTGATACAACAAGTTTTTCTTCTTTGTTTTCTTGTGCATACAGCGGGTAAGAGGCAGATAAAATACAGGCTGTTAATACGCCCATTTTAAAGTTCATAAAGATCCCCTGAATTTATAACGTTTATAATAATGAGAATGATTGATATTATCTTAATCAAATAATCATGAGAATGATTTTCTTTTCATATTTAGTGTTTTTTTTTAATCTGTATCAAAGCAAATAAGTGCCATTCCGATTAAGTGCAGAAATAGCAGATCTTGGACACAAAAAAAGCAGATGGCATAACCATCTGCTTTGTCTCGTTTTGTAGGGTATTTTTAGATTTAGAAAATTAACAAATTACAATCTTGTTATTACCAGAATACGGCGTAAAGCACACATAAGATGATCATTATGGCGTAGGAAGCAATATTGAATCCGCTTTGTGTTTTAAAGGTTTTATCTGTTAATGCAATCGCCCCTATGCTGTCATCTGTTTTAGTTGAAGTTAAACTAACTAAACCAATTACAACCGTAGTAAACATAAAGGTGTACATCATTTGATCAAGGAATGGCATACCCAATGGCATTAATTTTAGGAACAATGCGAACGGTATAGATAAAACCACACCAATGATTGCACCTTTTGCATTTGTTTTTTTCCAGAATAAGCCTAACAAGAATACCGCTAAAATTCCCGGACTCACTAAGCCTGTATATTCCTGAATATATTGGAATGCCTGATCGATACCACCTAATAAAGGTGCAATAAAACAAGCAATAATTAAAGCAACAACCGCACTAATACGCCCCACATTCACTAAGCGTGTTTCTGAAGCTTTTGGTCCGATATATTCTTTATAGATATCCATCGTGAAAATAGTCGCGATAGAGTTAAGCATAGATGCCAAAGATGAAACAATTGCAGCGGCAAGTGCAGCAAAAACAACACCTTTTGCACCTACTGGTAAGAACTGAGTCAACCAAGGATAGGCTTTATCTGCTTGTGACAACGTTGGAATATGCTCTTGTGCCATAGTCCCTAAACCTGCCATTAATTCAGGGTTAGTGGTAATAACAAATGCAGCAATACCCGGCACAACGACAAGAACAGGCACAATTAGTTTTAAGAATGCAGCAAACACGAGCCCTTTTTGTGCTTCATTGATAGATTTAGCGGCTAAAGCACGTTGGATAATGTATTGGTTAAAGCCCCAATAATAGAGATTAGCAACCCATAAACCACCAATCAGCACCGCGATACCCGGTAAGTTCATAAATTGCGGGTTATCTTTCTCTAAGATCATTTTAAAGTGATCTGGCGCGGCTTGTGTCATTTTGCTCAAACCTTCCATGATCCCACCATCTCCACCGATATAGCTGACGGCTAATACTGTGGTAAACAGACCACCAAGAATAAGGAAGAACACTTGTACCACGTCTGTCCACGCAACAGCAGATAGCCCACCATAAAGTGAATAGATAACAGCAAATAATGCTAAACCAACAATGGCATACATCATTGGTACACCAAGGATGGTTTCTAATGCCAATGAACCTAAATAAAGTACCGATGTTAAGTTAACAAAGATAAATAACGCTAACCAGAACACCGCAAGAATGGTTTTTAAGTTACGACTTTTAAAGCGATTCTCGACAAATTCAGGAATGGTATAAATACCTTTTTCGATAAAGACAGGTAAAAAGTATTTAGCAACAATAATTAATGTCAGTGCTGCCATCCATTCATAAGATGCGATAGCAAGACCAATGGAGAAACCAGAACCAGACATACCAATGAATTGTTCTGCTGAAATATTAGCTGCAATAAGCGAAGAACCAATTGCCCACCAAGGAAGGGTTTTACCTGCAAGAAAATAATCCTTTGTTCCTTTTTTCTCGCCATCCTTAGAACGAGAAACCCATAATCCTAGACTAATAATGATCACGACATAGAGGGCAAAAATTGCATAATCTATTGTGCTTAACCCAACACCTTCTGTATGCATAATATTTTCCTTTCAGACCCATAGAGAGAATAGGATTTTAATGTAAACGTTTTCACAATCCTTTTCCGTTACTCTGTTCACAAATTTATCGCTTATGTTACGTAAATGGATCATAAAATAGGAAAACAAACGATTACCATGACGAGTAAAGCAATATTTAAGCCTAAAACACGATGGCTATTTTATTTAATAAAATTCAGATATCTAAATAATCGTTAAAAAAAGCCAAAGAATGATAACGATTACACAGCTCAAGTAAGAATAACCTCTTAATCTCATAAAGCTCATTAAGAGGATCAACTTGGCTGAATAATAAATGAGGTAATTAAGATTAAGAGAGGTGGCTAAGATTAAAAACAGAATTACGTTGAACTAATGTTGGCGAAAAAATACGTTGTTTTTGTTCGAGCATTTCACCTTTAGAAAGCCTGATGGCCAGTGCTGCTGCCTGTTCTGCCATCATTTGTACAGGATAACGCACTGTGGTTAAACGAGGGTGAATATAGCGTGCAATTAATACGTCATCAAAGCCAATAACGGAAATTTTTTCAGGAACAGGGATTTCATTTTCATCAAGAACAGATAAAGCCCCCGCAGCCATAAAATCGTTGTAAGTCACTACAGCTGTAAAATCGATTGATTTGGTTAGCAGATGCATCATTGCCTTTTCGCCCCCTTCTCCTTCGGGCTCACCATACTCGATATAACTTTCAGGTAACTTGATATTATTGGCTTCCAATGCAGCTTTATAACCAGCAAGACGCTGAGTTGTATCTTCAATATGATGAGTAGATGAAATATAAGCGATTTTGGTATGACCTTGACGGATCAGATGCTCGGTTGCCATCCAAGCCCCTTTATAATTATCTAAAGCGACACAACGTTCAGCAATTTCAGGAATAAAGCGGTTAATCAACACCATGCTTTTAACTTCATGAGCATAAGCTAGCAATTCTTCATCAGAGAGTGCTTTTGAGTGGATCACAAGACCATCACAGCGACTATTAATCAATAACTCAATAGATTGGCGTTCATCTTGAGCATCATGATAACCATTACAGACCAAGATGTGTTTTCCTGATTGTCTTGCAATGTTATCAACCGCTTTCACAAGAGTGCCAAAAAAGGGATCGGAAACATCATGCACTAAAACACCCAAGGTTTGCGTACTCTGACTAACCAAAGCCCTTGCTGCCGCATTAGGTCGATAGCCTAATTTTTGCATCGCTGCATTAACGGTTTCTATAGATGCTTGGCTTGCTTTCGGCGAGTTATTAATGACTCTAGACACAGTAGCAACAGAAACTCCTGCTTCTTTTGCTACATCTTTGATAGTCGCCATATCCACCCCTTATGGATCACCTTTATTCCTGGTTAAGAAATAACGAGCCGTTAATCTACAAACAAAGAAAAAAGGGAGTAATAGAATTTAAGTGGCCTGATTATCAGCGAAGAAGTGAAATTTAAAAAGTAAAAAGATCAAATAAATAGTGAAAAGGAAAGCGTTTACACTTTCCTTTTATTGTTACGAGTAAAACTTATAGATTGTTTGGCTATTCCACGCTGTATTTGCAGGTAAAACACCTTGATTTTCATGCCATTCTGGATGATTAGGGCCATCTGGGAAATATTGTGTTTCTAATGCCAATCCTGAGTAATTACCGTAATGACGACTCTTTCCTCTTGTTCCTACCAAAAAGTTGCCTGTATAGAACTGAACAGAAGGCATGGTTGTAAAGACATCCATTTTGAGCTCGCCTTCAGGTGCAATAACGGTTGCGACAGGGGTTTTATCTTCAATCGCTTTCTTATCTAAAATAAACGCATGATCGTAGCCATTTGCGGCTTTTTGGCACTCATCTACCATAAAATCCAGACCAATACGTTTTAATTTACGAAAATCAAACCCTGTTCCTATTACACTTGCAAACTCCCCCGTAGGAATGTTGCCTTCACCATTTTTTAAATAATGAGTCGCACAAATTCTTAAATCATGTTCAAGTGCCGTGCGTTCAGTATGTTCGCCAGCAAGATTAAAATAAGCATGGTTAGTTAAGCTTAATGGCGTTGTTTTATCGCTCATCGCGTGATAATTAATACATACTTCATTATTGTCTGTCAGTGTATAGGTCACACTTACCTTCACCGTACCGGGAAAACCTTGGTCTCCATCATTAGAGATCAGTGAAAAAGTGACAGATTGAGAGGATTGTGCAGTGATCCCCCAGCGAAGATGACTAAAGTTTTGCTTACCACCATGTAAGGTATTTTTACCTTCATTCGCACTAATTTTATATTCCTGCCCCTCGACTACAAACTTAGCCCCTGCAATACGATTAGCAAAACGCCCAACCGTTGCACCTAAATACGCAGTTTGTTGTTTATGGGCATTCATATCCGCAGAGCCTAATAACACATCTCGACGATATCCATTAACCGGTACAATACAAGTTAACCAAGTTGCGCCAATATCCATTAAAGAGATAGACATACCAAAACGATTTTTAAGCACCACTATTTGTGCAGGTTTTCCATCTGATGCAGGTTGTGCTGTCATTTGCTCAGGGTCAAGAAAACGAAGCTCATTAGTCGCCATTATTTTGCCTCCGAATAGCCCGCTCCTTGGCTTGCAGAGCAGACATAGATAGTTTCTTTTAATCCTGTTTTAGCTTCGTATTGTGCTTTAACAGAGTCAACGACTTTATCCACTAAATCTGGTGTTACTAATGCTACGACACAACCACCAAATCCACCACCAGTCATTCTCACACCACCACGATCACCAATCACTGATTTCACGATTTCAACTAATGAATCAACCTCTTTAACGGTGATTTCAAAATCATCACGCATAGAGTGATGTGATTGCATCATTAGCTGACTTAACGTGGTTAGATCACCACGGCGTAAGGCTTCTGCTGCATCTAATGTACGGCTATTTTCAGTAATAACATGGCGTGCCCGACGATAAACCACTTCACTCATTACTGCTTTTTTAGCGAGTAGATCCTCTAATGTGGCATCTCTTAATGCAGTCACATTTAAAATATGAGCAGCTTCTTCACACTGTTGGCGACGGGTGTTGTACTCACTATCCACTAAACCACGCTTTTTATTGGTATTGATAATCATCACAACCATATTTTCAGGCATCGTTACGGCTGACGTTTCTAATGAACGACAATCGATTAATAGTGCATGATTTTCTTCACCACAAGCCGAAATAAGCTGATCCATAATGCCACAGTTACAACCAACGAATTGGTTTTCTGCTTTTTGACCATTTAGTGCAATCTCTTTTTGGCTAATAGGTAATTGATAAAGTGTTTTAAGCGTTTGACCAATGGCAACTTCTAATGCAGCAGAAGAACTTAACCCTGCACCTTGAGGAACATTTCCGGATATCGCGATATCCATACCATGAAAAGAGTAGTTATCTTTTTGTAGAAAATGAATAACACCTCGAACATAGTTAGCCCACATTTTATTAGGTACAAACTCAATACTGTTATCAAGGTTAAATTCATCAACTTCATTTTGGTAATCAACCGCAATGACACGAATAATGTTATCTTCTCGTTTTGCTGCGGCAACGACCATTTGATAATTAATGGCGCAAGGTAAAACAAACCCATCATTATAATCAGTGTGTTCACCAATAAGATTTACCCTACCAGGCGCTTGAATAAAATGTGTAGGTGCGTAACCAAAAATAGATGAAAATGAACGAGTCACATTATTAATAAGTGCCTGCATAATAAATCCTTAGCTTAAAATTAAGTAATAAAAATCCCACCACAACATTATGTAAATAATGAGATGTTTGGTTTAATTTATTTCGTGCGCAAAAAGCAGATTAATTAAAATATCTTCGCTGTATTAAAAGCCATTAGCGTTGTTCTTTATAATGAATATCACTTAATTGACGTAAATTATTCGCGGCTTGTTCTGGCGTTAGATCTCTTTGCGATTCCGCCAGCATTTCATATCCCACCATAAATTTGCGCACAGTAGCTGAACGTAATAATGGCGGATAGTAAAGCGCATGTAATTGCCAGTGATCGATATTTCTATTGTCTTTAAAAGAAGGCGCAAAATGCCATCCCATGGAATAAGGGAAAGAACAATGGAATAAATTATCATAACGACTTGTTAATTTTTTCATTGCTATGGCAAGATCATCTCGCTGAGCACTATTTAATTCACTCATTCTGCGAATATGCGTTTTAGGCAATAACATCGTTTCATAAGGCCAAGAAGCCCAATAAGGTACGACCGCCAGCCAATGCTCTGTTTCAACTACGGTACGACTTGTATCTTTACATTCAGCATCAACATAATCGATTAATAGATTGCGCCCATATTTTTCAAAATAAGCTTTTAATTGCGTATCTTTTCGCGCTAATTCATTAGGTAAGAAATCACTCGCCCAAATTTGTCCATGAGGATGAGGTTGAGAGCACCCCATCGTTTCACCTTTATTCTCAAACACTTGAACCCAAAGATATTCTTTGCTGAGTTCTTCTATTTGATTATCCCAAGTATCAACGATTTTACGTAAACTACTGACGGGTAATTCAGGAATGGTTTTTCCATGATCAGGAGAGAAACAGATGACTCGACTAATTCCTTTTACGGCTTGAGTTTGAAATAAAGGATTCGATGAAGGTTCAACATGATATTCGTCTTGCAACAATGCAGAGTGGTCATTATTAAAGACATACGTTCCTGTGTAATCTGGATTTTTATCACCAGAGACACGAGTGTTATTCGGACACAAATAGCAGTGAGGATCATAAGAGGGAAGTGTCGCAATCTGAGGCTTTTCATCTTTGCCGTTCCAAGGTCGTTTCGCTCTATGTGGGGAAACTAAAATCCACTGACCAGTTAACGGATTATAACGACGATGAGGATGTTCAACAGGATCAAAAATCAGTTTCGACATAACCTTCTCTCTTATTTATTCAAGATTATCTGAATATTTTAAATCTTATTTCAAATAACCATTTGGATTTTGTAACTGCCAACGCCAAGCGTCCGCTGCCATATCATCAATTGAACGAATAGCTTTCCAATGTAAATCTTTCTCTGCTTTTGCAGGGCTTGACCAACATTCTGCAATATCACCCGGACGACGAGCTTGTAATTGATAAGGGATAGGTTTACCACTAGCTTTACGAAATGCTTCAATCATTTCAATTACACTAGTCCCGTTACCGGTTCCCAGATTATAAATATGTAAGCCCGCTTTTTTACCTAACGCATTTAATGCTGCTATATGACCATCAGCCAGATCCATAACATGGATATAATCACGAACACCTGTACCGTCTTTTGTTGGGTAATCATCACCAAAAACAGCCACTTGTTCACGACGACCAATTGCCACCTGAGAAATATAAGGGGTTAAGTTATTTGGAATACCTTTAGGATCTTCCCCCATCGTTCCTGATGGATGCGCCCCTACTGGGTTAAAGTAACGTAGCAAACTAATAGACCAACTTTCATCCGCAACAAATAAGTCAGATAAAATGCGCTCAACCATATATTTACTGGTGCCGTAAGGGTTAGTTGTACCCCCTACTGGCGAATCTTCAGTAATAGGAACGGCTTGAGGATCACCATAAACTGTTGCTGATGAGCTAAAAATAATGCTTTTTACGCCCGCATCACGCATACAACGTACTAGCACCAATGTGCCATTAACATTGTTGTCATAATATTCAATTGGTTTCTGAACAGATTCACCAACCGCTTTCAATCCCGCAAAATGAATAACAGACTGAATAGAATGCTTAGCAAAGATTGATGCTAATAGCTGGTCATCACGAATATCACCGTTATAAAACAGAGGGCGTTTACCTGTTAGAGCTTCAACACGATTAAGGACTTCTTCATTCGCGTTGCTAAGGTTATCTAAAACAATCGGTGTCATGCCTGCTTCTATCATTTGTACGCAAGTATGACTACCGATATATCCCATACCACCTGTTACTAATATTTCCACATTCACCTCTTTTGATTCAATTCAAAGGAAAAGCGCAAGACGGTTTCTGTTCACTGACACAGAGTTTAGCAAGATCAACAGAATCATTTCGTGATCAAACCGACATTTAGTGTAAACGTTTACACGCTTTTCGCACACACTTAAATTTTATAAAAATCTTAGTTTAGAATTGTATTACAGTAAGTTAATAAAATACGTAATACATCCCACCTCTTCACTACTAAAAATAGTACCCATTCAAAGTAAACGGTTACATCTCAATCAATCAGTTAATTACATGATAAAACTGACATTCAATACGTTTTATCATACCTTATTAACATCCCCGCTAATATGTTTAAGCGGAGTAAGAACACTCTCAATAAAATGCTTACTGTTTAATAAGTGCTTTATTGTATAAATACTTACAACTTAATAAGTGTTTTATTGTATAGATACTTACAACTTAATAAGTGTTTTATTGTATAGATACTTACAACTTAATAAGTGTTTTATTGTATAGATACTTACAACTTCATAAGTGATTTATTGTATAGATACTTACAACTTAATAAGTGTTTTATTGTATAGATACTCTAAATAGTTCAAGTTACAGCTAGGCGGCAAGTGAATGAGTCGCTAGGAGCATACAATAGTATGTGACTACGTAGCCAACAACGCTGTGGCTTGAAGTATGACGAGTATCGAATGGAGAACATAATGAAACCGACTGTCTTGCTCTACCAAGATCTTCCCGAAAAACTGTACAAAAAACTATCTGATTTTGCTGATATCAAACAATTTAAAACGCTCTCTTTAGAATCTGATGATTTCCGTTCCGCGCTCGCCAATGCTTCTGGACTACTAGGTGCTGGTGGCAATATCGATGAAAACTTTATTAACCTAGCGCCTCGTTTAAAAGCCGTTTCAACGGTATCTGTTGGCTATGATAATGTTGATGTTAATGCCCTCACCAAGCGTAATATCAAACTAATGCATACTCCAACCGTATTAACAGACACCGTTGCAGATACCATGATGGCATTAGTCCTTGCCGTAGCAAGACGTATCCCTGAACTTGCTGATAATGTTAAACAAGGTTTATGGGTTAAAGGTATCACACCTGATTGGTACGGTACTGATGTTCATCATAAAACCATGGGTATTATTGGCATGGGTCGAATAGGAAAGGCTTTGGCACAACGTGCACACTTTGGTTTTAATATGAATATTCTTTATCACTCACGGACAGAATATACAGAAGTGAACGATAAATTTTCTGCAAAGCATTGCTCTTTAGAAGCCTTATTACAGCAATCTGATTTCGTATGTATCACGTTACCATTAACACCAGAAACGCATCATCTAATGGGGCAAAAACAATTTTCGATGATGAAACCTGATGCTTATTTAATTAACGCAGGGCGTGGAGCTGTGGTGGACGAATTGGCGCTTATCAATGCATTAGAACAAAAAGAGATCGCGGGCGCTGGACTGGATGTTTTTGAAAAAGAGCCTCTATCTTCATCTTCACCTTTATTAACGATGAAAAACGTCGTCGCTGTTCCACATATTGGCTCTGCAACAAAAGAGACTCGCTATGCGATGGCTGAATGTGCAGTAGATAATCTAATTGCAGCACTGAGTAATAATGTAAAAGAAAACTGCGTCAATTTCTAAAGTGGTAAATGGCGCTTTTTAAGGTGCAAAAAAAGGTAATGAAAATCCATCATTACCTTTTTTATTAAGTATTCAAATAAGTTTAAGCGGGATCAACGTGCGCCATCACACTCAAGATCTGTTTATTTTGCAAAACCTTATTACGTGCATTTACAACAATCTCGTGGCTTTCACTGACCGTGAGATCACCTTTGATTTCAAGGTGTACATCTACGAGTAAATAATCACCTGAACGACGTGTCTTTAAATCATGAACGCCTTGCACGCCCGGTGTTGAAACCAGCATCTGTTTAATCTCTTCTAGCGTTTCTTCATCTGCCCCTCTGTCCATTAAATCTTGCAGAGCTTGATAAGTAAAACGCCATCCCATACGACCGACAAATAGTCCGACAATTAATGCTGCTAATGGGTCAAAAAATTTAAATCCAGCCAAACTTCCGATAATACCAATTGCAACAACTAATGACGAAGCTGCGTCAGAACGCGCATGCCAAGCATTCGCGACTAACATATTTGAGTCCACTTTTTTTGCAACCGCAAGCATATAGCGAAATAATCCTTCTTTAGCCGCTAATGCAAGTAAAGCCACATATAAAGCAACACTATGAACTTCAGGAATAGTAGATGGATCTAAAATTTTATGAATGGCAGAAAATACCATTCCCAAACCAACAATTAATAAAATAGTTCCAAGGATAAGTGATGCCGCATTTTCATAGCGAAAATGCCCATAAGGGTGATCCGCATCAGGTTGTTTCTGACTACCTTTATTAGCAATTAAAACAACAAAGTCAGCAATAAGATCAGAAAGCGAGTGAATACCATCAGCAATTAAACCTTGAGAGTGTGAGAAAAAGCCCACTGTAATTTGCCAAATGGATAAAACGATATTGACAAAAACACTCACTAACGTACTTTTTTTAGCTGCCTTAAATTTTTCAGACTGATTATTATCAGCCCGATCCAACTCAATATCATCAATGTGATTATGTGTCATAATAATAATCTTATTTGGTTTTAAATAGCCTACTCTATTGCCATAGATAAATAGAGTTCCATAGGTTATTTCAGGTTCCATAACTCATTGGTGAGGATAAAGGACGACTCTGAATAACAATCCAGTTTAGGGACTAAGATTGCTGTCCAGACATCATATTGAGATGTCATTGCCTATTAATATGCCATATTTAAATCTTTATGTCTCTTATTTTTATCAATAAAATCTTATAGATACAGAACAATAATATAATTGATAATCATTCTTTTATGCATTTTCTATTTTTAATGAGAAAAAAAGAAATTTATTTTTAATACAACATTATTAATGTGCTTTTCTGTCAACAAGTTAAGGTATATAACTTATTTTTCATTATATTGTTAATATTATTTCAGACTGTTTTTAATTTTTAATGCTTAATAATGTAAAGCAGTAAATAATCATTCTCACTCTTATTTAAAACACAGATCACAGCTATTTTTTACTATTAGGCGATAATGGTAAATATTTTAAACTAACGCTAAGTGAGGTTTGTAATGTATAAGAAAATCCTAGTTCCCATTGATATTTTAGAAGATGAACTTTCTCAGGAACTGATCGCTCACATTGAACAAATAGCAAAGGTGGGTAAACCTGAGATCCACTTCCTCACCGTTATTCCTAATGCTGAACTTTTCTTTGGTATCGAATTCGCTGCTATTCCTGAAAAATTCAAAGATTCGTCAGAACGTACTCGTCTTGCTTTTGTTGCGCTACAAGAAATGATTAAAGATGCAAAAATTCCTGATGAGCAGATTATATGTAATGTTGGCGTTGGTAACGCAAAAGATGAAATTTTAGAATATGCTCGCCATATTGATGCTGATTTGATTGCGATTGCGTCACATAGACCTAATGTTTCCTCTTATTTATTAGGCTCAACAGCGTCATCAATTGTACGCCATGCCAAAATGTCAGTTTTAGTTATTCGCTAATATTTAGTTTTAATAACGACAAAGCCCTTTGTCTCAATAACAAAGGGCTTTTTAGTACACTATGACCGGTCCTAAATAAGGCTAGTCGTTATTTTTTAACTGAATCTTGAGTCGTCTCAGCAGCAGACCAAATACGATATTTCACATCAACATCTTTTGGTGTGTAAACAACAATTGGTAATTTGCTGTTATAACGGATGAAGGCATCTGATCCCATATTTGCCTGTACAAAGGCATCTTTTTTCGTATTGTCAGCACATCCCATCATTGTTGACATTGGGCCATTCAAATCGCCAACAACATAATAGCTATAACCCCAACCTTCTAAATTCTTTTCATCTAGATCCGCACCAAACCACTGATGGTTACAATCTACTTTAAGTTCTTTACCAATAATTAATTCAACTTGGTAATTGCTTTCATTATCTTTTTTCTCTAACTCGATAACATGACGAACTTGATTTTCTTGAGCCTTAGGATAAGGTGCAACTTTATCTAAACTGTCGGTAGCTTGTGCACACGCAGATAAAGACATTGCCGCTACTAAAGATAATATTACTTTGTTCATCACTCTCTCCATATTTACAGCGAACACTTCGCCGTTAACAAAATTAGTCAGATGTTTTTATTGCTCATTATCTGAATACTAATATTTTTAGTGCTTGAATGCTAACATCTTAGTAAATAGTACTATGAGTGGATAATTCTGAATGTTTTAAAAAGAAAAATCACGTTTTTTCATGAAATGTAAATTTGTGATGCTCTACCATGCAGATAGCCAATCTATGATTATACTGAAATAGAGACCCAATTTCTTTTCATAGGAGGTTATATGTTCTCAGATCAACAAGCCCTTGTTTCTCAATTAAGAAATAGTGATCCCCGCTTTGAAGCTCTCTACGATAAACATCATCGACTCGATCAAGAAATTGCAAAACTAGAAGGTCCTAACGGAGCTGGTTATAACGACGAAGTTGCCAAACTAAAAAAAGAAAAACTTCATCTTAAAGATGAAATGCAAAAAATACTTCAACGAAGTGAAAAATAAGGCTCTTTTTAAGCGATGATATAATGTCATCGCTTTTTATGATTAAAAACAAAGATACCCTCTCATAAAGATGCATAATTAATGTATCTTTTATTTTTTAGGGTACTCAATATGTCATCAATACATGGTCATGAAGTTTTGCAAATGATCCTTTCTTCAGAGACTGCATTTACTAAAACATCGCTAATTGATGCTATCCATAAACAATTCGGTAATGACTCACGTTTTCATACGTGCTCAGCTGAAAATATGACAGCGACTGAATTAGTTGATTTCTTAGAAAGGAAAGGTAAATTTATTCCAGCAGAGGGTGGATTTACAACGAGTGAAAATAAGATTTGTCATCATTGATAGATATACAGTTTTAAAACCCGATTGCCAGCGATTTCCTTTTCTATGTCATTGGCTTTTTATATAAACAAGTAAAAAGCCAATTCATTCTGACAATCGTAATTACTTTATTTGCTAAATTTTTACTGCACTTTATTCATCGTCTGTTTGCAACCAACCATCATCTTCCCAAACACTTTGAATAAGTTCCATTATGTGTTCATGCTTAGTTTCATCTTTTATGCCTGTGACTTGAATCGAGTTCATGCTACTAAAGGCAATACGAAACTGCATATCTGGATATTCTGGAATGATCTTTTTTCTCAGTTCGTGTTCTAAGAGCGGAAATAATGAGTCGGTTATCTTAGATTGTTTATTAAATAAAATTTCCACACGCATTGGTTTCACCATTTAAAGGCAAATAAACTGTATATAAATACAGTATTATATTCTAAGAAAAAAGAAAAGTCTTTTTGACAAAATTTTTTATCATTACGCATTAAATAATATTTTAGCGTCTCTATCGGCTTGATGATAAGATGCATGATAAATGCAACATATTACTAAGAGAGAAAGGTATGTCAGGAAAAAGAATAAATCGTGAGAAAAAAACCATTCAAAAAATGGTTCGCCTTTATGCTCATTCACATCCTGAAGCTGACTCAGATTATTATCAACAATTAATCAATTATTCCTATAACCGATTAGATAAATGTCGTTATGGTGAAGATAAACCGGCGTGTAAACAATGTCCAATTCACTGTTATCAACCCGCCAAACGAGAAACGATGAAACAGATCATGCGCTGGGCAGGGCCTCGAATGTTAATTTATCATCCGATCTTAGCAATACGTCATCTTATTGATGATAAAAAGCCCGTTCCTCCTCTTCCCGAGAAAAAGCGAGCTATTCGTTCGACGGAAAAATAAAATCAGATTTATTCAATCGATATAAAACATGCTCCGCTAAAGGATGTGCTTTATCTAATGCGGGATGAAAGAAATTATCAGACTGGCGCATACCCAATTTTTGCATCACACCTTGAGATGGAAGATTTGAAACTGCGGTAAAAGCAACAACCTCTTCTAATCCCAGCGTTTCAAACGCACATTTAAATACAGCTAAAGCTGCTTCATAGGTATAGCCTTTTCGCCAAAATTTTTGTGCAATCCGCCAACCAATTTCTACGCAGGGATTAAATGGCAAAGACGCGGCTGGAATATTTAATCCAACAAAACCAATAAACTCTTGAGTCTCTTTTAATTCAACTGCCCACATTCCCCATCCGTTTTGTTTAATAAATTTTTCACGGATAGTCTCAACCATATTATCACTTTCTAATTGAGATAAAGTGCAAGGAAAATAGCGCATCACTTCAGGTGAAGAGTTGATTTCAGAAAAAAATGGCGCTTTATCACTCTCACGCCATTCTCTTAGGTGTAGTCTGGGAGTATCTAAATTCATCGTTATTCTCTATTTATATAAAATTAAGACAATAGCGATAAAATAGGATAAGCAACGAACAATGAAAAGAAAAATGGTACTTTATTTTTTATTTTCTTTTAGTTGATTTTCTACTGGAGCAACAACTTTATCTTTATTTGCATTAGAGCTTTCTTTTATTGAAACAACACGTTGTTGAGCAACTGATTTTGCTTGATGTTCAACTTGCTCTGATTGCCCAGTAAAAATACCACCACGCTTTATAGACATACTGCCACAACGGCTAGTACCACGTAACTCACCGTGTTCTAAAATATCTAAATTATTTGCAGCACAGATACCTTTTACAAAACCATCAATAATAATATCAGGTGCTGTTAATTCACCTTCAACTTGCCCCGCATGCATAACACGAATAACGCCATCTTTGACATTAATATTGCCGGCTACTTTACCCCAAATTTGGATATCGCCTTCAACATTAATATCGCCTTGGAATACCGTTCCTTTTGCAATAATCGTGTATAGTTTTTGCTCTGGCATCGGTTTTTTCTCTTCTGTTATTACTGGTGCAACAGGCTCTGCTGCTTTTGGTGTTTCAGTTTTACGACTAAACATAGCGGCTTTTTTTAACCTCAACGTCATAGAATAAATAATAATGCTAAAAATTAGGATTAAAATAATCAAAAATTCGCCTGCCATTTGATAACGCCAAAAGGCAATTAAGGCGAGAGTCCAAATTATCCATATCCCGCTGAATATCATATTTCGCAGTGTTCGCTTATTCTCCATAATTAGCTATATCCTTACCTCCCTGACAATAAATACACTTATGCATTCATCATTCTAATAAATAGATGGCAAGCATAATGCCAGTAATAAGCCTATTATTACCTTTTAGTTTTTTGATTTGTTCCTTGAGCGAAATAAGATTTAATTAAATTAAGAGGTAGAATCACTATTTTAATAATTTACGCTTAATGTGAATAAATAGTGATGATTATCAGTCCTTTTAGATAAATATTTTTCATTGAAAATTAACATTAGTTGTCTGAATCTATATCTTTATAAAAATTCATTCAAAAAAATTCAATATCTAAAATCAAACCTATTTTCGTTTTAATGAAAAAAATACGAGATCTTCATCACAGTAACAATAAAAACCAAAGGCAAAAGAATAAAATAGATAGGTGAATAATACATTTTTTGTGTACTATTTTTTTGATTTTATGATTTGCAGCCCATTTTATGGTATGTAGAAATGATACCTTGATTACCTAGGTTAATATAACTATAGTTATTAACTGTCTTTTTCAATTTTAATCTTCTTTATATTTATATTTTACACTTATTTATTTTAATTTTTTTATAACAATTAATTTTCATTATTATTACAACCTAGTATTTGTAATGAATTTTGCATTTTAAATGCACTTATTATTTTTTTACACTGTAAAGAAAAAAATAAAAATAACCGATTGTTATATATGGATTTTATTTACACCATCGTAAAGCGTAAATTATTAATTACATTAATTCTTATACTATTACTGAACACCCCACAGAAAAAACTTATCTGTATTTAATTTCTTTTTGCAATTTATAAGCAATGCCTTTAAATTAACAAAATGACTTATCTTAAATTAGCAAAACAAAATGTAATGCCTAATATCTAAAAAAAAAACCACATCAAATTGAAGAAAATAGTCTCTTTTTTATTTTTAATAACACTCAATAATAAAGAAGTGTTTTTATAAATATTCTGATATCTACCTTTATAAAAATACAGTGATACTTATATAATAATTTTGGGCGAAACATGAATACAATACAGTGTGACAAAACCGAGCGATCTGATTGTGCTATTCAAAAAAGATCTTATTTTTATCCACAATATCAAATACTAGAAAATGAACAAAAAGCAATCTTTCTTATCCGAAAGAATGCACTTACATTGCAAAATTGTACTGACACAGTGATAACTAACGAAAACCAAGTTCTTTTTCTACAACAAGGTAGTTATACAATAAAAACACAAGGTGCAGAGCCTACTGATATTATTTATATCCCTCTTTCTGATGACTTCTTAAGAAACTTCATGTCTAAATACAATGATATCTTGTGTCAAATAGAAAGGGATGAAGAGTTTTCCAGTGCTTTTATTTGTTTTCAAAACTCACCTCTTATTCAATTTTGTAGTAATGGCTTTGAGTATCTTACTGTTCAATCTTGCCCTGAAGCCTTCACACAATTACGTATTGAAGAGCTTTTAATTCTATTACTTTCAACTGAGCAAGGTTCTGACTTAATGGCGTTATTGCGCCAACTTAGCCATCGTCAAGTTGACCGCTTAAAGATTTTTATGGAAAAAAATCATTTAAAAAATTGGAAACTCAAACAATTTGCTCGTGAATTTGGAATGGGATTAACTACGTTTAAAGAGCTTTTTAATCATGTTTATGGTACTTCACCAAGAACATGGATCTGTGAAAGACGAATTATTTATGCACATCAACTACTACTCACCACTGAAATGAGTATCGTTGATATTTCAATGGAATCTGGCTTTTCAAGTCAATCTTACTTCACACAAAGCTATCATCGTCGTTTTAATATGACGCCGAGCAAAGCGAGAAATATCAGATCAAAATTATAAAAAATCCGACCGAATATCATAATATCTAAAGGTCATTCATAGTTAGAATACTTGAAATCTATTCTTATGAGTGAGTTGTATATCGTGATACAAGAAAATACATATAGCACCAAAGCCCATTATTATGACTATTTAGCCTTACTAAAAAAAATAATGGCACCCAACAATGAAAAAACTGTAGATGACTTGTTTGATCTACAGTTTTCTTTGCGTTCAAATCAAAACATCGTTACTGCATGTGATGTTAATGAGCAACAAATAAAAATATTATCTCGTGTTTTATGTCGTGAAAGCTTGGACAGTTTATTACAGTCCACTTGGTTTTTACGAAAGAAATACTGCTTTGTTGTAATATCTAAAGAAGAAATACGTGATGTTATTAGTTTCGCACATTCGTTTCATGCAGAACAGTCACATTCCACAATAACACCAGCGGATTGGGATAAATCATTAAAAGCAACGGTCAATATCAATGAGCATATGCGCTTAATTCAAGCCGTAATAAAGCCACTTTTTATTTGGTGGGCTCAACATATTACTCCTCAGCTTTTCACGCTTTATGACACCAAAAGAGAGCTTGAGCTTCAAATTAAGCAGTGTGAAAATATTAAGTCATTTGAAGAAAAACAACTATCAAATAAAAGTGATTCTTTTTTATCTTTAGATGATATCAATATTAAGCTTAATGCAGATAAAGTCAGACTAATTATTATTGATGACTTATTACAGAAAGATATCCAATTGCTCCTCGATAATTGGAAAAATGAACCTATCTTTAATGTTGAAATTAATAATACTTTAGATTATATCCAAAACATAACGCCAAATTCTGAATTAATAAAACCACTGTGGGAGATTTTAAACAGTATTCCGGAAAATCCTGAAAACTGTCAAAAATTAAAAGATTGGCTGCTAGAAAGAGAGCTTTGCTTAAGAAACGATGAATTTTTATGGCGATAATAAAGTTTCAGCTCTTCTCTCAATAAAAAGAGAAGAGCTGATGTTAGCTTTTAATTATTCTATTTAATATCTAAGATCTCAATTGTCACAATAGACATAGATTCTGGTGGTACTTGTCCTGGCACACCATTTTTTCCATAACCGCCACCGGGTTTTATATAAATTTTGGCTTTACCATTGATACCAGCTTTTGCAATAAAGGTATTCAGTGGTAACGGCAATTGTCGGTAAGGTAAAATAAGTGGCTTAGCTTTATCATAATTAAGAGTTACAGTACCATCAGTTAACTCTTCATGCATTGTAAATACAACCGTTTTACCTGCAATTGAAGGCTCAGGTTTACCCTGCTTTAATATTTTAAAGTAGGTATTATCGTCATATTGTACGTAATTCTGTTTTTGGATCTCAGATAAAATGGATTTATTACGCTGGGCATTATCTTTACCAATAATCGAGTAAGCATAAGCAAGTTGCCCTGCGATCATTTGCCCTTCACCAGCCATTTTCTCCAGCTGTTCTTTTAGCGTTTTATTTTCTTTTAAGATATTACTAGTGTCTGTATTAACTTTCGCTAATTCAGCATCTTTTGCTTTAATTTGCTCATTTAATTTAGCAATAGATTCTGTTTGTTGTTGCTTTAACGTGCTAACTTGCTGTGCATTTTCTGTATTTTGTTTTTCTAATTGTACTTTTGCTTCAGCTAATTGAGCACTCAATTTATCCGTTGTATTTTGCTTTTCAGTGAGTTGTTTTTCTAACAATGCTAACGTTTTTTCACTCTCTGTTTTGCTCGTGGTGACTTGAGCTAATGCAATATTATTCTCTTTAAATTGTGTATCTAATGTTTGATATTTATTCGATAGCTCACTTTGCGCTTTCTCTAACTTAGCTATCAGATTATTTTTATCAGTAATTAAATTATCAACGGCTTTTTCACCAGCAGATAAACTCTTCTTCAAGTCAGCTAGTTCCGTGACCTTGTTATCTAACTGTGCTTTTAATTCTGGGATCGCTTTTAATTTTTCATCTACCTGCTCTTTTTGCTGTTGAACAGCTAAAAGCGATTTATTAAGTTTAGCTTGTTCCTGATTACTTTTTTCAACTTGTGTTTTCAGTTGTGCTATTTCTTTGCGCTGATCCTCAACAAGTTTGCTATTAGCATCTTGCTGTTTTTCTGCTTCCGCAACTTTTAATACAAGCTCTTTAGATAAATCTTCACGTTCTGATGTAATCTTCAATAATGTGCTTTGTAATTTATCTATCTCTTTTTTCGCAGAGTCATCTTTTAGCAATAGTTGAGCCTGTGCAAATTGAGCCTGCACATCGTCTTTCTCTTTCTTTATTGCTGCTAATTGAGTTTGTACATCTGAAAGTTGTTTAGTTAATTTTTCTTGCTCAGTCGTTATTGTTGATAACGAATTTTCTAATGTTGCTATCTCTTTATTTTTAGCAGTTTCTAATTTAGCTAACTCTTGCTCTTTTTGCTTACTGTTACCACTTAGTAACTGCTGAGATTCGATATACTGAGCCTGTATAACTTCTTTTTCTTGTTCAATTTTCGCAAGTAGTGTCTGTTTTTCATTCAATTGACTAATTAACTTCTCTTGCTCTACTTTTATGCTCTCAAGTGAACTTTGTAATTTATCAATCTCTTTTTTAGCACTGTCATCTTTTAACAGAGCCTGAGCCTGTTGATACTGCGATTGTAATTGATCTTTTTCTTGCTCAAGCTGAGTATATTTCGCTTCTAGGGTTTTAAGTATTCCCGCTTGTTTTTCAAAATCTTGTTGCTGTTTTGCTAATTCAGTATTTTTTACTGTTGTTGCCTGTAATACGTTCTCTTTTTCAGCTAACTGATTAACTAATAAATCACGTTCTTTTTTTGTTGTTTCTAAATCACTTTGTAATTTGGCAACAGCCTGTTTCAACGTGTCATCACTAAGCAAGTTATTCGCCGTAGCTAATTTTTCTTCTGTTTCAGCCAGCGTCAATTCTAATTGTTTAATTTGGTTATTTGCATTTTGAAGTTTTTCTAAATGCTCTTTTGTTATAGCTGCCTGCTCTGTGTATTTTTGATACAGAGTTTGGTATTTACTTCTCGTATCTGCTAAACGATTTAAGAGCTCTTTATTAAAAAGAGGTTGCTTACGATCGAGTACAGAGCGATTGAATTGATATGCAAAATGGAAAGGAATGGCCGTTACAGAATAAAATGTTCCTGGAATAATATCTAACAAGAAATTGTCATTACGTTGAGGCCTTGCATAACTTTCTTTTGAATAAAGCGCTAACGGGTTATAAATCGTTGCGTTATTTCTGTAACTATACCGATTAAGATCCTCTGGTGTAAATTGTGGTTTAATCGGAACAAATGAAAGCAACGGAGTTAAATAACGAGTGTAATCACTCTTTAATTTTGAATAATCAGCAGGTAACACAGGGCAATTTTCTGCCAGCGTGATATCAGGAGTCTTAATAGGTTCAACTGCCTGATTATCTGTTTTAGCTGGCGTAGAAGGTTTAACTCGTTGCTCTGGTTTTGTTTGTTGAGTCGCTGTGGTGCGGTTTACTCCACGATTCGCCTGACCGGTTCTCGTTGACGATGAAATTGTAGCAGATGTTTTAGGCTCAATTTTAATTGGCTCTTGCGTTTCAAAATAACGGTCAAAATCTTCAATAACAGAATTAAACTCATTATTGGCAAACGACAGTGTTGGAAACAGCATAAAAGCGAGACAAACACTCTGCTTTAATTTCATAGTAATTATTCACCTAATTTTTTTAATGTCGAATTAACTGACATAATCGACAAATAGCGAACTTTTGCACATAAAACTTCTGTTTTTGATTCGATACTCATTTTTAATAAATCTAAACTATCTTTACTTGCTGTACCTTGAACACTACGGTACATCGCATTGATTTCGCTAATTTCTTTAAATGAGCTCATCATGGATTGATAATCAGATGGAGAAAAAGTTTTCAAAGAATCAAGTTGTTTGATACAAGCACTTTGCGGTGCTAGTCCCAATTTTCTTGCATCTACACCACTATCAGCAGGCTCTGCAGCTGGTGCCATAGAAAGCGGTTGTGCAACAGCCACTGGTTGAGTAGTTGCTACAGGCTGTGTGGTTTGTGCTGGCGCTGGCGTTTCAATTGGACGAGTGTGATCAGTCCACGCGCACCCTGATAGGGCGAGGACGCTGGTTGCCATAAATACAGCGAGGACATTCTTTTTATTTTGTAATAAGGACATCATTTTTCCTTAATTCCGATCAGACTTAAATAAGAGCATATGAGTTGTCGCATTTTAAGCCATTTTATTATAATTTTCTATTACCTACTGCATACTAAATAAATAGGCTAACACTCTTGGTTGCAATGAGTGTTCCTATCATTTCATTTATTTTTTCTTAAAATACTACTTACATCACACTAAATGCATCAAATCTTGAATATCGGATTTATTTAGTAAAAATGTTGTCATATAAACTGATCGTTTTTTTATATTGATGGAATAATACCAGATAATAATAAAAATAATAATACTAATTTTATCATTTATTTACGTAATTTACGTGTAAAAAATACTCTTATATTTTGTTGCTGTTTTTTAATACCGAGATAAAATCAAAAAATGAATATCTAATATAGGCTTTGATATTCATTTTATCCTTCAAAATAGGAGAACTAAGATGAGTCATTTTAAAATTGGTATCGTTGTCGGTAGTTTAAGAAAAGATTCGTTTAATAAACAAACAGCACATGCCTTAATTAAGTTATTTCCTCAAGAATTTACCTGTCAGTTTATCGATATTAGTGCTCTCCCTCTCTATAACCAAGACGATGACACTCATCCCCCCTCTTCTGTTGTCGATTTCAAACAACAAATAAAAGCATGTCAAGGCATCATCTTTATCACCCCTGAATATAATCGTTCAATGCCAGGGGCACTTAAGAATGCCATTGACCAAGCCTCTCGCCCTTATGGAACAAGTGCTTGGGATAAAATTCCAGCGGGTATTATTGGTGTTTCAACTGGTAATATTAGTACAGCAATAGCTCAACAGCATTTACGTAATTCGTTAGCCTTCTTGAATATGCCAACCCTAAATCAACCAGAATGTTATCTAAAATGGTATGACGGCATGGTTGAGAATGGACAGTTTTCAGAGAAAACAGCAACTTTTATGCAAAACTGGGTTGATGCCTACGTTGCTTTTGTTAAGCAAAATAATCAATAATCGAACAAACTAAAAAGAGCTTCATGTAAAAAAACATAAGCTCTTTTTCTTTTTTATCATCAAGGTTAATGTAATTTATTTGGTTATAATATCTCTACTAACAAATAAAAGTTTTGGTATTTCATAGGTAAAAAGTAACACTATTCTTGTTCACTTCCTATTAAACAACAAAAGACAAAAATAGATTATCTTTAAAAGATATGTTTTTTATTATCACTATTAAGAATTGTTTATTATATAATCAAAAATAAAGAAATTTAAATAGAACCAGACTCGAGATCAATTTTAATCATTTATCTTATTCGCCCTAAAGTCAGAGAATATCAATAAGACTTCAACTTACTACCACATATAAAATTTACAATTTGATAATTATTTTTAATAATTTATATTAGGCTAGAATATTAGCCATAATGTGCGATACATCTCTAAATAATATGCTTCTATAATTGTGATAAACAAAAAAATTACCTATATTACTCATCCATTAAATACTGGCAGGTAAATCATGGATAAAAATTTAAAAGAAATTGAATGCGAAATTGCTGCTCTAAAAATTGTTATCAAATCTTTACTTTCCACGCTAAGTGATAAACAACGAAGGGATATGTTGGGCAATATATCTATAGTACTTGAGGATACATCAAACAAATACCCTCAGCTCAATGAAGTTATTAACTTAACTGAGCAATATGTGAAGAAGCTTACTCAAGCCTAATGAAAACAATATTTGCTATTGCTATTAAGTTTACACCCTAATTTTATAGGGTGCTAATAGCATCCTATTGATTATTTTATATAGGATATACCGTGATTTTCCTTTCATTAATACAACACTAAGTTAAATTTACTGAGTGTCTATTTCACACATCTAAAATATCCTCATATTTACTATTTTAATGAAAAAAATGCGATAAAATTGTATATTTTTTTATCAATTTAATTTTTTCTTGGATTTAATTAAACAATTAATTAATATGAAAAAAATTTATCACACAGCAATAAATTATCGTCCTTTTGAGGATCTTATGGAAAAAAAAGTTGTCAATATAGAGTATGAAATTGCAGCAGTAAAAGTAGTTTTGAAAGCCTTGTTATTGACTTTGACAGATAAGCAAAAAGAAATAGTGATCCAAGATATAAATAAGACCGTCAATGATGCTTATATCGATCATCCTCAATACCAAGATGTTATAAGCAAGACAGAACAATATATAAAAAAAATAATCTAAGCATAAGGCAATATTCTTCATCACCCTCTCTTTATTATTATTTATACTAGAGAGGATTTATATCTACATCTTTAAAAAATCAAATCGCTTCAAGCTTTAACATAATCACTGATTGATTGATTATGAAAATTAAAATAGAAAGTACTTTTTGATTGATTGAGTATAAACAAAATAACATTGTTATTTATAGAGCGTTTTAATTTGGATAATAATTTTCTGTTTCACATGATAAAAATAATAAAACATGAGGACTTAAATACTCAATCAATGAGCAAGTTAAGCTCATTGATACTGTTAAATAAAAGCAAGAATAATAAGAATGTAACCTTTATATTTATAATATTTTTGCGCCTAACGAGTAAAAACTTACCACATTAGACACATATTTTATAAATTTTTTCTATATCAACGATGAGCTAGATTGAATTTTTGTACCGATTGCTGTAATTCTTCGGTTTGTCTTTCTAATGAAATGGCTGCTGCTGAAACTTGTTCAACTAAAGAGGCATTCTGTTGTGTTACGCCATCCATTTGAGTAATAGCCACACTCACTTGACCAATACCTTTACTTTGCTCTTCAGATGCAATAGTGATTTCTTTCATTATTGACGTTACCTGTTTAACTCCCGTCAAAATGTCTTCCATTGTTTTTTCCATATCGCTGACTAAGCTAGCCCCTTTTCTTACTCGCGTAGTGGAGTCAGCAATAAGTACTTCAATCTCTTTAGCCGCTTTGGCACTATCTCCTGCTAAATTACGCACTTCATTGGCGACGACCATAAATCCTCGCCCATGAGATCCAGCTCTTGCTGCTTCTACTGATGCATTTAAAGCAAGTATATTCGTTTGAAATGCAATGTTATTAATAACATTGATGATATCTGCAATTTTACTTGAGCTATCAGAGATCCCATCCATTGTTGTTACAACAGATTCAGCTAATTCATTGCCTTTTTCAACGGTCACTGATGCAACTTCAGCCAATTCTCTCGCCTGATAAGCGTGCTCCATGTTTTGATTAACGGCAGTTGTTATCTCTTCCATACTGGCGGCAGTTTGCTCTAATGCCGTTGCTTGCTCTTCTGTACGAGAAGCCAAATCGTTATTCCCTTTGGCAATTTCAGATGCACCACGATAAATACTTTCACTTCCCATACGGATAGTGCTTACCGCTTCATGCAAGCTATTTTGCATATCATTTAATAGCGGTATTAATCGCCCAGCACAGTTATTACCAAAAGGCTCAAGGGAATGACTCAGATCGCCCTCTGTAATTTTCACAAAATGCTGGCGAATACTTTCAAGTGGCTTTTGTAGCATTGCCACTAAATAGCGGTCAGTGAGGATCAGAATAACTCCCCCTAAAATGGCACTAATGATAATAACAATTTGTGTCACTTCAATAAGCTCATCCACTTCTTCAATGGTGCTATCAATTTTTATATTTGCAGCATTATTAAAATTTTCACTCACATTGCCTAATTCACGACTCAACGCAGGTGTCACATTTTTTGCATGATGTTCATATTGCTCAATGGTGCCATTGAGCGCTAATTCCATCTGCTTTTTTACTCCTTGCTCAAAAAGAGCTTGCCATACATCCATTAACTCTTTTGATACTTTGGCATCCATCGGCCCCGGAGAAACAGATTTCATATACGTAATCTGCTTTTCCATATTTTCCATCGCCAATTGTGCTTGTGTAAAATCGACTTCTTTGCCTTCTGCTTTCTCCTCAACGAGGCGATTTAATCGAGAAGTGAATCGAAAGTACTGATCATTTCCCTGACTGAGTGCAGCCATTTGTTTTATTATTTGATTATCAGATTGATTGCCTTCAGATATTTGTGATAGTGACCATGCGCTATAAAGACTGACACTGCCAAATAACACACATAATGTCCCCAGGATGATTATCATCATCAGACGAATAGTAATGTTACGAAGTTTCTGCATCGAATTTCTCAACTAACAAGATAAAGTAAGCCCAATAGGGCGTAATGTACTCTTATCGACACTTTTTCAATTTATTTTAATTTTTTACTAAAGTTTTTTATAAATTGGTTTTTAATTTTCTATACATAAAAAGAGTTAGGTGAAAGAAGCAAAAATGTTACTTATGTATCATTTTTTATAATCTTAAATAAAAAACAAAAAAATCATTTAAAATCATAACGTTGATATAATGATTGCGATAAAAACAAATAAGGATAGTTAAAGAAAGAATATTTGAAGAGAAAATAAATTTTAAGGTATTCTTAATCTTTTAAACCAAGTTATTTATACACATAAGAGGTGACTTAATTGAACTCACCCCCTTTGATTTATTAAAAAATTCTTATTAAAAAATATGCGAGAAATGCGAAATAACAGCTAAATAGAACTATTTTGTGATTAATGAATCACATTTATAGGATGGGATGGGTATACATAAGGCGATACGAACTAACTCGCCTATTGATATAAACCAAACTAAATGGTTCTATTTTTATCTGCAAATAATCTGAAGCGCTGAAAACTAATATCGTCAAAACAAACTTCCCCATCAGGTTTAAATCCATAACGAGAAACTGTTTTTGTTACTTTTCTTGAGTGAGGAAGCAAAATTGTGATGCTTTCAATATTCATTTCATCAAATGCTCTACGAATAATTTCAGCATAAATTATTTTACCCATTCCCCAATAATTGGGATGAAGAACTAATGCAAGATCAGCATCATCTCCTTCTTTTTGAAGTCCCCCCCATCCCGCAAACACACCGTCAATAACAAATGCCCAAGGACCATACCCATTATCATCCCATTGAGAGTCTTTATCTTTTGCCCATAAAATACTTTTTTCGATATCAAAATTAGGACTGCCCAAAGGCATTTGTCGTAAAACCGCAGGGTGATTATTAAGTTCTACAATATGTGAGGGTTCTATCTGTGAGAGTCTTTTGAACTCTAAATGCATATAATTTCCTAAATTACATAATATGTTAAATGTGAATACCAATATACTAAGGTTATACTTATTAAAACTCACTAAATCATATCATCTTATTATATTTTCAATCCTACTTCTAAAAATAAATCTATGTAAATCAATTTATTGTATAGACTAAATGGTATAAAAAATGCTAAGTAGTGAATTATATAAATTTCCAAAGCAGTCACAAATTTTGAAGATGATGAGTTAATAAACTAGTTGATTTATAAGAAGATTAGAGATAGAGATGAGTTTGTGGGTTGTTTGGAGCGGGCGAAGGGAATCGAACCCTCGTATAGAGCTTGGGAAGCTCTCGTTCTACCATTGAACTACGCCCGCGATTGATTTTCCTGATTATACGCTTCCCTAATTGAACGACAATCCCCTTCTTATTCAAATGATTATTTAATCGTCGCAAAAAAGATAATTAACTGTTTTAAAAAACAAAAAAGCCACCTTTCGGTGGCCTTATAACTCTATTTTTCTTCGTTAATGCTATTGTTAAATTAAGGGTTTATTTAAAATAACAATTATTTATTAGGGCGCATTGCCGGGAATAAAATAACATCACGAATGGTATGGCTGTCAGTAAATAACATCACCATACGGTCAATACCAATACCTAAACCAGCTGTTGGTGGTAAGCCGTGTTCTAATGCCGTGATGTAGTCATGGTCAAAGAACATCGCTTCTGCATCACCCGCTTCTTTTTGGCGAACTTGATCTTCAAAACGCTCTGCTTGGTCTTGAGCATCATTAAGTTCTGAGAAGCCATTACCAATTTCACGACCACCAATAAAGAATTCAAAGCGGTCAGTGATAAATGGATTATCATCGTTACGACGAGCCAGTGGAGAAACTTCTGCTGGGTATTCAATGATGAATGTTGGCTGAATTAAGTGGCTTTCTGCAACTTCTTCAAAAATTTCACATTGAACACGACCTAAGCCCCAGCTTTTCTCAATCTTAATACCAATAGACTGAGCAATAGCAACTGCTTTATCCATATCATCAAGATCAGCCATTACGGTTTCTGGACGATATTTGCAGATAGCTTCTTTCATGGTTAATTTGGCAAATGGTTTACCAAAATCAAACTCTTGATCACCATATTTCACTAATGAAGAGCCCAGTACATTTTCAGTTAATGTACGGAATAATTCTTCAGTTAATTCAATCAGGTCACGATAATCTGCATACGCCATATAGAGTTCCATCATGGTGAACTCTGGGTTATGACGTGGTGATACACCTTCGTTACGGAAGTTACGGTTGATTTCGAATACGCGATCAAAACCACCGACAACTAAACGTTTTAAATATAACTCAGGTGCAATACGCAGATACATATCGATATCTAACGCATTATGGTGAGTAATAAACGGACGCGCACTTGCTCCACCAGGGATAGTTTGCATCATCGGCGTTTCAACTTCCATAAAGCCTTTGTTCACCATAAATTGACGGATACCCGCCATAACTTGTGAACGAATTTGGAAAGTTTTGCGCGATTCTTCGTTAGAGATCAGATCTAAATAACGCTGACGATAACGCATTTCTTGGTCAGCTAAACCGTGGAATTTATCCGGTAACGGGCGCAGTGCTTTAGTTAATAAACGCACTTCTGTACAGTGAACACTTAATTCACCTGTTTTCGTTTTGAAAACACGGCCACGAGCACCTAAGATATCGCCCAGATCCCATTTTTTAAATTGCTCGTTATAGATACCTTCTGGTAAATCATCACGAGAAACATAAAGCTGAATACGGCCACCCATGTCTTGCAATGTAGCGAAAGATGCCTTGCCCATAATACGGCGAGTCATCATACGACCTGCAATAGAAACTTCCACATTCGCTGCTTCTAACTCTTCTGCACTCATTGCATCATACTTTTGATGTAATTCGTCAGACAGAGAATCTCTGCGGAAATCATTTGGGAATGCGTTACCATTATCGCGTAAAGCAGATAATTTTTCGCGGCGTGTTTGCAGTTCGTTATTTAAATCAGGTGCCTGCTCCGCACCTTGTTGCTGTTGCGACATGTTTTTCCTCACAGGCCCGCTTTTAAGCTAGCTTCAATAAATTTATCAAGATCACCGTCTAATACTGCTTGTGTATTACGCGTTTCCACACCAGTACGTAAATCTTTAATACGTGAATCATCAAGAACATAAGAACGAATTTGACTACCCCAGCCAATATCGGACTTGTTATCTTCCATTACTTGCTTGTCTGCATTTTTCTTTTGCATTTCCAGCTCGTATAACTTCGCTTTCATCTGCTTCATTGCCTGATCTTTGTTCTTATGCTGAGAGCGATCGTTTTGGCATTGAGTGACAAGACCTGTTGGAACGTGGGTAATACGCACCGCAGATTCTGTTTTGTTAACGTGCTGTCCACCCGCACCTGAAGCACGATAAACGTCAATACGTAAATCCGCAGGGTTGATTTCAATATCAATATTGTCATCAACTTCAGGGTAAATAAAGGCAGAGCTAAATGAGGTATGGCGACGGCCGCCTGAGTCAAATGGGCTTTTACGAACTAAGCGATGAACACCTGTTTCTGTACGTAACCAACCATAAGCGTACTCACCAATAATTTTGATTGTCGCTGATTTTAATCCTGCAACATCACCGTCAGATTCTTCAATAATTTCTGTTTTAAAGCCTCTTGATTCAGCCCAACGTAAATACATGCGCATCAGCATACTTGCCCAATCTTGCGCTTCTGTACCACCAGAGCCTGCTTGTAAATCAAGGTAGCAATCCGCACTGTCATATTCACCAGAGAACATGCGACGGAATTCTAATTGCTCAAGCTTTTTATTTAATACATCTAATTCAGCAATGGCTTCGTTAAATGTTTCTTCGTCATCAGCTTCAACCGCTAATTCAAGTAAACCAGAAACATCTTCTAGTCCTTGATCTAACTGGTCGATTGTTTCTACGATAGCCTCAAGAGATGAACGCTCTTTGCCTAATGCTTGTGCCCTTTCCGGCTCATTCCATACATCAGGTTGTTCTAATTCAGCGTTAACTTCTTCTAAACGCTCTTTCTTGGCATCATAGTCAAAGATACCCCCTGAGAACATTTGTTCTTTCAGAGACTTCTTCTATTTGGTGTTTTACGGGGTTGATTTCAAACATACTTTTTCGTCTTTATGTTGTTTTCAAAAACAATTGGAATAAATTTTGAACCGCATATTGTAACGGATATATCAGCGGGTTTATAGCATTTATATACAATTGTCTACCAGATAGTTGTTGCCATAACAACGTTACCCTTTATATCACGATAAATTGTTTAATTATTCGCGTTAACAAGGCCAAATGTGCTCAACAAGCAGTTGTGCATTACGTTGCCCTCTAAACTCATTTACATCCAATCGATAGGCTAATTCAACCGTTTTAATACTATTATCAGGCCACATATTGATATCAACATTGAATGCAATCGCATCAATCATTAAATGGCTATTTACAGGCTGAAGCATCATTTTTAAATGTTTACTGCCCACAATACGTTGTTGTAACAGCGTAAATTTACCGTCAAATAGAGGTTCAGGAAACGCCTGTCCCCAAGGCCCTGCTTCTCTTAGCATTTCTGCGATAGGTAGTGATAATTGCTTTTCGCTCAACTCACCATCCGATAAAATGACGCCTTGCAACTGTTCATCGGAAACCAGTTCTGCCATCAAAGACGAAAAATGACGCTGAAACAGCGGGAATTTATCCTCTTCAAGTGAAAGCCCTGCCGCCATTGCGTGCCCGCCAAATTTCACCATCAAACCCGGATTTAATGTATTTAATCGTTCTAATGCATCTCGAAGATGTACACCACTTATTGAACGACCAGAGCCTTTCAACAGACCATCACCGCTAGGTGCAAAAGCAATAACAGGACGATGCAATTTTTCTTTAATACGAGAAGCTAAAATACCCACAACACCTTGATGCCATTCAGGATGATAGATAGCTAAACCATTTGGTAAATCATGTTGCGTTCCCATAAATTGACGGAAAATAGTTGAAGCTTCTTCTTGCATACCCGCTTCAATTTCACGCCGAGTTTGATTTAATCCATCAAGTTCATTAGCAATTTCACGCGCAGAACCAATATTATCGGTTAAAAGTAAAGCAACGCCCACAGACATATCATCAAGGCGTCCGGCTGCGTTTAAGCGAGGCCCTAAAGAGAAACCTAAATCGCTACTGACTAGTTGAGCGAGCTCTTTACGAGAAACTTCCGTAAGTGCTTTTATTCCTACACAACAACGACCCGCTCTAATTCGGCGTAATCCTTCATAAACAAAAATACGGTTATTTTCATCAAGAGGAACAACGTCTGCTACTGTACCTAGTGCAACTAAATCGAGAAAATCCGCCATATTGGGGCGAGCTAAGTTTTGTTGCTCGAACCAACCTTGTTTTTCTAATTCAGCTCTTAATGCCGTCATTAAATAAAACGTAACGCCAACACCCGCTAATGATTTAGATAAAAAAGAACAATCTGTCAGGTTAGGATTAATAATCGCATCAGCAGCGGGTAAAGTTTGTCCGGGTAAATGGTGATCCGTAACGAGGACACGAATACCATATTCATGAGCTGTATCCACACCTTCAAAAGAGGAAATTCCATTATCAACGGTGATAATGAGATCAACCCCCTTTTTAGCAACGTCATGAACAACTTGAGGGCTTAAACCATAGCCATCATCAAAGCGATTAGGAATATGATAGCTAACTTGCTTAAATCCCATTTGACGTAATGCTTTAATCGCAAGTGCAGTACTTGTTGCGCCATCAGCATCAAAATCGCCAACAATAACAATGCGAGATTGTTGCTGTAACGCCTCAATCAGTAATGAAATTGCCGTTTCTATTCCTGTTAATGCTTGATAATGAAGTAAGCCTTTTAACGATCGTTCTAGTTGAACTTCAGATGTTATTCCACGATTAGCATAAATTTGTCGTAATAAGGGATCTAAGTTATCCGGTAATTGAGTTGCCTGTGCAATTCGACGACGCAGTGTCGGTTCAATAGTGACCATAAAACGTAATTACTTCTCTTTTTTATCTAATAATTCAACAAGGTTTTGAGCAGAAATATATCCACCGTAAATACTGGCATTAGGTAATACAATAGCAGGAGTGCCCTGAATACCCATCATGGTGCCTAATTTAAAGTGCTCATTGATATTGATTTTTGCACATTCATCAATGGGGATAATTTTGTCACCTTTAAATGCACTGTCTAATGATTTATTAGGAAAACCACTACACCACACAGCATTCATTTCTTTACTCACAATATTATTGCCAACACCGTTACGAGGAAATGCCAAATAACGCACTGTTACACCCTGTTTATTCAGTTCAGGAACTTCTTGGTGAAGTTTTTGGCAATAAGGGCAGCTGATATCGGTAAAAATGGTGATCATATGGCGCTCATTACGCGCTTTATAAACAATCATTTCATTTTTAAGTGAGTCTACTTTTTTCATAATAACTTGATTAGCGATACTAACTGGCTCACCACTACTAATATTATAAATAGGCCCTGCGGTCAGATATTTACCATCATCTGTAATATAAAAAATGCCTTTATCTGATAACACTGCATTTAATCCAACAATCGGCGTTGGTTGAATACTCTCTGCTTTAATCTGCATTTTAGCCAATTGCGCTTCAATAGAAGCATTGTCAGCAAGCACTGGCATTGACACCATACTTAATAATATTGGCAACCAGAATAATTTCTTTTTCATTTGAATTCCTATTTAACGCCGGCTATTTAGCGGCTATCCCCTTGGGTGATGTTGCTGATGAAGCGCTTTCAAGCGCTCTGTTGCAACATGGGTATAAATCTGTGTTGTAGAGAGGTCACTGTGCCCCAATAACATCTGTACAACACGCAAGTCTGCTCCATGATTTAAGAGATGTGTTGCAAATGCATGACGCAACACATGGGGTGATAGTTTTTCAGTGTCTATTCCTGCTATCACGGCATAATGTTTTATCCGATGCCAAAACGTTTGTCGTGTCATTTTTTGCCCTCTTAAGCTAGGAAAAACAACATCGTCCGTTTTGCCTTGCATTAAAGTGGGTCTTCCATATTGCAGATATTGCTCTAGCCAGTAAATAGCTTCTTCACCTAAAGGAACTAATCGTTCTTTATCGCCCTTACCAATAACGCGTAGCACGCCTTGTCGTAAACTAATATCAGAGAGAGATAATCCCACTAATTCAGAAACACGAAGCCCACACGCATAAAGGACTTCAAGCATCGCTTTATCACGTAATTCAAGTGGTTCATCAATACAGGGAGCATTGAGTAGATCATCAACTTGTCGTTCACTTAAATCTTTTGGTAAACGTTTGGGAAGCTTAGGGGTTGAAAGCAATGCACTAGGATCGTCTAAACGTAATTTTTCACGATATAAATATTGGAATAACCGACGCATTGTACTGAGTAACCGGGCTGCACTGCTGGCTTTATAACCTTCATCTAAACGCGTTGCGAGAAAAGATTGTAAATCCAAGGTAGTAACCGATAACCAATCTAATTGGTGATGTGCAAGCCATTGCCCTAATGCTTGTAAATCTAAACGATAAGAGCTGAGTGTATTAGCGGATAAGCCTTGCTCTAACCAAATATTGTCGAGAAATTGTTCAATGATAATATCAGTATCTTCATTGGTATGAGTTGTCTTTTTTGTCGATAATTTGGTTTGTGACACAGTCTTGCTCTCCCTCTCTTTAGCTTATCGCCTTTACATTATGCCTTATAAAAAAAATTTTCTGGTACAATAGTGACCTTTATTGGCAAAAATATCCTAAAAACCTTTATGAAAATTGGTCTATTTTACGGTTCTAGCACCTGTTACACCGAAATGGCAGCAGAAAAAATTCGTGATATTCTCGGTGAAGAGTTTGTTGATCTTCATAATGTTCAAGAGTGTGATATCACGCTTATGGAACAATATGACATCCTTATTTTAGGTATTCCAACTTGGGATTTTGGTGAGATCCAAGAAGATTGGCTCAATATTTGGGATACATTGCCAACATTAAATTTAAAAAATAAGCTTATTGCAATGTATGGAATGGGCGATCAAGTTGATTACAGCGAATGGTTTCTTGATGCACTTGGTATGCTTTATCATCATTTATTACCAAGTGGTGTTAAGTTTATTGGATTCTGGCCTGTTGATGGATATGAATTTGTCAGCCCAAAACCTTTATCAGATGATGGTAAGCATTTTGTTGGTCTTGCATTAGATGACGTTAACCAGTTTGAAGAAACTGATGAACGTTTATCACAATGGTGTATGCAAATTCTACGTGAAGTAGAAGAAAACCTATAAATATAATATCCAGGTATTAAATATCTGGATATTGCATTAATAACTGAGAGAAGTTACGCCACTCATTTTCTGTCATACTATCAAAAGCAACCCATAACGTGATTTGTTTTTTATTTAAAATAGAAGTCAACGTTATTCGAGTACCAAAACGGCTGATCCAAGGGTGTTTTGTTATTTGCCATTCATGCAGTTTCCATTGAATTCGATTTCCATTCAGTAAAACAAAATCCCCCTTGATACGGCTAATATTCTTTTGTGTGAAATACCAACTGCCGATCAGGAACAGTAACAATGGCACCCAAACATAAATAAAATCAGGAGGCCACGGATACAACAGTAAACCTATCACAAAGGCAACATAAGCAACCGTTGAGAAGAGTTGAGTGAACCATGATACTGTGAGGTGCGATTTCCATAAAACCACGAGTTATATTAACTCCTGCTGTAATTCTATACGGATATAAATAAGTTAAAGATAATAAAGACCAACCTATTTATAATGTAACTTCTTTCTTAGCCTTGCAAATAGTTTATCTTACATTTTAGCTCAATTATTAATGGTTACTTTTTCTATTTAATATGTGCTCAAATAATATAACTTAATAATAAATACGTAATTTCTATTCTTTTTTAATCGTTGTTTTAATAAAGCCAGCATACCTGATTTATTTAGTATAAAGTGAAAAACATCGAAAAAAGGCGACTTAAGCCATCATTTTTAGAGATGGTGCGCAAATTTAACGTAACTACATTTTTTATTTCAGTAAATTTTAGAGGGTTATTAGTATTATTAATTTTTTATATAAAAATAAAAACGCCTTTATTTGATGAGAAAATAAAAGCGTCATTTTTAATCAATCTTAATTACTATTTGATCTATCGCTGATTTGATAATCTATTTTATTAATATTTATCAACGATCTCCGCCATTCTCGCTTTATTGCGCTCTTGGATTAATTTCACCATATAATAGAGAGCATCATCATCAGGGCGTCCATGATTCATTAACCAGTTAAATAAATCAGGATCTGCACACTCTAGTAAACGAACAAAAAGCGCTTTATCGTTATCAGATAGCGTATCGTACTCATTCTCGAAAAAAGGCATGATAGAAATATCCAGTTCACGCATTCCGCGACGACATGCCCAGTTAATTCGTGCTTTATTCTCTATATCGATAGTCATACTCTGCTCTTTACATTGTTCAAATCAAGAAATACCACTATTTCTTCCTAGCCCTGATGATAGTCTTATCGCAAAATTTTTAACATCAAAATGATCACAGTTTGCAGGTTTAGTCTCATAGACAACCTATTGAACACGCTTTCATTTGTTATTTATCAGGTTCATTTTCTGTGCGTTAAAATAATAATGACTTGCATTGTCTTGTCACTCTTTTACCATAACTGGTGTATCTGATTAATTTAATAGCTGGTGACATCATGACTCAAAATTCTACTCAGGCTAAACGCCCTCATGCAGCAATCAATTTGCCATTAACACTGGTTTCTTTAGATGAATGGTCACTGATAACAGCAACAGGTGCTGACAGTGAAAAATATCTACAAGGTCAACTCACTACGGATATTGCAGCCCTTCCAACAACGACACATACATTGTCTGCACACTGTGAAGCAAAAGGTAAAATGTGGAGTACGCTCCGCTTATTCCACCAGCAAGAAGGTTTTGCTTATATTCTGCGTAAAAACGTCGCGCAAAAACAACTGACTGAATTAAAAAAATATGCCGTATTTTCAAAAGTAACCTTAGCTGAAAATACAGATAGCGTTTTATTAGGATTAGCTGGACAAGGTGCTGCTCTTGCATTAGCCGATTACTTCCCAGAGATCCCTCGTAAAGCAAATGAAGTTGTTAATCACGATAATACTTATATTCTTCAGCTACCTTTACCTACCGAACGTTTTTTAATCGTTACAGATGAAGAAACAGCCAAAAATCTTGCAACAACATTAAAAGCCGAAACCAGTAATAGCGAGCAATGGTTAGCCTTAGATATCGAGGCTGGATATCCTATTATTGATACTCCAAATATTGAGCAATTCTTACCTCAAGCAACAAATCTGCAAGCATTGCCGCTGAGTATCTGCTTTAAAAAAGGCTGTTATACCGGACAAGAAATGGTATCTCGCGCAAAATTTAGAGGTGCCAACAAACGTGCAATGTACCTATTATCAGGGGGTGGTACTGAATTACCTGAAATTGGCGGTAGCGTTGAATGGCAATTAGGCGAAGATAAATGGCGTAAAACAGGAACGGTATTAAGTGCTGTACGTATGGCTGATAATACTATTTTGGCTGAAGTTGTTATGAATAACGATATGGAGCTCGATAGTGTATTTAGAGTTCAAGGCGATAACATCAGCCGTCTATCCATTAAACCACTGCCTTATTCTTTAGAAGAAGAGTAATTTTTATTTATCATACCAATACGGATTTTTATGACACAATTACCTAAAGGGGCATTTGGCCCCTTCTCTGATACGATTAACTTTATTATGGAGTTAGATAAACTAAAACGTGTTTATCGTAAAAATAATGTATTAGACAATAGTCGTTCTGAAAATACTGCAGAACATAGCTGGCACTTTGCTGTTGCAGCAATGAGTTTTCAGCCGTATGCAGGTGATATTGATATGGGACGTGCTATTCAGTTAGCACTTGTTCACGATATCGTTGAAATAGATGCTGGCGATGTGATGGTGTATGACGTTGCTGCTCGTGAAGCAATTAAAGAGCACGAGCAAAAAGCTGCAAAACGTATTTTTGCTTTATTACCTTCGCCACAAAGTGAATATTTCCTCAATTTATGGCTGGAATATGATGCAGCTGAAACACCAGAATCTCAGTTTGCCAATATTCTTGATCGCACCATGCCAATGCTGATGAATTTACATAATGAAGGTCAAAGCTGGGTTGAAAATAATATCCGCTTAGAGCAAGTATTAGCGCGTAATCTGTTTATTGAAAAACAGTGGCCAGAATTTTGGCAATATCTCTATCCTCAATTATTAGAGGCGCAGAAAAAAGGCTGGCTGAAGTAATATATTCAAGACTGAATTTGTTAATAAAAAAATACCGATGGCTAACTTAACCATCGGTATTTTATTTAGGAATATTGTTAGATTAAAGCTTATTCATAATCACTGATTGGTGCGCATGAACAATGTAAATGGCGGTCGCCATACACATCATCAAGACGTTTAACCGCTGGCCAATATTTACTTTGTTTCGTTGCTTCACTTGGGAACACCGCACATTCACGGCTATAACTATGTGACCACTCTTGCACTAATTCATATTGTGTATGAGGCGCATTAACTAATGGGTTATCGTCAATTGGCCATACACCTTTATCTACCTGTGCAATTTCAGCACGAATAGAAAGCAGAGCCTCAATAAAGCGATCAATTTCAACTTTACTTTCGGATTCTGTTGGCTCAATCATTAATGTCCCCGCAACAGGGAATGACATGGTTGGAGCGTGGAATCCATAATCAATTAGACGCTTAGCCACATCCATTTCACTGATACCGTAATTCGCTTTTAATGGACGAATATCGATAATACATTCATGTGCAACATAACCATCAGCGCCAGCATAAAGAATGTCATAGTCATTTTTCAGGCGTTGCGCGATATAGTTCGCATTTAAGATAGCCACTTGGCTTGCTTGTTTAAGCCCTTGTGCGCCCATCATACGAATATACATCCAACTAATTGGTAGTATTGAAGCGCTACCAAATTGAGCTGCAGAAACCGCGCCTTGTGTAGTGACATTTTCCATTTCAACAACAGAATGTCCCGGTACAAATGGTGCTAAGTGTGATTTCACACCAATAGGTCCCATACCTGGGCCACCACCGCCATGAGGAATACAGAAGGTTTTATGTAAGTTTAAGTGAGAAACATCAGAGCCAATAAAGCCCGGTGTGGTGATCCCCACTTGCGCATTCATATTCGCGCCATCAAGATAAACTTGTCCGCCATATTGATGAATGATCTCGCAAACTTCACGAATACCTTCTTCATAAACACCATGCGTTGATGGATATGTCACCATCACACAAGAGAGTTCAGCTTGATGTTTTTCTGCTTTAGCTTTTAAGTCCGCAATATCGATATTACCGTTATCATCACAACCGACGACAACCACTGTCATTCCTGCCATATGAGCAGAAGCAGGGTTAGTACCGTGTGCCGAACTTGGGATCAAGCAGATATGTCGCGCACCTTCTCCACGACTTTGGTGATAACGACGAATAGCTAATAAACCGGCATATTCACCTTGGGCACCTGAGTTTGGTTGCATACACATCGCATCATAACCCGTTAATGCAGCAAGCCAACTAGAGAGTTGTCCAATCATCACTTGGTAGCCTTTCGCTTGATAAGCTGGGCAGAATGGATGTAACTCTGTAAATTCAGGCCATGTGATTGGGATCATTTCAGCGGCAGCATTTAGTTTCATTGTGCATGAACCTAATGGGATCATCGCTTGATTCAATGCTAAGTCTTTATTTTCTAAACGATGCATATAGCGCATCATTTCTGTTTCACTGTGATAATGATGAAAGTTTTCATGTGTCAGCACAGTGTCTTTACGTTGCATAGAATCAGGGATTGATGCTGACGCAGAAGCCACTTGTCTATCAAGTGCATCAATATCACCAGCTAATGCTTTACCACTGATAATTTCAACAAGCTTTAATACATCTTCACGTGTTGTAATTTCGCTTAGTGTTACACCCACGGCACCCACAATATCGGTACGTAAGTTAATTTCAGCATCTTTAGCGCGTTGTAATACAGCCGCTTTATCTGCAGTATCAATCGTTAAGGTATCAAACCAAGTTTTATGGCGTAATACCATACCGTTTTGTTGTAAACCCGCTGCTAAAATATCCGTTAAACGATGAATACGTTGAGCGATGGTTTTTAATCCTTCAGGTCCATGATAAACCGCATACATAGCCGCGATATTGGCAAGTAAGACTTGGGATGTACAAATATTGGAGTTCGCTTTTTCACGACGAATATGTTGCTCACGCGTTTGCATCGCCATACGTAATGCACGATTACCCGCAGCATCACGAGAAACACCAATAATACGCCCCGGCATCGCACGTTTATATTCATCACGACAAGCAAAGAATGCCGCATGAGGTCCACCGTAACCCATTGGTACACCAAAACGTTGCGCTGAGCCTAATACGATATCAGCACCTTGATGACCCGGTGCTGTGAGTACCACCAGCGCCATTAAATCAGCGGCAACACTAGTAATAATTTTGCGTTCTTTTAGTGCTGCTAATAACTTACTGTGATCATGAACTTCGCCCGTTGTGCCGACTTGTTGTAATAGCACGCCAAAGACACCTTCGAGCTCTAATACTTTTTCAGCCTTATCAACAACCACTTCAAAACCAAAGGTATCAGCGCGGGTTCTGACAACATCTAAGGTTTGAGGGTGAATATCATCAGCAACAAAGAAACGATCCGCATTTTTTAATTTGCTTACACGTTTTGCCATTGCCATTGCTTCAGCTGCTGCCGTTGCTTCATCTAGCAGTGATGCAGAAGCGAGATCCATTCCAGTGTAATCAATTGTAACTTGTTGGAAATTCAGTAGTGATTCTAGACGACCTTGAGAAACTTCTGGCTGATACGGTGTATAAGCGGTATACCAGCCCGGATTTTCTAGTAAATTACGCAAAATCACAGGAGGTAATACAGAAGGCGCATAACCCATTCCAATGTAAGAAGTAAAACGTTTATTTTGGCTGGCGATCGCTTTCAGTTCAGCCAAGGCTTCTTGCTCTGTTGCTCCTGCACCCACATTCGGTGGTGTCTCTAATTGAATATTATCTGGAACAATTTTTTGAGTTAATTCATTTAATGAGGAGACGCCAACAGCACTGAGCATCTCTTTAATCTGTTCTGGTGATGAACCAATATGGCGACGAATAAATTCATCGCGATACTCTAACTGATTTAAAGTCTGTGTCATTGCAAGTAATTTCCTGAATTCACTATGAATGGATAGGTAAATAGCACACGGCTTAAAGCGTGTTGAGATAGTATTACGATAACAAGCTAACAAATAAAAACGCCCCGGCATTAATTTGACGGGGCGCTTCGTTTTACTCTTCGCTATCTACCAGCTCTTGATAACCTGCGGCATCAAGTAAGTCATCTAATTCGCTTTCATTATTTGCTTTAATGCGAAATAGCCAACCTTCTCCGTAAGGTGCGCTGTTTACCAGCTCTGGAGAACCATCTAACTCTTCATTTACTGCGATAATTTCACCTGATAATGGTGCATAGATATCTGATGCCGCTTTTACTGATTCCGCAACGGCACAATCATCACCAGCAGCCACTTCTCTACCCACTTCTGGTAGATCAACAAACACCATGTCACCTAATAATTCCTGTGCATGTTCAGTAATACCGATAGTGTATTCACCATTGCCTTCTGAACGTATCCACTCATGAGATTGTGCGTATTTTAATTCACTAGGTATTTGACTCATTGACCTTACTCTCCATTTAAAATTATTGTGCGTGTTATACCAATGCTTTACCTGAACGAACAAAACCAGGTTTTACCACTTCTACTGGCATCTCACGATTACGCATTAATACAATTGCGCTATCTTTTATACCTGCTGGAACTCTTGCTAATGCAATACTAAAGCCTAATGTAGGCGAAAAAGTACCACTTGTAATAATACCTTCTCTTAATTCACCTAAATCATCAGTAAAGTGTACGGCAGTACCTGCTCGCAACACACCTTTCTCTCGCATCACAAGACCAACAAGTTTATCTGTGCCTGTTGCGCGTAATTTTTCTAATGCTTCTCGACCAATAAATTGACGATCTTCCGGTGCCCATGCAATCGTCCATCCCATATTCGCTTCAAGTGGATTAATAGTTTCATCCATCTCTTGACTATAGAGGTTCATTCCCGCTTCTAAACGTAATGTATCTCTCGCACCTAATCCTGCGGGTTTAACCCCCACAGCTAATAATTTTTTCCAAAAATCGACTGCTTGCTCTTTTGGCATTGCGATTTCATAACCAGCTTCACCGGTATAGCCTGTTGTTGCAACAAACAGGTCTCCAAGCTCTACACCATAGAAAGGCTTCATAGCAGAAACAACTTGGCGTTGCGCTTCGGTTAATAAGCTTTGTACTTTTTCTTGTGCATGAGGACCTTGAACAGCGATTAATGCCAAATCGTCGCGTACAGTGATATCCACAACATAATCTGAAGCATGTTGTTCAATCCATGCCAGATCTTTTTCGCGGGTAGCAGAGTTCACAACGAGACGATAGAAAGAGTCATCAAAGTAATAAACGATAAGATCATCAATTACACCACCTGATGCATTTAGCATACCGGTATAAAGTGCCTTACCTTTTTCGGTGAGTTTAGCGATATCATTCGCTAATAAATAACGTAGAAAATCTTTAACTTGTGAGCCATGTAAGTCAACAATGGTCATATGAGAAACATCAAACATACCTGCATCACGACGTACAATATGATGTTCATCTATTTGAGAGCCATAGTGCAAGGGCATCATCCAACCATGAAAATCGACCATACGAGCACCGCAGGCTACATGCTCATCATACAACGGAGTCTGTTTTGCCATTCTTCCCTCTTTCTACTTTTACTTTAGATTATTCAGAGAACGCATTTGTTAAATATAAAATTAAACTTGATTTGAAATCATAGTGTTAATCTTAAGCTTAAGTTTATTTTTAAACATAGATTTAACAAACACGAGCAATTAACGTACAACGCAAACGATACCATCCCCTTGAACTTAGCATTGTGAGAAAAAATAAACCATAAGTTAAAATAGGGTATAGTGTCTCTTAATCATAATGTAGACATATGGGTATGCAGAACTAATGATTGCAATTATGCGTATCAGCGCTCATTTTTAGCGAGGAATTACTGAAAAAAAGGAATTAGTGCAAAGAATAGACTGAAAAAATAGATTTTTTTAGTTCTATTTCTTCAGTCAGATATAAATAAAAGTAATGTGAAATAAGCGAGGAATTAGATTTTTTCAACTGAAGTGAAATTTTTATCACTTAACCATTCAGGTAAATCAGAAAGTCCCATTGCTTGCTCAAGTAACTTAGGTTTTACCCCCGGTAAACTATCTGCTAACGAAAGGCCGATATCCCGAACCAGTTTTTTAACTGGGTTGTTGCCAGCAAAAAGTTCACGAAATCCTTGCATACTTGCCAGCATGACGGCTGCGGCATGTTTGCGACGACGCTCGAATCGTCTCAAATAGAGATATTCACCAAAATCTTTACCTTCTGCTTTTAAGCGGCGGATCTCACCGATTAACTCTGCAACATCCATAAAACCGAGGTTAACGCCTTGTCCAGCTAAAGGGTGGATAGTATGTGCAGCATCACCTAATAGTGCTAAACGAGGAGCCGCAAATTGACGAGCATAACGACCTGTTAATGGTATGGTCATGCGATCACTTATCAACTCACATTGACCTAAACGCATATCAAAGGTCACACCTAATGTGCGTTCAAATAAGGTTTTTTCTGCGTTTTTATAACTTTCAGCAAGGTTGCTTGGTAAAGACCAAACAATAGAACAAGTATGAGGATCAGAAAGCGGTAGAAACGCCAAAATGCCTTCACCATGAAAGACTTGGCGTGCAACATTATCATGAGGCTGTTCAGTACGAATAGTGCCAACTAAGGCATGATGTTCATAATCCCAAAAAGTCAGGGGAATATCTGCGTGTTTGCGTAACCATGAATTAGCACCATCGGCTCCGACAACTAATCTTGCCGTCAACATCTCACCATCATTCAGGGTAATAAATGCATCATTTTCCCCCCACACCACACGCTCAATCTGCGTTGATGAATAGAAGGTAATATCACTGTGGCTTTCACATTTTTGCCAAAGCACTTCACGAATAAGGTTATTTTCGATGATAGAGCCTAAATGGCTGAACCCTTCTTTTTGTGCTGAAAATTCAATACGACCAAAACTATCTTGATCCCAAACCTCCATACCTTGATAAGGTGCGGTTCGTAGTGCTTGTAAGTTTTCCCAAACACCTAATTTTTTCAGCAACATTTCACTGGCTGTATTAATAGCAGATACCCGTAATGAAAAATCATCCTGTGGGTGAAAAAGTTTCGTTACTGGGTGATTTTCTATTATCGCTATACGTAATCCACACCCGTGTAATCCGCTGGCTAATGCAAGCCCAACCATTCCACCACCAGCAATAACAACATCAAATGATTTCATAATAAAAGTATCCTAAAAAGCGATTATTTTAGAGCGCGCTGTTCTTTTCTGCTTGTCTAGTCTGTCCAGCCCAATGTTTGATGCGCCAATTTATCTCTCATCATTGGAAGCAATTCCATCGTCATTAACCCTAAGTTGCGAGAAATAATCAGTGGCACACAACGATTTGCAAACATTTTCACCAACCCATCGGTAATAGAGATTGTTTTTTCTCTATCTTGCTGTCGAAGTTGTTGATATTGAGAGAGTACTCGATAACTACCAATATCGGTATTGGCATTAATCGCTTGGGTGATCGTATTGGCGAGCGCCATAACATCACGTAAACCGAGGTTAAAACCTTGTCCTGCAATAGGATGAAGTGTTTGCGAGGCATTTCCAACTAACGCTAAACGATGACCAATAATTTGATTGGCTTTTTGTAGTGCTAAAGGGTAACAATTTCGCTTGCCAATATGCTCTATCTTTCCTAAACGCCAGCCAAAATCACGCTGTAAATGTGCGATAGTTGTTTCATCATCCCACTGTGAAACTTCATCCAGCTTTTCAATCGGATGGCACCACACTAATGAGCTGCGCCCTTCACTCATTGGTAACATGGCTAATGGACCAAATTCCGTAAAGCGCTCGAAAGCTTTACCTTGAGGATCGATTTGCGTTTTGACATTAGCAATCACAGCCACTTGGTTATAAGGCTCTCGTTGCCATTGAATATGGCACTGGTGACCAATAGGTGAGTTCGTACCATCAGCGGCAATCAGTAAGTCACCCGATAATTGCGTACCATCATCAAGTGTTACCTCAACAGAATCGATATTACGTTGAACTTGTTCAACTTTAGCAGGGCAATAAAGTGTGATATTAGATTGTTTTTTCAACTTGGCAAAAAGCTGACGCCCTGCATCATGTAATTCAACAACATAACCCAGTGCTGATATATCATAGTCTTGTGCATGAATATTAACAAAACCACAATGCCCTCTATCAGAGACATGAACGTGATTAATGGGGGTAACAAAAGGTTTTAATGTTGACCAAAGCCCGATTTGCTCTAACCGTTTTGCTGTTCCATGTGCTAATGCAATCGCTCTTGCATCAAACCCAGGATGCCCATTGTCAGGCTCTCTTGCTTCAATTAACGAAATTGAAATCTTACCTTTATTTAATGTAGAGAGTGCAAGTGCTAATGTCGCACCTGCCATTCCACCACCCACAATAATCACATTCATGCTGATTTTAGCCTTAAATTTTTCCTGCCATCAGAGCTTCAATTTCATCAGGATTTTTAACAACAGATGCCGTTAAATTCTCATTGCCTGTTTCCGTGATAACAATGTCATCTTCAATACGAATACCGATACCGCGATATTCTTGTGGCACGTCTGCATCTGGTGCAATGTAAAGCCCCGGTTCAATGGTCAGTACCATACCTGGTTCTAAAATACGGTCACGCTCAGTGCCATAATGACCAACATCATGAACATCAAGACCTAACCAGTGGCTTAAACTATGCATAAAGAAACGCTGATAGGCTTTTGTCTCAATAAGATGATCGATTTCACCGTGCATAATGCCCAGTTTAACCAGTCCTTCGACCATGATATACACGACATGCTCTGTGACTTCTTTGATACTTGTACCAGGTTTGTACAATTCCAAAGAAACATTGATGGATTTTAAGACGATGTCATAAATTTCGCGTTGTTGACGGCTAAATTTACCATTAACAGGGAAAGTACGGGTGATATCACCAGCATAACCTTCGTATTCACAGCCTGCATCAATGAGAACTAAATCTCCATCACGCATTTTGGTTTCATTTTCGGTGTAGTGCAGAATACAACCATTTTCACCACTGCCGACAATACTGTTATAAGAAGGGAAACGCGCACCATGAGAAACAAACTCATGTTCAATCTCACCTTGAAGTTGATATTCATACATACCCGGCTGGCATTTTTGCATCGCACGTGTATGTGCTAATGCGGTAATTTTTCCGGCTTTACGCAGTAATTCAAGTTCAAAATCAGATTTAAACAGACGTTGTTCATGAACAATTGGACGCCAATCAATAATGGTCTGTGGTGCTTTTAAGTTGCGGCGAGAGCCTCTTCTTAACGTTTCTAATGCGCTAAAGACTATCTCATCAGCAAACGCGTATTCACCTTGAGCATGATAAACAACATCTAACCCGTTTAATAATTGGTAAAGTTGTTCACCCACATCTTCATAAGGTAGTGCCTTATCAACACCCAATTTTTCAGGTGCTGCTTCTTGTCCAAGGCGACGACCAAACCAAATTTCAGCGGTTAAATCTCTAACACGATTAAAAAGTACACTATGATTATGTGTTTCATCACTTTTAATCAGCACAAGAATAGCTTCAGGCTCGCTGAAACCGGTTAGATAAAGGAAATCACTATGTTGGCGATAAGGATACTCACTATCAGCATTACGTTGCGCTGGTGGTGCGGCAAAAAAGATAGCTGCACTCGCAGGCTTCATTTGTGCTAATAATGCCTGACGACGGGATAAAAATTCTTGCTTATTCATACCCACTCCTGTCTTTCATTTATCTTTATGGTTATCTAATTAATGATGCAATTAATGATGAAATTAATGATGCAATTAATGTAAGACACGTTGCTCATTTTGTTCATCATTTCCTTTGTCTTTTGGTGCGACAAAAGTGATATAACAAAGTTGAACGGATACTTTTACATATTCACTGACTTCTTCAAGCGCATCTTCAAGTTCTTCTTGGTTTTCGTCTTCTTCGTAACCTAGCGCACCAATATTACGTAAATCAGTAATCACTTCGGTCAATTCTTTATGATCAGACAACTTAGGTTGAGCAACCCCCAGACCTAAAAGAAAATGATTAACCCACCCCGCAAGGGCATCAGCTCTTGGAAAAACAGATTCAGATTCGTCAGGTACTAACATCGAGAAATTGAACACACTGTCATCGAGCTGTTCGTAGGTGATGTGATAAAGCTCTTCAAGCGGCTCTGATAGCGTTTTAGGAAAAGCTAAACCTTCATTGGTCAGATCGTGTAATAAGGTTTTCCAACTGCTATCACGCACTGCACCGCAAATAAATCCTGTGATCAAACCATGCATTTCAGCCGCGGTTAAAGGTACTGTATGTTGCTGTAATAGTGCATCAATAGTTTGATAATTCGGTAATGTGTTCTGTTTTGACATAAGAATAAACGTCGCATTTAGGGGAATAGTTCAAGATATGCTACCATCAATAGAAGTCGCTGTACCAGTTAAGCCATGTTAATCATTGGAATTTTTGCAGTAATAGCGTTTAATACAGCGTTATAACCGTATACACTACTAAACACGTAGCACAGATTTTATGTCAGGAAGGAATCATGTCCGCACAACCCGTTGATCTTCAAATTTTTGGGCGTTCATTACGTGTCAATTGCCCACCAGAACAAAGAGATGCTTTACTGGCTTCTGCTGCTGAACTGGAACAACGATTACAAGATCTCAAAGAACGCAGTGGTGTTTCCAATACAGAGCACTTAATTTTTATCGTGGCATTAAATATGAGTCATGAGTTGGCAGAAGAAAAGTTAAAAACCAGAGACTATGCCTACAACATGGAAGAGAAAATAAAAATGCTACAACAATCCATTGAACAAGCTTTACACGATCAAGGCAAGCACCATGATCGCACTTTTTCAACTGCGAAGTAGATTTGTTCAGAAAGCATGCGTACACCACGAAATTCACAGATAATAGGTTGCTTTCTACAATTAAAATAATACAATAGTTCATAGATAAGGTGCTTAGCGCACCCACCAAATTTCTCTGAGATGTTTGCCAGCGGGCCAGTCCCCTGAGCCGATATTCGAAACACATAGAACGTGGTGATCTGTTGCTTGTGAGCATACCCGATTCGTTCAGGCAGCCTAATGGCAGCAACACTATGTTCACCTTGGACCATGGGTTCAAGGGTTACAGCTTGCGGCGGCATCTTGGAGACCTCCTACTAAAGTTCTAAACACTAAGTATTTTATAACTACTTAATGTTTAGAACTTTTTTTATGCCTTCATTCTCATATCTTCAACTTCTTCGCTTTCTTACCTCTAAAGTGTGATAAATTGATTAAAATGATGGTTTCTACTTAATACCAACCGCTTATTGATGGATTGATGAATGACGCACACTTCACTTTTTCAACAAAGAGATGAGATCCGCAAAGCTATTCGCCAAAAACGTCGTTTACTCACATTAGAAGAGCAACAACAAGCAGCTGATAAATTATGCGAGCAAGTTCTTGCTCATCCTAAAATTAAACAAGCACAGACTATTGCACTGTTTCTTTCTTTTGATGGTGAAATTGATACATCACCTTTGATCTCCCAGTTATGGACATTAAATAAACAAGTTTGCTTACCCGTATTACACCCATTTCATCGCCATCATCTCCTTTTCTTACGTTACACACCCTCGACTCCGTTAGTAAAAAATCGCTTTAATATTTCTGAACCTCCTTTAAATGTGAACATGGTTATTCCCATCTCTAATATTGATATTATCTTTACACCATTAGTCGCTTTTGATGCACAAGGTCAACGATTAGGTATGGGAGGCGGTTTTTACGATAGGACGTTAGAAAACTGGCAACAAAAATCATTTTACCCAATGGGGCTTGCTCACACTTGCCAACAAGTTGATTCTCTCCCTACCGCTGATTGGGATGTTCCATTACCTGAAATTATTACTCCTGAAAAAAGATGGTGTTTTTAAACTATTCTATTTTTTAGTATCAATAGTTATCTGTGTTTTTTTATATTTTTTATAAAAAAAACACTCTTAAATACCTTTTATATTCCCTCTATAAAAAGGTATTTACTCTAATGAATAATAAAGACATTCATTTAATTAAATGCATTAACATTATTATCAGCCTAATTGAAAATAAAGAAATAAAAACAGAACACAATCACACAGTAAATTCATTAGAAAAAGAGCACAACTTTAAATTAAAGAAAATAAAAAAATCAACTTTATTAAAAAAACAAATAAACCATAAGTTAATTATTATAGATAACAATGAAAATTCATTTATTTTACTAAAAAACAATAACAACAACATTCTTATTTATAACACTCAAACAGATAAAACAGAAACTATTAGTAGAGATAGTTTATTTAAAATGAAAACCATCTATTACCTTGATTTCAAATCAAATAATGAATTCAGCATTGCTTGGTTTTTCCCTGTATTTAAAAAACATAAAACCATTTTTTATGGTATTTTGTTTTATTCATTAGTTTTGCAATTATTACTATTGGCAACTCCGTTAGTTACACAAATTATTATGGATAAGATAATTGTTCATCAAGCCCTATTAACACTTGATTTATTAGTTATTACTTTGGTTTTTATTGCTATTTATGAAGGTGTACTAAAAGGAATTAGAGAGTACATCTATCACCACACAGCAAATAAAATTGATATCACTCTAAGCTTAAAACTGACCGAACATTTATTTAGATTACCGATTAGTTATTTTAAATCTCGGCAAACTGGTGCCATTGTCGCTCGAGTAAAAGAATTAGATATTATTAGAGAATTTATTACTAATACGTTATTGATGCTAATTGTCGATTTTTCTTTTATCTTTATATTTATCGTTGCAATGGCAATATTTTCGTTAAAACTCACTTTATTTTTTATTACCACGATCCCTTTTTACTTTATTTTAGCTAAATTTCTCGCACCTAAAATAGAGCTTGCTGTTCAACAGCTTTATCAAAAAGCGGCAATTAATACTGGATTTCTTACCGAAAGTTTAGGGGGGATTGAAACAATTAAAAGCCTTTCGCTTGAGCCTCGATTTACACAACAGTGGTATACACAAATTCATCAGGTCACCTCTAAAAGCTTATCACTTCAAAATATTGATAATTTCTCGCGCTTTATTGTGTTATTTCTTAATAAAACAACGATGGCATTACTGTTATGGCTAGGTGCCTATGAAGTCATTTCTCTTTCGATAACAATAGGTCAACTTATTGCGTTCATGATGCTCCTTAGATTCTGTTTACAACCCTTTGCAACGGCAATTGATGTTTGGGGTAAATATATCAGAACAAAAAACGCTATCTATAACTTACAAGATATTCTTAATCTTCCTAAAGAGCAGGATACTGCAACACGGCAATCCAATATCAAAGGTGAAATTACCTTTAATAAGGTGAGTTTTTATTATCAAAGCAATACTCCTGTTATTTTAAATAATATTTCATTACATATTAAAAAACATGAAGTTATTGGTATTGTTGGTACTTCAGGCTCGGGGAAAAGCACCTTAGTGCGAATGATTTCAGGTCTTTATATTCCACAATCAGGCTGTATAAAAATTGACGGTATTCCTCTTACACAGTTTCATTTAACTAACCTACGCCAACAAATCGGTTTTGTATTACAAGAGAACTTTTTATTTAACTTAAGTATTTTTGATAACATTCGATTAACTCATCAACATGCTTCTTTAGAAGAAGTTATTCACGTTGCCAAAATAGCAGGTGCTCACGAATTTATTTTAAAGCTTCCCTTAGGATATGACACGCTTATTACAGAAGGAGGAACATCATTATCAGGAGGTCAACGCCAACGTATTGCGATTGCCAGAGCCTTATTATCCTCACCTAAAATTCTAATTTTCGATGAAGCCACCAGCGCTTTAGATGATAACTCCCAAGCCATAATTCAAAATAACCTCCCCCTTATTGCTAAAGATAAAACCGTTATTATCATTGCTCATCGCCTTTCAACTATTCGAAATTGTTCTCGTATTATTGTGTTAAATAAAGGGCAAATTATTGAAGATGGAAACCATAAAGAATTAATTGCAAACAGTGGTTATTACAAAAAACTTTGGCAACTTCAACAAGGATGTTGAAAATGAAACTAAATATATCCTCTATTTTTCAGCGTAAAGATAAAGCAAAAAATTATGATTTTTACCCTAACCATATCGCTCTTATCGAAAAACCCATCACACCTTATAGTCGTTATATTGCAATACTTATTTCATTAAATGTTATTGTCTTTCTTCTATGGGCTTATTTCGGTAAATTGAATATACAATCCCCGGCAACAGGTAAACTTATTGCTATTGGACATTCTCAACTTATTCAAATATATGAACATAGTCGATTAGCAACACTCCATGTAAAGGAAGGACAAAAAGTCAATCAAGGCGATATATTACTAACACTTGATATATTAGGTATTGATGAAGAAATAATAGGAATAAGAAAAAAAATTGATAATATTTTACAGTTTAAAATACGCTATCAAACATTAAGCCAAGAAACATCGCCTCAAAAGCTTTATCATTTTAATACGTTAGATAAAAAAGCAAAAAGAAATGTTTTAATTAGTTATCAAAAAGAAAAGGAAGAATTTGATAGTAATATAAAAGTAATCGAGACAGAAATTGAAGTAAATAATAAAAATCAATTAATGACTCACAATGATTTATTATCATTAAAAGCATTAAAAGAAAACATTGAACAACGATTCACATTGAAAAAAACACTGTATATAAAAAAATTTATTAGTAAGATAGAGTATCTAGAAAATCAAAAAGAGTTACTAGAAATAAACAGACTGATAAAAACGAAAGATTCAGAATATAACCTATTAAAAAGCCAAGAAGAACAGAAAAAGCAAAATCTAAATCAATTAGAGAAACAAAAATATCTAGAATGGCATGATAAATATAAACAGTATGAAAGTGAATTGATTATTTACAATCAAAATCTTAGCCATCTTCAAAAGAAACAACAACTAAAAAAAGTACGCTCTCCCATAACAGGTACAGTTCAACAAATTTCAACTCATACACTAGGTAGCGTATTACAACCATCACAAGGTGTGATGATAATAGTACCTGATAACCAAGATAATATTGCAGAAGTTAATTTGCTCAATAAAGATATTGGTTTTGTTCATCTAGGACAAAAAGCAATGATAAAAATAGATGCTTTTCCTTATACACGCTATGGCACCATTGAAGGCGAAGTTATTAATATTGCTAAAGATGCTGTTCAGCACGATCAATTAGGCTTAGTTTATCCCGCAACTATTAGATTAAACAGACAGACAATTAAAAATAGCCAAAGGGAATATCGACTCATTCCGGGTATGTCTTTAACTGCCGAAATAATCACTGAACAACGTCGTGTCATTGATTATATTTTAAGCCCAATAGAAGCTTATCGTCATAATGCACTCACTGAAAAATAAAAATAAGATCCCTTATATTATGGAAAATATAACTAATATGGAAGAAAACCAATATCACCACTCTATTATTGATGGATTACTTTATTTTTCTAAAAAAGGCAGAGGAAATATAAAAAAAGAACAGATCATTCATTTTCTTGGTTGTGACAACCATCTTAATAAGTGGAATATTTTTGAATCAGCTAAATTACTCAATTTAAAATGTCAATTTGATATATTGGATTATGACAAAAAAAACAGCGCTATGATTAGCACAATTATCGAAATAGATAAGCATTGGTATATCTTAAAGGAGATAAAAAAGGAAAAACTTATTGTTTTTGATCCTAAGAATAGTATTGAAATTGAGTTTATTATTGATAAAAAAAAGGAGATTAATACACTATTACTTATTACTAAAGAGCCTTCACCATTATCAGCTAAGTTTAATTTTCGCTGGTTTATTCCTTCTCTATTAAGACAAAAAAACGCATTGCTTTTTATCTTTATTTTAGTTTGTTGCTGTCAACTATTTGCATTAGTCAGTCCTTTAATTTTTGAAATTATGATTGATAAAGTGCTAACAGGAAGGGATCTATCTAACCTACATCTTTTGGGTTATTTATTGATTCTGATTGCTATTACCGAACCCCTCTATCTTTATTTGCGCGATAAGCTATATGTTTTTATTTCTTGTCAGTTAAGTGCTGAACTTTCAGGAAAAGTATTCCAACATCTTATCCGCTTGCCTAGTCATTTTTTTAATCAACGCCAATCAGGGCAAATCATTACTCGTATTCAAGAGCTTTCACATATTCGACAATTTATTACTAGCTCTGCATTTATGCTATTGCTTGATCTGATTTTTATTATCGTATTTATTTCTGTCATGTTCATGTATTCGTCACTTTTAACATGGATAACCTTAGGTGCATTAACACTCTATTTTCTGCTTTGGCTTATTTGTGGTCCTTTTATTCGCTATTGGGTTGAGCAGGAATATCAAGCTAATGCGGATAATACCAGTCTACTAACAGAAGCAATAAACGGTATCGAAACCATAAAAATAACAGCAACAGAAAATAAATTTATAGAAAGATGGCAATACAAACTTACAGATCATATTAATAAGCGTTTCTCTGGTGCTAAAAAAGCGTTATTTGCACAACAGCTTATCTCTATCATCCATAAAATCGCGATAGCCACTATTTTATGGCAAGGCGTTAATTTAATTATCAAAGCACAAATGAGTGTAGGTGAGCTTATTGCTTTTAATCTTTTTGCTGCACATATTACACAGCCTATTTTACGCTTAGCGCAATGCTGGCAAGATTTTCAGCAAGCAACCATTTCTTTACGTCGTGTTGGCGATATTTTAAACACACCTACCGAGCATCAATCTTATGGAACAGCAACCGTTCCTAAAATCAAAGGAAGCATTGTTTTTTCAAATGTTTATTTCCGTTACGCCAATAACACACCAGATATCATAGAAGCACTCTCTTTATCTATTCCTGCCGGTAAGTTTATTGGTATTACAGGTCGTTCTGGTTCAGGAAAGAGCACTCTTACACGTTTGATCCAACGCCTTTATACTCCTCAACAAGGACAAATTTATATTGATGGAATGGATCTCGCTATCGCCGATCCGCTCTCTTTACGCCAAAGTATTAGTCTCGTTTTACAAGAGAGTTATTTATTTAGTGGCTCGATTATTGAGAATATTCGTTTATCAAAACCCAGTGCGAGTGAAAGAGAGATAATAGAAGCTTCTCAACTTGCAGGCGCTTTAGACTTTATTGAGCAACTCCCTTTAGGTTTTAACACTCAAGTTGGAGAAAGAGGTCACAACTTATCAGGAGGACAGCGTCAACGTATTGCGCTTGCTAGAGCCTTGTTAACCGATCCGCGTATTCTTATTTTAGATGAAGCAACATCAGCATTAGATTACAGATCAGAAGCACAAATTTTAGCGAACTTACCTCAGATTTGTAAAAACAGAACCGTAATTAGTATTGCACATCGTCTAAATACATTAGTGCATTCAGATTATATCTATGTAATAGATAAAGGTAGGGTATTAGAAGAAGGGACACATACTCATTTAATAGAAAATCGAGCACTCTATTACCAATTATGGCAGCAACAAATTCAATAATTAAAATTTAATAAAGATTTAATAAAAACAAAAAAGGCTCGATATTTCGAGCCTTCAATATATTACCGATAATGTATCAATAATTAGTAAAGCATACGAGCACGGATTGTTCCCGGTAATGCTTTGATTTTTTGTAACACTAATTCAGCTTGAGCTTTCGTTTGTGTTGTAATATCAATCACAACATAACCTACGTTACCTGATGTACGTAAATACTGTGCAGCTACGTTGATGTTTTCTTCAGTAAACACTTTGTTGATACTGTTCATCATACCTGGGCGGTTTTCATGAATATGCAGTAAACGGTTTACATCATCACCGTGGCTTGGCAGTGATACTTCAGGGAAGTTAACAGCAGATAATGTAGAGCCGTTATCTGAATATTTCGCTAATTTACCCGCAACTTCATAACCGATGTTTTCTTGTGCTTCTTGAGTTGAACCACCGATATGCGGTGTTAATATCACATTGTCAAACTTGATAAGTTCAGAAACAAATGGATCGTTAGGATCGTTATTTGCACCCGGCTCTGTTGGGAATACGTCAACTGCTGCGCCTGATAAATGTTTAGATTCTAGCGCTTGTGATAACGCAGGAATATCAACCACAGTCCCACGAGAAGCATTGATAAGAATTGAGCCCGGTTTCATGCGCTGAATTTCTTCATGCCCAATCATATTTTTGGTTGATGGTGTTTCTGGCACATGTAAACTGACAATGTCACACATATTCAACAGTTCAGAGAGATGACGAATTTGTGTTGCATTACCTAATGGCAGTTTGTTTTCAATATCGTAAAAATAGACATCTAAACCCACGCTTTCTGCCAAAATACCTAACTGTGTACCAATGTGACCATAACCAATAATACCCAGTTTTTTACCACGTGCTTCAAAACAGCCTTTGGCTTGTTTATCCCAAACTCCACGATGCGCTTTCGCATTTGCTTCAGGAATACGACGCAGTAATAACAGTAATTCACCAAGCACCATCTCAGCCACGGAACGGGTGTTTGAGAAAGGAGCGTTAAATACAGGAATACCGCGACGAGCAGCGGCGTCTAAATCAACCTGATTAGTACCGATACAGAAGCATCCCACAGCAACTAATTTTTCAGCGGCTGCAAAAATTTCTTCTGTTAAGTGAGTGCGGGAACGAAGACCAACAAAACGTGCATCACGGATAGCTTCTTTTAATTCTTCGTCCGATAATGCGCCTTTGTGATATTCAATATTGGTATAACCCGCAGCTCTTAAATTTTCTACTGCACTTTGGTGCACACCTTCAAGGAGTAGAAACTTTATCTTTTCTTTTTCCAAAGATACTTTGACCATTTACCCTGCCCTATCGTTATTACATTTAATGAAAAACAAAATCCTGTCTCATCAACATAACAAAAATAGATTTTGTGGCAATACAACCGATTGCAGTGATGACAGAATAAGCGGTAAATAAAGTGATTTTCTACCGAGTAAAATGATTTTGACTTTGAAAATGGCAGGATTTTAAAGAGAGATATAACTATCGTGTGATATATATCACTGAATTTGCAGTTTCTAAAATAATTTAAAAAATAGGTAGCCATAGCTACCTATCTTAAAAAGAATTACTTAATGGTTTTCACACCTTCAGAAGTGCCCATTAAAACAACATTCGCGCCACGGTTAGCAAATAATCCTACAGTGACAACACCCGGAATACTGTTAATTTTGTTTTCCAGTTCAATAGGGTTAAGAATTGTTAAATTATGAACGTCTAAAATAACGTTACCGTTATCAGTTACCACATTTTCACGATATTCTGGTAAACCACCCAGTTTAACGAGTTCACGCGCAACATAAGAGCGCGCCATTGGAATAACTTCTACGGGTAGTGGAAATTTACCTAACACATCGACTTGTTTAGATTCATCAACGATACAGATAAATGTTTTCGCTACGCCCGCAATAATTTTTTCACGCGTTAATGCCGCACCACCACCTTTGATCATCTGCATTTGATGGTTAATTTCATCAGCACCATCAACATAGATATCTAAAGAATCGACTTCGTTGCAGTCGAAAACGGGAATGCCGTAACTCTTTAATTTTGCAGTTGATGCTTCTGAACTTGAAACTGTGCCTTCGATTTGACCTTTCATTGTTGCTAATGCATCAATAAAGTGAGAAGCCGTAGAGCCAGTACCGACACCAACAATCGTGCCTGGTTTTACATATTCAAGCGCTGCCCAACCTACTGCTTTTTTCAATTCATCCTGAGTCATTTAAAAAAACCTTATTTATCACGTTAATGGACTAAGAATAGCATATTGCATTCAAAACTAGCACGAGACACATCAAAAACTGAGAAGCAACATTTTAACTCATTGCAACGAAAAATATGGCATAGTAAGCAATAGAATATAAAATCGAAGAGAGTCTGTTAATGAAACGCCCTGATTATCGAGCATTACAAGCCCTTGATGCCGTCATTCGAGAGCGTGGCTTTGAACGAGCTGCGCAAAAATTATGTATTACACAATCTGCCGTTTCTCAGCGTATCAAACAGTTAGAAAATTTATTTGGACAACCGCTCTTAGTCAGAACTGTTCCACCTCAACCTACAGAGCAAGGGCAAAAATTATTAGCACTATTGCATCAAGTAGAATTACTTGAAGAGCAATGGTTAGGTGATGAAAATAGTGGTTCCACACCTCTTTTACTCTCTTTAGCGGTGAATGCGGACAGTTTAGCAACATGGTTATTGCCTGCGTTACATCCCGTATTAACGCAACTGCCTATTCGTCTCAATATTCAAGTTGAAGATGAAACTCGCACTCAAGAACGATTAAGACGAGGCGAAGTCGTTGGCGCAATCAGTATTCAGCCTCAAGCACTACCGAGTTGTCTTGTCGATCAATTAGGTGCTCTCGATTACCTATTTGTTGCTTCTCCTGACTTTGCTCAACGCTACTTTTCCAACGGTGTAACTAAATCTTCATTATTAAAAGCACCAGCAGTGGCATTTGACCATCTTGATGATATGCATCAGGCATTTTTACAACAAAATTTCGGTTTATCTCCGGGCAGTGTACCGTGCCATATCGTGAACTCCTCTGAAGCCTTTGTGCAATTAGCTAAACAAGGTTCAACTTGTTGTATGATCCCTCATCTGCAAATTGCTAATGAACTAAAAAGCGGAGAATTGGTTGATTTGACACCGGGACTTTGCCAGCGACGTATGCTCTATTGGCACCGATTTGCACCAGAAAGTAGAACCATGAGAAAAGTGACAGACGCACTCATTGATTTTGGTCGTAAAGTTTTAAAACAAGATGAAGAATAATACGTGGTTTCATCTTAATTAACTCAAAAAAATAGGCTTCATATTGAAGCCTATTTTTTCATCACTGCATGATTATTTAGTGCGTTTTAATTCAAAAACGACATCAACATAATCTTTAAACTCGATGCTTTGCTGTTCATAGGTTTCTTGCACAGCAGCAGGTGCTTGCGCTTTTAATGCCATTGAATCCATACGAACTTGCCCAATAGTATAAGGCGTGGCTTCTGGAGCGCGATAGCTCACGCTATAAACAGCACCCAAATCAGCACCAAAACCTTTAGCGACAGATGTTGCTTGATCAATGGCATTTTTAATCGCAACTTCACGTGCTTTTGACTTGTATTGCTCTGGATTATTTACGCCAAACTCAACGTTATTAATTTCATTTAAACCAGCCGCTAATGCACCATCAAGTAATGTATTAAGCTGCTCTAGTTTCTTAATTTTGACATTCACAGTACGTGTTGCGGTATAGCCATTAATCACTGAACGCTCTGCTTTTTTATCATACTCATAGTTTGGTTGAGTACGGATATTAGCCGCATCAATATCTTCTTTCACAACACCGTTTTCTTTTAAGAAAGCAAAATATTTTGCGACTCGTTCATCAGCTTGTTTCTTAGCAAGGGCGGCATCTTTCGCTCTTTCGCTAACCTGAATATATAATGTCGCCATATCAGGAGCGGCTTTAATTGTCGCATTACCCGATGTTGTAATATGTGGTCCTTCTGGCTCAGACGCCGCTAATGCAAATGAAGGTAATCCCAGCGTAAACACGGATGCTAATACAATTGCTTTTAATTTCACAAAAACCCCCGACATAATAAATTTTAAGACCATCTTTTTATGGCTAAGAAGAACCTTAGCATATCTGATGTAAAGTTCTTTAAGATTAAAAGAGAGTTTTCCATCCTTGCGCTGCTAATTGAACAGCAATAAACCACATTACACATCCTACAAACAGATTAATAATACGTTGAGAGCGTGCTTTACTTAATATTGGAGAAAACCAAGCTGCTAATAGTGATAACGCAAAAAACCAGCTTATAGAGGCAAATACCGCACCAAATGTAAACCAAGGACGCAGTTCTGATGTTAATTGTCCGCCAATGCTACCTATCACAACAAAGGTGTCTAAATAAACATGAGGGTTAAGCCAAGTCACGGCAACTAATGTCACAATCACTCGCCAACGACTTTTTACCTGATTTTCACTTTGTGATAATTCAATATCTTTTGAAAATGCAGTTTTAAATGCACTCCAGCCATACCATAGTAAGAACGCCACACCTCCCCAAGTGATCAATAATAAAAGTATTTCTGATTGGCTAAGCAAAGCACTTCCACCAAAGACACCTGCCGTAATTAAAATCACATCACTTAAAGCGCATAAAAACGCACTCATCAAGTGAAATTGTTTTTTACTTCCTTGCTGTAAAACAAAGGCGTTTTGTGCACCAATTGGCAAAATCATTGCTGCACTTAACAAAAACCCCTGAAAAAAAGTTGTAAACATGCAAAATACCTTAATAATTATTCGTTTAATATTAGATGAATAATAGAGGGATTTTGATATTAGAGGAAATGAATCATTCTTATTGATAATAAGAAAAACTAATGGCGATAAAATAGGAAAAATAAAATGTCAGTAGGATTAATAGGATGAAATAGCCATATTCATTAATAACATAAAAATAAAATTAGAACAGATAGTAACATGAGGTGTTACCACAATTAATGCGGTAATAAATAAGATAATACGTGTTCGCTTTTTCTCTGCTTTATGGGAATACCACAACAATAAAAGCGCCAAAGCAAATATAATATAACTATCAAAATAATGAAAAACGAAAAAGAAACTCCTTAAGATTATCTCCATCTTTAGTATCCAATCCCTTTCGTCATCTGTGTTATCTTATTATTTCTCCTGTCTTATCATACAAAAAAGCCACGTTATTAACGTGGCTCTATATCATTTATTCTTGTGAGACTATTCTGCTTTCGCTGTCGCACTTTGCGTTTGATGCATATAAACATCCATTTGTGGGAATGGAATACCGATATTATTCGCATCTAATGTGCGTTTAAAATCTTCCATCAAATCCCAATAAACAGGCCATGCATCACCATTCGTAGTCCAAACACGTACTACAAAGTTTAATGAAGACGGTGCCATTTCATGTAAACGGATAGTCACACCTTTATCATGTTGAATACGTTTGTCTTTAGCGACAACATCACCCAGCACTTGTTTCACTTTATCAATATCAGCATCATAAGCCACACCAACCATAATTTGTGTACGGCGATTAGGCTCACGCGTTAAGTTGATAACTTCGCTACTGATAATTTTGCTATTTGGAATAACGATAATTCTGTCATCAGCTGAACGTAATGTGGTTGAGAAAATCTGCACATCTCTCACTGTACCTTCAACAGAACCGATCATTACATATTCATTAGTACGGATCGGACGGAAAATAACAATCAGCACACCAGCAGCAAAGTTAGACAGCGAGCCTTGTAATGCTAAACCAACGGCTAAACCGGCGGCACCGAGTACGGCAATAACAGAAGCAGTTTGAACCCCTAATCGTCCTAATACCGCAATTAAGGTAAAAGCAACAACGGTATAACGAACAAGAACTGACAGAAATGTGACAACAGTGGCATCAATGTGGCGCAACGTTAAAACTCTTGCGACACCTTTACCAATCATTTTTGCCACAAAAAGACCAACAAACAGGATCAAAAATGCCGCAATAATATTCACAGCATATTGAATAAAGAGATCCTGATTTGCCACAAACCAACCTGTTGCTTCATCTAAACTAGCGGGTAATTCATTCATTAGACCACCTTTTAAACTTAAAAACGTAATGAAAAGAATAGTAATTCAATAGTATATTGTGGCAGATTTATTCCAAAAATATATAGGAATTGTTAATTTCCTCTATTTTCCAGAATAAATAACCGATATTTTTGTAGCATGGTAGCAAAATCATCTAAACCACAGAAAGAGATGCTTTCGTTATCGTAATAGCTCATCCCCTCTTCCATTTCATCTGTTTCAAAATGCAAGGTATTGGCTCTTATCATTACTTCTTCGTCATCAATAGAAAGACTGTATTCTTTACCGATAAGTTCCCACTGTCTTTCACTACCTTTAATACCTTCCATTTCTTCAAGAATTTGATCGATAAGACTAATGTCGCCCTGAATTTCATCATTCAGCCAATAGCCTATTGCTTCATGATCCATCGAAAAACGGGCTAGTATACCGCCAGTGAGATCTCGCTGAAATTCATAATCCATGGTGTACGCCCCTTATAAAGCTCTCGCTTTTTTAATAAAAAAATATCTTATTCTTATTATGACAAAAATAACAAAAAACGGGAGGCATTTGCCTCCCGTTTGTTCATATTAAATACTTTAAAGCAATAAATTAACCGTTATACCGTTGTTTGGAAAATAACTTGGTCTGCTTTATCGGTATACTGCTCTAGTTGGTCAAAGTTTAGATAGCGATAAGTATCTTCTGCTGTTTCATCCACTTTATTCATGAAATCCAGATACTCTTGTGGCTCTGGTAAACGACCTAGTAATGAAGCAACCGCTGCAAGCTCCGCAGAGGCAAGATATACATTAGCACCTGTACCTAAGCGGTTAGGGAAGTTACGTGTTGAGGTTGAAACAACAGTTGCACCATCAGCAACACGCGCTTGGTTACCCATACATAGTGAACAACCCGGTACTTCGATACGTGCTCCACTCTTACCAAAGACGCTATAATAGCCCTCTTCCGTTAATTGAGCAGCATCCATTTTTGTTGGTGGAGCAACCCATAAACGTGTTGGTAATTGACCTTTGTGTTGATCAAGCAGTTTACCAGCAGCACGGAAGTGACCAATATTGGTCATGCAAGAGCCAATGAACACTTCATCAATTTTGCTGTTTGCCACTTCAGATAATAGGCGAGCATCATCTGGATCGTTAGGCGCACATAGAATTGGCTCTTTGATCTCATTTAAATCAATTTCGATCACAGCTGCATATTCTGCGTCTGCATCAGCTTCAAGTAATTGCGGATCTTTCAACCAGTTTTCCATTGAAGTAATACGACGTTCAATGGTACGACGATCGCCATAACCTTCAGCAATCATCCATTTCAGTAAGATGATATTAGATTGCAAGTACTCAATAATAGGCGCTTTATCCAGTTTAATGGTACAACCCGCCGCTGAACGTTCTGCTGATGCATCAGCAAGTTCAAATGCTTGTTCTACTTTCAGTTCTGGTAAGCCTTCAATCTCAAGAATACGACCAGAGAAAATATTCTTCTTACCTTTTTTCTCAACTGTCAGTAAACCGTCTTGAATTGCGTAATAAGGAATAGCATGAACTAAATCACGCAGTGTCACACCCGGTTGCATTTCGCCTTTAAAACGTACCAGAACAGATTCTGGCATATCTAATGGCATAACCCCTGTTGCCGCAGCAAAAGCCACTAGGCCAGAGCCTGCTGGGAATGAGATACCAATAGGGAAGCGAGTATGCGAGTCACCACCTGTACCGACAGTATCAGGTAATAACATACGGTTTAACCATGAGTGGATAATGCCATCGCCCGGACGCAGTGAAACACCACCACGGTTCATAATAAAGTCAGGTAAGGTGTGATGCGTTGTAACGTCTACCGGTTTTGGATAAGCCGCGGTATGACAAAATGATTGCATCACTAAATCAGCAGAGAAACCAAGGCACGCCAAGTCTTTTAGCTCATCACGAGTCATTGGGCCTGTTGTATCTTGTGAACCCACTGAGGTCATTTTTGGCTCGCAATATTCGCCCGGGCGAATACCAGTACGACCACAAGCGCGACCAACCATTTTCTGAGCCAATGAGAAACCACGATTGCTTTCTGCAACAGGTTTAGCATGACGGAACAGTGTGCTAGCTGGTAAACCCAGTGATTCACGCGCTTTTGATGTTAACCCACGACCGATGATCAATGGAATACGACCACCAGCACGAACTTCATCAATTAATACTTCGGTTTTCAGCTCAAAGGTTTCCAGTAACTCATTCGTTTCATGGTTACGAATTTCACCTTTGTACGGGTAAATATCAATGACATCACCCATATTTAATTTAGAAACATCAACTTCGATAGGGAGTGCGCCTGCATCTTCCATAGTATTAAAGAAGATAGGTGCGATTTTGCCACCAAGAACAACACCACCACCGCGTTTATTAGGAACGAAAGGAATATCGTCTCCCATAAACCAAAGTACAGAGTTAGTTGCTGATTTACGTGATGAGCCAGTACCTACAACGTCACCGACATAAGCCAGTGGGAAGCCTTTTTTATTTAACGCTTCGATTTGTTTGATAGGACCTACGCTACCCGGTTGATCTGGTTCAATGCCTTCGCGCGCATTTTTCAGCATTGCTAAAGCATGTAATGGGATATCAGGACGAGACCAAGCATCAGGTGCTGGAGATAAGTCATCGGTATTAGTTTCACCAGTGACTTTAAATACGGTAACAGTAATTTTTTCTGCTAATGCAGGACGTTCAGTAAACCACTGTGCATCAACCCAAGATTGCATGATTTGCTTAGCATAGACGTTACCTGCTTTCGCTTTTTCTTCAACATCATAGAAGTTATCAAACATCAGTAATGTATGAGAAAGCGCTTTAGCTGCAATTGGAGCTAATTTATCGTTGTCCAGAGCGTCAATTAAAGCATGGATATTATAGCCACCTTGCATGGTGCCTAATAATTCAACTGCTTTTTCTGGAGTAATAAGAGGTGATGTGGTTTCGCCTTTCGCGAGGGCAGTTAAAAAACCCGCCTTAACATAGGCAGCTTCATCAACTCCGGGTGGAACGCGGTTAACAATTAAATCAAGAAGAAATTCTTCTTCACCTTTAGGGGGATTTTTTAATAGCTCAACAAGTGCGGCTGTTTGTGTGGCATCGAGAGGTTTTGGAACGACACCTTCAGCTGCACGCTCTGCTACGTGCTTACGGTATTCTTCTAGCACGACTGTCTCCTCGCTTCTTTGTCATTTTGTATAACCCGGCTGTCTGCACCCTGTCTGTTGAAGGATGCCAGGTCAGAGGATCTTTTGCTCGCATAAAACATAAGAGGTTGTAAAATTATGCCCAGCTAAGGGCTATCAGCATAGCAAATCTTCAACACGATGTTAATTCGTTCACATAAAAGTAACATTAATCAGATTCAAATATCCACTTATTCAGATTAAAACACTTAAACAAAATATATAACAGGGACTTTTAACCAAGATTTTGGTTAATAACCACACTTTTTATAGTTTTTTTCATCCCCAAATTAGTACTAAAGCCAAATTCACGGTTAAATAAACGACAAAAATGCCTAATCGCCAATATTCCCCTTAGTTAAGCAACGCTAGCCTCAACAAAAAGACATAAAAAAAGAGCCAAGTTCTATAAAGAACTTAGCCCTTATCATTTAAACTACTTCAGTAAACTGTTTTTCAGTAAACGAGTCGCTTATTTTTTCTTTTTCGCTTTTGGATTTGGCAGGTCAGTGATACTACCTTCAAATACTTCCGCAGCCATACCGATTGATTCGTATAACGTTGGGTGAGCGTGGATAGTTAATGCGATATCTTCAGCATCACAACCCATTTCGATTGCCAGACCGATTTCACCTAACAGTTCACCACCATTAGAACCAACAATTGCACCACCGATAACACGGTTAGTTTCTTTGTCGAAAATCAGTTTAGTCATACCATCTGCACAATCTGATGCGATTGCACGACCTGATGCTGCCCAAGGGAAAGAAGCCACTTCATAGCTAACGCCTTTCTCTTTCGCTTCTTTTTCAGTCATACCAACCCATGCAACTTCGGGTTCAGTATAAGCGATTGATGGAATAACTTTAGGATCGAAGTAATGTTTCTTACCAGAGATAACTTCTGCTGCAACGTGACCTTCGTGGACACCTTTGTGAGCCAGCATTGGTTGACCAACGATGTCACCGATAGCAAAGATGTGAGGTACATTAGTACGCATTTGTTTATCAACATGGATAAAGCCACGATCATCAACTTCGATACCTGCTTTACCTGCGTCTAACAATTTACCGTTAGGTACACGACCGATAGCAACTAATACTGCATCGTAACGCTGTGGTTCTGCTGGGGCTTTTTTGCCTTCCATTGTTACGTAGATGCCATCTTCTTTTGCTTCAACCGCAGTTACTTTGGTTTCTAGCATCAGGTTAAATTTCTTGCTGATACGTTTGGTAAATACTTTAACCACGTCTTTATCAGCAGCAGGAATAACCTGATCAAACATTTCAACTACGTCAATCTGAGAACCCAGAGAGTGATAAACCGTACCCATTTCCAGACCGATGATACCGCCACCCATAACCAGTAAACGCTCTGGTACAGTTTTCAGTTGCAGTGCATCTGTTGAATCCCATACACGTGGGTCTTCATGTGGAATGAATGGTAATTCGATTGGACGTGAGCCGGCAGCAACGATTGCATTATCAAAAGTGATGGTAGTTGTACCTTCAGCACCTTCAACAGACAATGTGTGAGAACCAGTGAATCGTGCTTCGCCATTAACGACAGTCACTTTACGGCCTTTAGCCATACCAGCTAAGCCACCAGTTAACTGAGAAATAACTTTATCTTTCCAGATGCGAATTTTGTCGATATCTGTTTTTGGTGCGTCAAATACAACACCGTGTTCAGATAATGCTTTCGCTTCTTCGATAACTTTAGCAACGTGGAGTAACGCTTTAGAAGGGATACAACCCACGTTCAGACAAACACCACCTAAAGTAGAGTGACGTTCCACTAAAACTGTTTCTAAACCTAAGTCAGCGCAACGGAACGCCGCGGAATAACCCGCAGGGCCTGCACCGAGAACCACTACCTGTGCTTTAATTTCAGTACTCATCGTGACCTCATTATTTATTTGTCCGGCGAGTCAGACGATAATCCATATTTAACACCGAGACTTACATACCGCATGCAGTTTACAGAAATGTTAATAAACTGAAAAGCGCTCTAACATGACGGATCTCACAACCTAAGATGTATGACTGTAAAATCCATCACTGTAATCAGAGAAACCGGCGCTAAGCACCGGTTTTAAAATTACATTACCAAACGACGTAAATCACTCATGTACTGATTAATCAGAGTGATGAATCGAGCACCGTCAGCACCATCGATCACACGGTGATCGAAAGATAATGACATTGGTAAAATCAAGCGTGGTACGAATTCTTTGCCGTTCCATACTGGTTTCATAGAAGAACGGGAAAGTCCCATAATCGCAACTTCTGGTGCGTTAACGATTGGTGCAAAACCGGTAGTACCGATACCACCAAGGCTAGAAATAGTGAAACATCCGCCTTGCATATCTGCTGCTGTCAGTTTACCTGCACGCGCTTTCTTAGAAACTTCAGCTAACTCATAAGACAGTTCGATAATGCCTTTTTTGTTAACATCTTTGAAAACAGGAACAACAAGACCGTTCGGTGTATCTACAGCAATACCGATATTGATGTATTTTTTCAGGATCAGTTTCTGTCCATCTTCAGAGATAGAGCTGTTAAAGCGTGGCATATCTGCCAGTGCTTTCGCTGCAGCTTTCATTACGAAGACTAACGGAGTGATCTTAACATCCAGTTTTTTCTTCTCTGCTTCTTTATTTTGCTGTTTACGGAATTCTTCAACCTCAGTGATATCTGCTTCATCGAACAGATTTACGTGAGGGATCATCACCCAGTTACGGCTTAAGTTAGCACCAGAGATTTTCTGGATACGGCTTAATTCAACTTCTTCAATTTCACCAAACTTGCTGAAGTCAACTTTCGGCCAAGGTAACATGCCTGGTAATCCGCCAGCTGCATTTGCCGGCGCTGATTCAGCACGTTTAATTAACTCTTTCACGTAAGATTGAACGTCTTCACGTAAGATACGACCTTTACGACCAGTACCTTTTACTTTCGCTAAATTCACACCGAATTCGCGCGCTAAGCGACGAATAACAGGTGTTGCATGAACGTAAGCGTCATTTTCAACAAATTCTTCTTTCGCTGCTGGCGCAGTCGCTTGTGCTTTAGCGGGTGCTGCTGGTGCAGAACTTGCTGGCGCTGGCGCGGCTGCCGCTGGTGCTTGAGCAACAGGTGCTGCACCGGCAACTTCGAAAGTCATGATCAGTGAGCCAGTTTTCACTTTGTCGCCCACTGCAATTTTGATCTCTTTAACCACACCTGCAAATGGTGCTGGAACTTCCATTGAAGCTTTGTCACCTTCGACAGTGATCAGTGATTGTTCTTCAGAGATGGAATCACCTACTTTTACCATCACTTCAGTAACTTCAACTTCGTCACCGCCGATATCTGGAACATTCACTTCTTTCACAGCTGATGCTGCTGGTGCAGATGCCGCTGGAGCTGGAGCTGCTTGAGCAACAGGTGCACTACCTGCAACTTCAAATACCATGATAAGAGAGCCTGTGCTCACTTTATCACCTGTTGCAATTTTAATTTCTTTCACTACGCCAGCAAATGGTGCTGGAACTTCCATTGAAGCTTTATCGCCTTCAACAGTAATCAGTGATTGTTCTTCAGCAACGCTATCGCCCACTTTTACCATTACTTCAGTAACTTCAACTTCGTCACCGCCGATATCTGGAACGTGAACTTCTTTCAGTGCAGCTGTTGCAGGCGCTGCTGCTGGTGCAGGTGCTGCGGCTTGAGCTGGTGCTGCTTGCGCGGCACCTTCTGCTTCAAAAATCATGATAAGAGAGCCTGTTTGGACTTTGTCGCCCACGGCAATTTTAATCTCTTTAACTACACCCGCTTGTGGTGATGGGACTTCCATAGAAGCTTTGTCGCCTTCTACAGTGATTAAGGATTGTTCTTCCTCAATACGGTCGCCCACTTTCACCATCACTTCGGTGACTTCAACTTCATCAGCACCGATATCTGGGACTTTAATTTCAATAGACATTCACTTTACCTCTTACGCCAGACGTGGGTTTACTTTTTCAGGGTTGATGTTGTATTTTTTGATTGCTTCTTCAACAACCTTCACATCAATCTCACCACGTTTAGCTAATTCACCTAATGCAGCAACAATCACATAAGAAGTATCAACTTCGAAGTGGTGACGCAGGTTTTCACGGCTATCAGAACGACCGAAACCATCTGTACCTAATACGCGGTAATCATCTGCTGGTACATAAGTACGAACTTGTTCAGCGAACAGTTTCATGTAGTCAGTAGAGGCAACAGCTGGCGCATCATTCATAATTTGAGCGATGTAAGGTACACGCGGTGCTTCAGATGGGTGTAGCATGTTCCAACGTTCACAATCTTGACCATCACGAGCCAGTTCAGTGAATGAAGTTACGCTATAAACATCAGAACCAATACCGTATTCAGCAGACAGGATTTGTGCTGCTTCACGAACGTGACGCAGAATAGAACCTGAACCCAGTAACTGAACTTTACCTTTCTCGCCTTCCAGTGATTCCAGTTTGTAGATACCTTTACGGATACCTTCTTCAACACCGGCTGGCATTGCTGGCATATGGTAGTTTTCGTTCAGTGTAGTGATGTAGTAATAAACGTTTTCTTGTTTATCACCATACATACGCTCTAAACCGTCTTGCATGATTACAGCAACTTCATAAGCGAATGCTGGATCATAAGAGATACAGTTAGGAATAGTCAGCGATTGAATATGGCTATGACCATCTTCGTGCTGTAAACCTTCACCGTTAAGTGTTGTACGACCTGAAGTACCACCGACTAAGAAACCACGAGCTTGTTGGTCGCCCGCAGCCCAGCATAAGTCGCCAATACGTTGGAAACCAAACATTGAGTAGTAGATATAGAATGGGATCATTGGCAGATTGTTAGTGCTGTAAGATGTTGCAGCCGCTAACCAAGATGCGCCAGCACCCAGTTCGTTGATACCTTCTTGCAGAATTTGACCTTTAACGTCTTCTTTATAGTAAGCAACTTGCTCACGGTCTTGAGGCGTATATTGTTGGCCATTCGGGCTATAGATACCGATTTGACGGAACAGACCTTCCATACCGAAAGTACGTGCTTCGTCCGCAATAATTGGAACTAAACGATCTTTGATAGATTTGTTTTTCAACATTACGTTCAGAGCACGAACGAATGCGATAGTTGTTGAAATCTCTTTAGATTGTTCTTCCAGTAATTGGCTGAAATCTTCCAGTGCTGGGATATCCAGTTTTTCTTCAAAACGTGGACGACGAGCTGGTAGGTAACCACCTAAATCCTGACGACGTGCGTGCAGATATTTGTATTCTTCTGAGTCTTTATCAAAAGTAATATAAGGCAGGTCTTTGATTTGCTCATCAGCAACAGGAATACTGAAACGATCACGGAAATGGTGAACGCCATCCATGTTCATTTTCTTAACTTGGTGAGCAATGTTTTTACCTTCTGCCGTTTCACCCATACCATAACCTTTGATGGTTTGAGCTAAAATAACAGTTGGTTGGTTTTGAGTGTCTTTTGCTTTTTGGAATGCAGCAAAGACTTTCTTCGGATCGTGACCACCACGGTTTAATGCCCAGATTTCATCATCAGTCATATCTTTAACTAATGCAGCTGTTTCTGGGTAACGATTGAAGAAGTGCTCACGAACATAAGCGCCGTCACGAGATTTAAATGTCTGGTAGTCACCATCCAGAGTTTCATTCATTAATTGAATGAGTTTACCTGAAGTGTCTTTACGCAGAAGCTCATCCCAACGATCGCCCCACATTACTTTGATAACGTTCCAGCCAGCACCCGCGAAGATACCTTCTAATTCGTTAACAATTTTGCCGTTACCTGTAACTGGGCCATCAAGACGCTGTAAGTTACAGTTAATCACGAAGCACAGGTTGTCTAATTTTTCGCGAACTGCGATGGTGATAGCACCTTTAGATTCTGGCTCGTCCATCTCGCCATCGCCTAAGAACGCATAAACAGTTTGTTTAGTCGTATCTTTTAAGCCACGGTGATTCAAATATTTCAGGAATTTAGCTTGGTAAATTGCAGATAGAGGTCCCAGCCCCATAGAAACTGTTGGGAACTGCCAGAATTCAGGCATTAATTTAGGGTGCGGATAAGAAGATAAACCTTTACCACCAATCTCTTGACGGAAGTTGTTTAATTGATCTTCTGTTAAACGACCTTCTAAGAATGCACGAGCGTAGATACCTGGGGAGATATGACCTTGGAAGTAAACCAAGTCACCGCCATCAGTTTCATTTTGCGCGCGGAAGAAGTGGTTAAAGCACACTTCATATAAAGTTGCAGAAGATTGGAATGACGCCATGTGTCCGCCGAGTTCCAAATCTTTTTTGGATGCACGCAGAACCATCATTACTGCGTTCCAGCGAATAGCAGAACGAATACGACGCTCTAATTCCAGATTGCCAGGGTAAGCGGGTTCATCTTCAGCAGGAATGGTATTGATATAATCACTGTGTACAGAACCGCCTAAAGCGATATTAAGACCACCATTACGGGCTTGTTTTAATACCTGATCAATCAGGAACTGTGCACGCTCAACACCTTCTTCACGGATGACCGAGTCGATCGCTTGTAACCAGTCGCGAGTTTCGATCGGATCCACGTCATTTTTCAGCATATCTGACATGGTGTATTCCTTATCTGTTATCTGTTTTTAATGGTTATGGGAGCCTATCTTCCCGTTATACCCATCTGATATGACGGGAAGATAGGCCCTGCTGTTATTACCGCTTCCCCTGAAAATCACAGGGCGATAGGTAGTACAGATTCAGCGGTCAGGATCTGTGCTACTAAAATAAATCAGGATGTTGTTGTAGCCGGCGCAGAGAGCGCTCACGGCGAGTATGTTCACGACTCATATCCAACAAAACATCTTCAATAAAGGCCAAATGGCGATGTGATGCTTCACGCGCAGCTTCTGGCTCTCTATTAATAATAGCCTGATAAATCTGACTACGATGCTCACTTACTGCTGTTAACATCTCTTTACGAGTGTAAAGAAACTCAAAATTCTGGCGGATATTTTGCTCAAGCATTGGCACCATGCATCTTAATAGATGCAATAAAACGACATTATGAGCAGCTTCCGTGACAATTAATTGATATTGCAATACAGCTTCAGACTCAGCGGCTAAATCACCCTTTTCATGGGCTTTCAAAATGCAATCATGGCTAGCTTTGATACGATCAAGATCTTCATCAGTGCCACGTAATGCAGCGTAATATGCAGCAATACCTTCAAGTGCATGACGAGTTTCTAAAAGATCAAATTGAGATTCGGGGTGCCCGCTAAGCAGTTGAGCTAAAGGATCACTAAAACTTTGCCAGAGATTGTGCTGAACAAAAGTGCCACCGCCTTGGCGACGGAGTAAAAAGCCTTTAGCTTCTAATTTTTGGATAGCTTCACGCAATGAAGGGCGAGATACATCAAATTGCTTCGCCAGCTCACGCTCAGGTAAGAGTTTTTCTCCTGGGCGCAGAGTACCTTCTAAAATCAGATGCTCAAGCTGTTGCTCAATAACATCAGAAAGCTTAGGTTGGCGGATTTTTGTATAAGCCATATTGCTGGAAGCCATTATTGGATAACTATTACCTTAGTGATTGAGTTGTCAATTGGTAATACCAATTTAATATAACGGATAATAAAGTAACAAAGTATTCACTAACTGTCCATACAGTTGTTGAGCGAAATCATAAAAACCTGCAAATTTTAACAAATTATTTTAAAAATTCATCAAAAGTGATAACTAGATCGCATTATCTAGAAACGTTAAAAATAAATTTTTTAACGTTTTTTAAACACATAAACAGTCAAACTGAAGCGTGACAGCAATATTATTTTGAATTTAAATTCATATTTAATATCTTTAAATTCATTTAAGGTGGTTATTTTGTTAACAAACTGCGGTAATAAGCCCAATCAAAGTGAGGCCCCGGATCGGTCTTTCTATTTGGTGCAACATCACTATGCCCGGTAATGTTCTCTTTAATGGAGGGATAAAGAGCAATAAGCGATTGAGTTATCTTCACTAATTGTTGATATTGTTGCTGGGTAAAATCGCACTCATCAGTACCTTCAAGCTCAATACCGATTGAGAAATCATTGCATTTTTCTCTGCCTTTATATAAAGAAACGCCAGCATGCCACGCTCTTTCAGTAAAAGGCACATATTGCACAATTTCTCCATCACGGCGAATAAGACAATGAGCAGATACTCTTAAGTTAACAATCTCACTAAAAAAAGGATGATCTCGCTCTGATAATGTATTGGTAAAAAGCTGGTCAATATAAGGCCCACCAAATTGCCCTGGAGGCAAACTGATATTATGAACAATTAATAAAGAAGGAAGCTCACCTTCAGGCCTCTTATCATGATTAGGTGAAGGAACCTGTCTAGCATCGATTAGCCAACCTTGTTTAATTTCCACATCAACCCTCTTTTATTTTGTTTTAGCCATTATCAATAACTTTATTAACTCATACTCATCAATAAATGCGAACTTTCCCTCAATAATAAAGGTTAAATATGTATATCTCCTTTTTCTTTTCGATATTTTACTCAAACTTTATTTTATCTATTCGCCAATAAAGTCCTTTTTTTTCATAATTCTAGTGTCTATTACTCAAGGAGGACGCTAGATGAATGTACTTAATTATCACTCTAATGAAAATGGTTTTACCCTAATGGAGCTTATGATTGTGATTGCTATCATCTCAATTTTAAGCTCAGTTGCTATTCCCGCCTATCAAGGTTATATCCAAAAAGCCGCATTAACTGATGTCTTACAAACACTGTCACCTTATCGTTCTGGGGTAGAATTATGTCGTTATGAAAACGAACCTCAACACTGTAATTCTGACTCCTCTTTTATACCGCAACAATTTCGTAGTCGATATTTATCCGATATAAATGTGTTACACAGTGTGATTAATGCAACGGGGAAAGCACAACTTGATGGTCTGACAATCACAATGTCGTTAGAGAACGGAATTAACGACCTTGTTCCAGTATGGAAAACACAATGTTCTACAACAAATCTTGCGTTACAAAAACAGTGCAGTGAGATTTTAAAATCATATTAGTGCTTTTAAATATAAAGGAGCACTCATCTTGAGTGTTCCTATTACGCACTTTAAACATTGAAGACAACATTAAATACAACATAGATAAATCAAAAAGTAATAAAGAGATGAAGAATGGATATCGCACACTCTGCAACAGAATTTATTGAGTATCTATTACGTGAAAGTATTTTAAAACGTGTTTCTGATTTACATATAGAGCCACAACAAATCAGTGTAAGAATTCGAGCCAGAATAGATAACCATTTATATCAATTTTCCTCACCTCCAGATGAATTCTCTGAAGAAATAGTGACTCGCTTAAAGGTACTCGCTAACTTAAATATTGCAGAGAAGCGATTACCTCAAGATGGGCAGTTTAATTGGTCTTATCATGAAAAAAACTATTCAATACGAATTGCGACACTTCCCACGCTATATGGTGAAAAAGTGGTTTTACGGCTTATCAATAATTTACAACAACCAGAATTAAATCATTTGGGCTTTCAGCCCTCACATTTAACGTTATTAAAGAAATATTTAAATTTGCCACAAGGAATGATTTTAGTTACAGGGCCTACGGGAAGTGGAAAAACGCTCACATTATATAGTTGTTTACGTTATTTAAATAAAGAAAACCTAAATGTAAATAGTGTTGAAGATCCCGTTGAATTACCTTTAAAGGGTATTAATCAAATTCAAATTTCCGAAAAATCAGGTATCTCATTCACAACAATATTACGGGCATTACTACGCCAAGATCCTGACATTATTATGGTAGGTGAAATACGTGATCAATCTACCGCTGAAATGGCAATAAAAGCAGCACAAACAGGGCACCTTGTATTATCAACCTTACACACTAATTCGGCTTCATCTACATTAATGCGTCTATATAACTTAGGAATTGAAAAAGATCTTATTCATTCCTGTGTTAGCTTAATTATTTCACAACGACTAGTTCGTTGTTTATGTCCACACTGCAAAATATGCCTACCCAATAAACAGCATATAAATATAAATAAAGAAATGGTCGAATTACCAAACTGGCAAGCGGTTGGTTGCCAGCAATGCTGTTCAGGCTATAACGGAAGAACGGCTATCTATGACTGCTTTGAGCCTTCAAAGCAAACACCTTCATCCCCTTATCATTTACTCTATTCTGGCTTTTCATTAATTAAACAAGGAATAACAACACTCGAGGAGGTTTATCAAACACTAGGAGATATTGAATGAGATTACAGCTAATTTATCGTTATGATGCATTAACTTATCAAGGAGAATGGTGTACTGGAAAAATACTTGCATCCTCGAATAACGAGGCTTTTATTAAACTAACACAACAACAAAAGCTCCCCATAAAAATACGCTTATTCAAAATTGTTTTATTTCAAGATACTGATAAGCAATATCGAATTCAATTATTCGAACAATTAGCTCTATTACTTCATTCAGGTTTAGCGCTTCTTCCTGCATTAACACTATTAAAAGACGAATGTCGTTACTCACATTGGCAATGCGTATTAGAAGATATCATTTTCAACTTAATGCAAGGAGGTTCTCTTTCTAAACAATTAACTCGCTACCCACTTTATTTTCCAATCTCATTGAGTCGTTTTATTTTTATTGGTGAAGAAAGTGGAAAGTTAGATGAAGTTATTACGCTTCAAATAATACAATTAAAGAAACATCGAGAGATTGTTAAAAAAATCAAAAAAGCCTTTAAATATCCAACCTTTTTACTCACTGTATTAACTTTTATTACCAGTATTATGTTGCTCTATGTTTTGCCTGAATACCAATCTTTATACAGTGCCTTTAATACAGAACTTCCTATTTTAACACTCAGCCTAATTACTTTTTCGCAATGGCTTACTGATTATATCAGTATGATAGTGTTTATCTTTATAGGACTAATCGTTGCTTATCGCGTAATTCGACACTCTTTTTCACTATTGTATTTTGTTGAACAATCCATTTTTCTTCATATTCCTTATTTAGGTAAGCTTTTAAAGTATCAGCAATTACACCTTATTTTTCAGATAATAAGTATTACACAACAAGCCGGATTACCTTTATTACAAGGTTTAAAAATAGGAGTAGAACAACTTACACACCCTATTTATAAGCAAGTGCTTTCTCAAATGAGCGATCACATTATGCAAGGTAAATCATTGAGCTTATTTATGAAAAATGAACCTCTTTTTACGCCTATCTGTTATCAGTTTATCATTTGTGCAGAAAACTCGGGGCAGTTGCTCTACTTTTGCCAGCAATTAAGTGATTGGTTTTATCATCAACTCGATGAGCAATTAAATACCATTAGTGCTTGGTTAGAGCCAATACTGATGACGGTCATTGCATTGATTATTGGCACATTAATCATTGCTATGTATCTTCCTATATTACAGTTAGGTGATACTATACAGTGAATCACAAATTTTATGAGTAACATGCTGTTACTATGTATTGCACTAACTTATTGATTGATGGTAATTCTATTACACATTATGAGGTAGGATGTCAGGGTAGCAGAAAATCATCTATCATAATAACCGAATAAAACCCAAATATTGCGGTTATTATCTTGTGATAAAAACAAAATTAGGCTTTAGAATACCTAGACTAATAGTAAATTTTAATTCATTAAAAACAGATAAACACAAATGGCTTATACGGTTGCTCTTACAGGCGGAATAGGCAGTGGTAAAACTACCGTTGCTAATGCTTTTGCCTCATTAGGTGTACCGCTTGTCGATGCTGATGTTATTGCTCGATTAGTGGTAGAGCCTCAATCTTTAGGATTAAATGCATTGCATCAGCATTTTGGCGACTGCATTTTGCTACCCGATGGCTCATTAAACCGAGCACAATTGCGCCAGATTATTTTTGAAAATAATGAAGAAAAAACTTGGGTTAACAATCTTCTTCACCCATTGATACAGCAAGAGACTCAAAGACAAATACAACAAATCAAAGCGCCCTACTTTATTTGGGTTGTTCCATTATTAATTGAAAATAAATTAACGCATCTCGCCTCTCGTGTTCTTGTTGTCGATGTTACACAAGAAGAGCAAATAGAAAGAACCATGAAACGAGATGGTGTCAGTCGAGAGCAAGTTCTCAATATTTTAAAGGCTCAAGCTCAAAGACAGGAACGATTAGCCGTCGCTGATGATATTATTGAAAATCACGATAATAGCCAAAATATGATTGGAAAAGTTAAGCAACTCCATCAGCATTACTTAGAATTAGCTCAACAAGCGTTACAGGACAATTGCCATGAGTGATGACATCACAACAATCATCTTCGAACATCCCCTCAATGAAAAAATGCGTTCATGGCTTAGAATTGAAAACTCATTGATTCAAATTAACAGTTTTCGTGCAATTGATTCATTACCCACAGCACTCTCGTTTTTCCGTGCGATATCAGAATTTATTGAAGTCCTTGATCGTGGTGAAATCCGTGCTGAATTACTTAAAGAATTAGAAAAAAGACAAAAAAAATTACAGCAATGGCTTTCATTTCCTAATGTTGATAAAGCGATTGTCACTCAGATTATTGATGAACTAGCTGAAAATGCAGCCGTACTAAGTAAAGCACCTCGCATTGGTCAACATTTAAAACAAGATAAAGTCATTAGTTTAGTCAAACAGCGTCTAAGTATTCCCGGTGGATGCTGTAACTTTGATGTGCCAGCCTTACATTTATGGTTAAGCTTACCCCAAGCAACTCGTGATGAAAGATTACAAAGCTGGCTGACGGGTTTATTACCATTACAAAATGCATTAAATAGTTTGCTCATGCTTATTCGCCAATCAGATACGTTTAAGCCTGCGCTTAGTCACCGTGGTTTTTACCAAGACAGCGCTGAAGAAGGTGAATTGCTACGTCTTAAAATAGCCATTGATCACCAAATTTATCCTCAAGTTTCAGGGCATAAAAATCGCTATGCGATCCGCTTTTTACCACTTGATAGCGAAAATGGAACCGTCCCTCTAGAGCTACCTTTTGAGATCGCTTGTTGCTAACATTATGTTTATTGATATGAGCATAAATAGCACCAATGAAATCTAGGAGAGATAATGAGCGAAGAATTAATTGTAAAATGTCCAACCTGTCAAACAGAAGTTGTTTGGAATGAAAGTAGCCCTTATCGCCCTTTTTGTAGTAAGCGTTGCCAACTTATTGATTTAGGCGAATGGGCAGATGAATCAAAACGCATTCCAAGCCAAAGCGATATTAATGACAGCGATGATTGGAGTGAAGCGCCACAACAAGAGCCTAAAGACTTTTAATGTGCCAATCCTGAACATAAAAAATAGCCACTCGACTGAGTGGCTATTTTATTTATAGATGCTTATTTGGCACTATTCTACTTTTACTTACTTTTGCAATAACGCCACAATAGTACGGTTAGCTGGCGGAAAATCATCGGCATTTAACGATCTAATCGATGTCCACTTAAATTCTTGTCCCTCTTTGCCATAGGGCTCATTATCCCACTGCGTGACTAAGAAAAAGGATAAGGTAATGTGTCTATCTGGAAAATCATGCTTTACCGTTTCAAAAAGTGAGCATTGCGTTACATCAATACCGATTTCTTCTTGTAACTCACGAACTAACGCCTGCTCTGGAGTCTCTTTATCTTCTAATTTTCCCCCCGGAAATTCCCAGAATCCCCCCATATGCGATTTTAGAGGGCGTTGGGTGATAAAGACATTATTGTGTTGATCACAAATAATACCCGCAGCAATATGTAGCTTCTTTTTATCCATCATAGACAACCTATTGAATAGTCACATTATTATAACAACTTAGCGTTATTATAACGTATATCCAACGGCGCTACTCTGGTTTTCTTCCCCTAACTATCTCAATTAATTAACGATAAATAGGTAAGAAACCGAACTGCGCTAATGTTTGGCAAATAATCCCTACTGCACCAAAAGCAATAACAGCATAAATTAATCCTTTGCCTCCCCACACTTTAAAGCCTGAATTTGGGAATTTCTCACGGGCTTTCAGCGCCATAACCGCAGGACAAATAATTGCCCATACACACGCTGCGGTTCCTGCATAAGCAATCGCAATTAAGAAACCATTAGGGAAAAGTAAACATAATAGTAACGGCGGCGTAAAACATAAAACGCCAGATTTTAAGCGCCCTGTTTTGTTATCTTCAAATTTTAGTGATGCTAAAATATAGTCGAACAGACCAATCGCTACCCCTAAAAATGAACAGAATACGGCACTAATAGAAAACCATAATAAAAATCCTTCAATATATTTACTATTTAAAACAGTATATAAAGAATCAATAAAGGCATCTAAGTTACCGCCCTTTTGGATAATTGTAATAAATTGCTCACGAGGTAAATTCCCCATCGTGCCAATCATCCAAAGTAAATAAATCACTAATGCTAAAACACAACCAATCACACAACTTTTTACAACTTTTCTTTCATTTTCATGATAGAGCTTATAAAGACTACAAACATTACCATGATAACCAAAAGAGGTGATAGCATAAGGAATAATGATAAAAATAAAAGGATAAAGATATAATTGGCTTTTACCTTCAAAGGTTGCAGTAAATAATAAATCACCTCTCGCTTTAAAGAATAACCCTGAGAATGCTAATACGAATAGAACAATCTTAATAAATAAAAATATTGAGGTTAAACGGCTGGCACAAGCGCCGCCCCACCATATTGTAGCTCCAAGCACTATGGTAAATACAAAGAATATCACTCTAAGATTTAAATTAAGCCCATATAATGATGAAGCTTCATAAATGATCGAACCCGCAGCAGAGATATAAGCATAAATTAATATATATAGTACAAATATCAAAGACGCATTCGCGAGATAACACGCCCATTTAGGTAATAACTCTTTCGATATATGAAAGTAGTTTGTTCCTGCACCATATTTCGATATACATTCAAGAATATAAATTCCAGAATGAAACATAAAGAAACAGACAATAAATAATATAAAGAGTGAGTTAATAAACCAAGCACCAGACATTATTGTTGGTAGGCTAAACATTCCCGCACCGATCATGGCGCCGCCCAACACAAATCCCCCTACAATAATTGAGGGTTCTTTATTTACCGACTTATTTTCCATTTTTTAGTCCTTACTGAAATAAGGATAGGGCTCTCGCATTGCACGAGAGCCATTATTATTGTGGAGTATTATTTATTTGATAGGTTTTAATCTAGCAGTAAAGTGTCTTAATACAGGTGGTTCATATTCGAACTCAAGACCTTTAAGCGTTTTAAACTTCTCTTTTAAGCCGATAAGTGCGTCAGCAATATAATCCATATGGTCGTTAGTGTAGACACGACGTGCAATGGTTAAGCGCATAAATTCCATATCTGCGTGTTTTTGCTCACCCGTAGCAGGATCACGACCAAGTAGGAACGAACCGATTTCAACAGCGCGAACACCAGACTCTAAGTAAAGTGCGTTAATTACAGCTTGAGCTGGGAATTGATCACCTGGGATATGCGGTACCAGTTTTTTACAGTCAACGAAAACAGCGTGTCCACCAGTAGGATATTGAATCGGAATGCCCGCTTCACGTAAACGGTCACCCAGATATTGAACCTGACCAATACGATAGTGCAGATATTCTTCCTCAGTACCTTCTTCTAAACCTTGAACCATTGCAGCCATATCACGACCTGCTAAACCACCATAGGTAACAAAGCCTTCCATTGGTACACAGCGCTGTCTTGCTAATGTGAATACTTCTTCATTATCACGAATTGAGACTAAGCCACCGATATTTAACAGTGGATCTTTCTTCGCTGACATTGTTAATGCGTCAGCATATTTATACATATCTAAAATAACTTCTTTGATGGTCGCATTTTTATATTTAGGGTCACGCTGTTTAATGAAATACGCATTTTCACAATAACGTGCTGAGTCCATAACAACAAAAATACCGTGCTGTTTTGCAATTTCGTAAACTTCTCTTAAATTATCCATTGAAACAGGCTGACCACCAGCACTATTACAGGTCACTGTTGAAACAATGGCAACAACGTTATCAGCACCGTGTTTAGCAATATTTTCTTTTAATTTAGCAATATCAAAATTGCCTTTCCAATCATCATAGGTTTCTGAATCAAACGCTTTTTCAGTAACAATATTAATTGCTTTACAGCCATTTAATTCAACGTGTGCTGCTGTTGTATCGAAATGGAAGTTAGAAATAAATACAGGATTTTTCGCTTTTCCATCTTTTTGTTTATATTTTAATAATACTGGGAAAAGAATATTTTCAGCACCACGTCCTTGGTGAGCAGGAATAATATAATCGTAGTTAAATAATTCTTTGGCTTTGTCTTTTAAATCATAATAGTTTCTTGAACCTGCATAAGCTTCATCACCTGTTATCATTGCTGCCCACTGGTGATCACTCATTGCGTTAGTACCAGAGTCTGTTAATAAATCAATATAAACAGCATGACTTGGTAATAGGAATGGGTTATATCCTGCTTCTTTTAATGCGGCTTCACGTTCTTCTCTTGAAGGAACACGGATTTTTTCTACCATTTTAATACGGAATGGTTCTACGATTCTTTTAGCCATGATAATACCTTTAATATAAATTAAATAATAAAATTAGAATAAATAAAATAATCTTCCCATTTAAATTAAACGGAAAAAGAGTATTAAATTATTTTGAATGGATATAAAAAAGGATTATTTTTCAGGAAAGTAGAAGGCGAGTTCAGAATCAATATTAAACCATTTCTTCAATCTGAAGAAACCTCTTAATATTATTAAAACATTAAATGATGAGAACATACTTTAACCCTTATAGTCAGGAAATAGTACAATTTACACGCTAATTTATATAACAGTTAAACACAATTAGTAATATAACAATAGTATATTTTGGACAAAAATCACACTATTTATAATAAATAACATATTAACGTGATCACTATCACTTACTTTAATTTTTAATAAACTATTTTTTATGGCTTAAATTTTTATTGATAACACTAAGTGGTAATACATGTATTTATATTGCATTTTCACAAAATGAAAGTTGTATTTAAATAACCATACTTTTTACCATGATTAATAATTTAACAATAAAACCCTAATCTCTTTACTTCTCTAATGCGCATTTTATTCATTAAAATGAAATAATAATTCATGAAATATTTATTCCAGGATACAACTTTAATAAACTTATAAACAACAAATGAAAAGCTAATTAACCTGCTTCTTTTTCATATCTTCGAATCCCCTCTCATTATTTATCGTCTCTTTATAAAAAATGAAAAAGTTTTAATTAGCATAGCTGAATCGATGGTAACTTAAGCAAGAAGAAAAAATAACACAGAAAATTATAACTATGAAAATCAACATAATAGAAGCCATTTAAATGAATCATTTGTTTAAGTAATACTATTTGAGATATTAATCATTTTAGTTATGTCGCTATTTAATAGCGAAATAGATAAAAATTTATCTTTATTTCATCGATTTTTAATTTCTTTTCATATTGAGAGTACCCGGTATTTATTATTCTAAAATTAACGATAATATAAAAACATTAATTATTATCTTTCTATATTTAAGCAATATTATTTATATTTGAATTAATACCTTTATATTGAGGTAAAATGAGAAAAAAAGTTATTTTATTAACACTATTAAGTGGATTTTCAACCTGTGGATTAACAGCAAATGACGCCGGTTATTTAGGCTCGATGGGAGAATCGCGGCGCGCATTACAAGATAGCCAACGTGAAATAAACCAACTTATTGAACAAAATCGCTATCAACAACTTCAAGAAAATGCATTAGAGGTTTCACCTACCCCCACACTTATTACTGAATCAGAACATTGTTTGCCTATTAATGGTGTATATGTTCAAGGAATTACTTTACTTAATGAAAAAGATCTTGATTCCTTAACACCATTACCAGAGCAATGCATAAAAAGTGCTGACGTTAACCGTTTAGTCAAAGAGTTAACCCAACGCTATCTTCAACATGGCTATATCACTGCCAGAGTCCAATTTTTACGCCCAAATCAAGAGCAACAGCTTGGGCTGTATGTTATTGAAGGCTTTATTGAAAAAATAGAAGGTGGTGATCGAGGCGTTAACACTACGCTACTTTTCCCTCATGTTGAAGGAGAGCCTCTTAAACTTTCAAAACTGGATCAGGGGCTTGATCAAGCAAACCGCTTACAGTCGAATAAAGTTAAACTCGATATATTGCCTGGTACGCAACTAGGTGGCTCTATTATTCAGCTCACAAATCAGCGACAAGCACCGTGGCATCTAAATATTTCAAGTGATAACTATGGGCAAAAAAACTCAGGGCGCTGGTTAGTTCGAACCAATGCAAGCTTAGACAGCCCATTAGGGTTATCTGACTTTGCCAGTTTAAATGCCAGTATTACCACTGATAATCCAAATACACGCTTTAATCGTGCTTACACCCTACTCTATTCTTTACCTTATGGTGCATTGACATTCAGTACTTTTGGTAGCTATTCGGAGTATGAATTTCATCAAGCATTGCAAACACGTACTGTACGTTTATCTGGTGATACGACACAAGTTGGTTTAAGGGGAGATTACGCTTTTTATCGTAGTCAAAAACAAATTGACACCTTAAACATGCAGATAACACATAAGCGGATACGTAACTATTTTAGCCAAATCCGCCTTGATCTCAGTAGCCCTGCACTGACAACGGTAGAGTTAGGTATCAACCACTTACACATTGTGCCAAGTGGTGTCATTAGCGTTAATTTAAGCGCAGAAAAAGCCATTAGTTGGTTTGGTGCAGATGAATCACCTCGCGTTGCTAATGGCAATGGTAATGACTATCGCTTTACAAAAGTTAAGCTTTTTGCCAATTGGCAACATCGTTTTTCCTTATCGAATTCTACATTTTTATTCAATAGCGCCTTTTTTGGTCAATATAGCCCTGACACCTTACCAGGTGTGGAATGGCTTAGTTTAACGGATAAAAACGCAATCCGTGGTTTTGACCAAAGCACACTTTCTGGCGATAACGGCGGCTACTTACGTAATACGCTTTCTTATCCTTATCGGATAAACACATTTTCAATCACCCCTCGAATTGGTCTCGATGCTGGCCGTGTTCAACAACATGGTAACTATGAAGGATGGCGTAGTGGCTATGGGCTAAGTTCGGGCTTAAATCTCCAATATCAAAAAGCACAATTCGATATTGAAGTTGCTAAGGGGCATTTGCTTTACAGCCAAACAAATTCCAATAAAACCAAAGACCCTACTCAAGTGTTAGTTAGATTTTCATATTTATTTTGATTCACACTCATAGCAATAAACGGAGAAAACTCTATGAAATCAAAAAACTTCAAGCTCTCTCCTTCGGGTAGGCTTGCTGCATCTTTAGCGATCATTTTCGTATCACTAAATGCATATGCTGGCGGTATTGTTCCTGATGCGGGCAATCAAGGACCGAATGTTTCATCAGTCAATGGTGGCACTCAAGTCATTAATATCGTTACACCAAATAACGAAGGTATCTCTCATAACCAATATCAAGATTTTAATGTAGGTAAACCAGGTGCTGTTTTTAACAACTCTTTAGAGGCAGGACAATCACAGCTTGCTGGGCAATTAAATGCCAACAGCAATTTAAATGGGCAAGCAGCTTCTTTAATTTTAAATGAAGTCGTTAGCCGAAATCCTTCGTTCTTATTAGGTCAGCAAGAAGTTTTTGGTATCGCTGCGGAATATGTACTTTCTAACCCAAATGGTATTACCTGTGATGGATGCGGTTTTATCAATACCAGCCGTTCTTCTTTGGTTGTCGGTAATCCACTGTTTGAAAATGGTGAATTAAAAGGTTATAGCACGCTTAACAATACGAATTTACTTTCTATTGGTAAAAACGGATTACACGCTCCTGGCCTTCTAGATTTAATTGCACCACGTATTGATAGCCGAGGCAAAATAACTGCCGCAGAAATTTCTGCATTAACAGGTCAAAATACGTTCTCTCAACGTTTTGATATTCTTTCATCACAAAAACCCGCTTCTGCTTTAGATAGCTATTTCTTTGGTAGTATGCAATCTGGTCGTATCCGCATCATCAATACGGCAGAAGGTAGTGGTGTTAAATTAACGGGTAAATTTGTTGCTGATAACGAATTAAGTGTCAGAGCGGACAATATTCAAACGGATAGCCAAGTTCGCTATGACAGCTATGATAAAGATGGCAGTGAAAACTATCAAAATTACCGTGGCGGTATTGCTGTTAATAACAGTGGTTCAAGCCAGACTCTGACAAAAACAGAGTTAAAAGGTAAAAACATCACATTAGTTGCTGATAATAAAAACCAAATCAAAGCCTCTGATTTAATGGGTGATGATATTTTATTACAAGGTGCTCATTTAACAGTTGATGGCAAACAGTTACAGCAAAAAGACACCGATACTGATAATCGTTGGTTCTATTCTTGGCAATATGATGTCACTAAAGAAAAAGAGCTGGTACAGCAAGTTGGTAGCCACATTGATGCCAAAAACAATGCAACATTAACAGCAACTAAAGGTGATGTAACACTTGAAGGTGCCAAAATTAATGCGGGTAACACACTGGCAATTAATGCTAATCAAGATATCAATATCAACGGATTAGTTGAGAAAGAAAATCGTAGTGAAAATGGCTACAAACGTAACCATACGTCTCGTTTAGAAACAGGTAGCTGGAGCAATAGCCATCAAACAGAAACCTTAAAAGGCAGTGAGTTGACTGCGGGTAAAACGCTGGGCTTAAATGCTGAAGGCTCTGTTACTGCTCAAGGTGCAAAATTACATTCTAATGAGAATGTTGTTGTTAACGCTAAAGAGAATATCAATCTTAATGTTCAAAATACCAACAATGATAAAACAGTAACCGATAATCATGTTGTTTGGGGTGGTATCGGCGGTGGTAATAATAAGAACAATAACAATAAACAAGAAGTCAGCCATTCAACACAATTGACTGCTGACGGACAACTGCTACTTGCAGCAGATAACAGTGTCAAAATCACAGGTAGTCAAGTCAAAGGCAATCAAGGTGCCTTTGTTAAAACGACTCAAGGCGATGTTGTTATTGATAATGCGATCAGCGAAACCATCACTAAAACAGATGAACGTACAGGTACTGCATTTAACATTACTAAAAACTCCCACAAGAATGAAACTAACCAACAGCATTCAACGGGTAGTGAATTAGTTTCTGATGCAGAGTTAACTGTGGTCAGTGGCAAAGATGTCAATGTAATTGGTAGCTTAATTAAAAGTGCTGATGAGTTAGGCATTGAATCTTTAGGTGATATCAACGTCAGATCTGCACAGCAAACCACGAAAATCAATGATGAAAAAACATCATTAGAGATCACCGGTCATGCTAAAGAAGTTGAAGATAAGCAATATAGCGCAGGTTTTCATATCACTCATACATCCAACAAAAACAATAGCACTGAAACTGAACAAGTAGGATCGACTCTCAGTGGTGGCAGTGTTAAAGTTCAAGCGGATAAAGATGTCACTTTTGCTGGCTCTGATTTAAAAACAACCGCAGGTAATGCCACTGTTTCCGGTGACAATGTTGCCTTTGTTTCAACAGAAAACAAAAAAGAGACTGACAGTACAGATAGAACCATTTCAGGTGGCTTTAGCTATACCGGTGGTGTTGATAAGATCGGTAGTAAAGCTGATTTCCAATATGACAAACAGCATACAACAACTGATATCACCAAAAATAAAGGTAGCGAAACTCAAATTGCAGGTGATTTAACCATTACTGCAAACAATGATGTGACGCATCAAGGTGCATCACACAAAGTTGATGGTGCGTATAAAGAGTCAGGTGAAAATATCAATCACCTTGCTGTAAATGACAGTGCAACATCTAAAACAGATACCTTAAATATCGGTGTCGATGTGGGTGTTAATCTTGATTACAGCGGTGTTACTCAGCCGATTAAGAAAGCCGTTGAAGATGGAGCTACTGCTGTTAATCCTGACAGCAACAAAGGTATTGATAAAAAAGTCACCTTTAAAGATGCCATTAGTAATCTTGCTAACTTAAGTAACTTAGAAGCACCAAATGTGGGTGTTGAAGTCGGTGTTAAAGGTGGCGGTAGCCAGAAATCACAAAGCGATAGCCAAGCGGTTTCTACATCAATTACTGCGGGTAAAATTAATACTGACAGCAATAAAACGCTACATGACCAAGGTACTCATTATCAATCTACCCAAGGTGATGTCTCACTAACTGCTAACACTCATACCAGTGAAGCAGCACAAAACAAACACCAAGAGTCCTTCCATGAAACAACCGGTGGCGGTCAAGTAGGTGTCAGCACCAAAACAGGCAACGATATTACCGTAGCGATTAAAGGTGAAGGTAAAACCACTGACACAAGCCTAACCACCACCAAAGCGGAAGGTAGCCAGTTTAATTCAGCTGGCAATATCAATATTAATGTACGTGAAGATGCACATTATGAAGGCGCTAAGTTTGACGCTCAAGAAGGTAAAACTGTCATTAATGCTGGCGGTGATTTAACGCTTGCACAAGCAACGGATACCCACACTGAAAGTCAACATAACGTAAATGGCAGTGCAAACCTGAAAGTAGGTACAACACCAGATAGTAAAGATTACGGTGGTGGCTTTAACGCAGGTGGTGCAAATCATCAAAAAGATCAGACAACAGCAAAAGCAGGTTCAGTGAATGGCTCTCAAGGTATTGAGTTAAATTCAGGTCATAATCTGACTTTACAAGGCACTCATTTAACCAGCGAAAATGATGTTGCTCTGACTGCAACTAACAAAGTTGATTTCCAAGCAACAGAATCTCAGCGTACTGAAACAGGTAAGAACTTATCAGGTGGATTACAAGCAGGCTTCGGTCAAAAAACAGGAGACAAATCATCTTCTGTCAATGGCTTAGGTGGCGCTGAATTTGCTATTGGTAAGCAAGATGAGAAGAGTGTTTCTCGTGAAGGTGGAACCATTGCTAACCAAGGTAATTTAACTGTTAATGGTAGCTCTGTTAATCTTCAAGGTACTAAAGTTAATAGCAAAGATACGCAATTAACCTCTCAATCTGGTGATACTACGCTAACATCAGCACAATCTACGGATTACAAAAACAACTGGGGTACTGATATCTCTTTAAATGGCAAACAAACCAATACGACGCCAAAAGAAGTGACTGAAGAAAACCCAGCAACCTCTATCCATGATATTGGTGGCAAAGTTTTAGTAAACGTTGAAGATCAACAAAAATCCACACACCAAAATGCTTCAGTAGAAACAGGTACATTAACTGTAAATAGCGACAAAAACTTCGCTCTTTCTGGTGCAAATGTTTCTGCGGATAATGTAACGGGTAATGTGGGTGGTGACTTTACAGTAACTAGCCAGAAAGACAGTGATCGTCATGTTGCTGTTGATGTCAATGTTGGTTATAACCACAACAACGATCCTAAATCTAGCCAAGTTGATAAAACAGCCAAGGCAGGTGGATCATTATTAGAAGACACTATCAAAGAGACCATTGATTCAGGTATTAAATCTGCAACTGATGTTATCTCTGATAAATACAATTCACTCTCTTCAACTATCGCAGATAAAACCGGTATCAGTGGCGAGACAAAAGCCAAAATTGATAAAGGCGTTGGCACAGTAGGTAACGGTATCAAAAATATCGTAACAGGTGCTGAAGGTCATACGGCAAATGCAGATATTAAAGTTTCTCATATTGATAATGATGCAGTTACTCAAACCACAACCTTAACTAGCAAAAATGATATTTCATTGAATGTAAGTGGTACAACTAAGCTTACAGGTGCTGAAATTAAAAGTGAGCAAGGTCAGGTTGATTTAGGCGGTAGCAACGTTCAATTAAACAATATTGAAGGTCATCAATATGAAGCAGGTGCAGATCTTGATCTGAAATCATCTGCTGTTGATTTAGTGAAACAACTTGCAGGTGGTGACTTATCATTAAAATCACCTGTTAAAGTTAATGAAACTGTAAACACAAAATCGTCTATTTCTGAAAAATAATAGATACCCCATAAAAGAGTAATGCCTATTCTTTTGTAAGCCAAACCCGCTTGTTATCACAATAAGCGGGTTTTTTATTTATCTGCTTAGATTTCGCTGAACATCCAATAAATTTACGCTTCTTTAAGATTTAAATTAAATGCAGAAAATAAAAAAATAGAAGATAAGTCATTGAATTTAAAATAGAAAGATACATTTTATCGTAGAAATTAAATCGCCATCGACTCCTTGACCTTCCCCTAATGGTAAAGCCTAAGCTTTATCCCATACCATATTTAAGAGGGGATTTTTGATGAACACTAAGACTACGTTGTCCTCTGCCAATCGGCTGAGTTTACCTGTTGAAGGTATGACATGTGCATCCTGTGTTGGTCGTGTCGAACGTGCCTTAAAAGCCGTACCACAAATACAAGATGCTGTTGTCAATTTAGCCACTGAACGTGCAGATATTACATTTACAAATACACCTGATCCCACAGTTGCCGTGAGCGCCATTGAAAGTTCAGGTTATAAAGTACCCGAAGAGATAACTGAGCTGGCAATTGAAGAAATGACCTGCGCATCTTGCGTTGGCCGTGTAGAAAAAGCACTGGCTCAAGTTCCCGGTGTATTAGAAGCCACGGTAAACCTTGCAACTGAACGCGCTCGTGTGCGCTATTTGTCAGGCGTAGTATCGATCACCGATTTAGAGGTCGCTGTTGTACATGCTGGCTATAAACCTCGTCGTTTATCCGATGATCCAGCAAATACTCGCGATGTAGGTGAAGAGCGCCGTGCAAAAGAGGAACGTTCATTACGTCGCGCATTACTTATTGCCACCGTCTTCACATTACCTGTTTTTGTTATTGAAATGGGATCGCACTTTATTCCCGGTGTGCATGGTTGGGTCACTCAAACTCTGGGGCAACAGCTAAATTGGTATATTCAATTTATCCTCGCCACTATTGTGATGTTTGGCCCCGGTTTACGCTTTTTCCAAAAAGGGATACCTGCGTTATTACGCGGTGCTCCTGATATGAACTCATTAGTATCTGTTGGTACAGCCGCCGCTTACGGCTATTCAGTGGTATCAACCTTTATTCCTCAAGTCCTACCTGCGGGCACAGCCAATATCTATTTTGAAGCCGCTGTTGTGATTGTCACCTTGATCTTGTTAGGAAGAACGCTTGAAGCCAAGGCGAAAGGAAATACATCTCAAGCGATTAAACGTTTAGTTGGTTTGCAAGCCAAAACAGCGCGAGTTTCTCGTCATGGTGAAACACTGGAAATTCCTCTGGATCAAGTTGTGATGGGAGACATCGTTTTTGTTCGCCCCGGTGAAAAAATACCTGTTGATGGAGAGATTATTGACGGTCACTCTTACGTTGATGAGAGCATGATAACCGGCGAGCCTGTACCTGTATCGAAAGAGATTGGTTCTGACGTTGTGGGTGGAACTATCAATAAAACAGGTGCTTTTAGTTTTAAAGTCACCAAAGTTGGCTCTAACACTGTATTGGCACAAATCATTCGCTTAGTGGAGGAAGCTCAAGGCTCTAAACTTCCTATTCAAGCACTTGTTGATAAAGTCACCATGTGGTTTGTGCCGGCGGTTATGTTAGGTGCAACAATCACCTTCTTTATTTGGTTAGCTTTTGGTCCAGATCCTGCATTAACCTTTGCGTTAATTAATGCCGTTGCTGTGTTAATTATTGCCTGTCCATGTGCAATGGGATTAGCAACGCCAACATCCATTATGGTGGGTACAGGTCGTGCAGCAGAGTTGGGTATTCTTTTCCGTAAAGGTGAAGCCTTACAAGCCTTACGTGATGTCAATGTTGTCGCTCTTGATAAAACAGGCACATTAACAAAAGGCCGTCCTGAATTAACAGATTTAATTCCAGCAGAAGGTTTTGAATATAATGAAACCTTAAGCCTTGTTGCTGCTATTGAAACTTATTCGGAACATCCTATTGCAGAAGCTATTGTCAATGCGGCTAAAGAGGCGGGATTAACGCTCGCAACAGTTGAAAATTTTGAAGCAGTTCCGGGTTTTGGCGTGAGTGCAACAGTAGGAGGAAGAGCCGTATCTGTTGGTGCTGATCGCTTTATGAAACAACTTGGATTAGATGTCAGTCACTTTATCTCTTCAGCACAGAAACTCGGTGAGCAAGGCAAAAGCCCTCTTTATGCAGCCATTGATGGACATCTTGCTGCCATTATTGCAGTTGCAGATCCGATTAAAGAAACAACCCCTGAAGCAATCAAAGCGTTACATGATTTAGGTTTGAGAGTTGCCATGATCACTGGTGATAACGAAGCCACAGCAAAAGCGATTGCTAAACAGTTAGGTATTGATGAAATTGCGGCTGAAGTACTTCCTGATGGAAAAGTCGAAGCCTTAAAGCAATTTAGCCATAAAGGCGCTAAAGTCGCTTTTGTTGGTGATGGTATCAATGATGCTCCAGCGCTTGCACAAGCTGATGTTGGGTTAGCGATTGGTACAGGAACCGATGTCGCCATTGAAGCTGCTGATGTGGTGTTAATGTCGGGTGATCTGCGCGGTGTCGTTGATGCAATAGCTTTAAGCCAAGCAACTATTCGCAATATCAAACAAAACTTGTTTTGGGCTTTTGCTTATAACGCCTTATTAATTCCTGTCGCGGCTGGCATGCTTTATCCAATTAATGGCATGTTACTTTCACCCATCATTGCCGCTGCCGCAATGGCGCTTTCAAGTGTATTTGTCTTGGGTAACGCCTTACGACTAAAACGTTTTCAAGCACCAATAAAAACACATTAATAGATTGATTTTATTTATAGCCAGACTCAACAAAGGTCTGGCTCAATATTATAAAGCGACTACCTTATACTTATAGAGAGCGCTTTATTATCCGATAAGGGGAACATAATGAATATTGGTCAAGCAGCAAAAAAGTCCGGTATTTCAAGCAAAATGATCCGTTATTATGAGCAGATTGGCTTAATTCCAAAGGCTATTCGTACTGATTCAGGTTATCGCGATTACACAGATGCAGACGTAGCTTGCTTTCGTTTTATTCGCCATTCTCGAGCACTTGGTTTTTCAACAGAACAGATATCAACGTTGTTAGTTTTATGGAATAACGGAGAACGCGCCAGCGCAGATGTGAAATCTATCGCACTCTCCCATATTGAAGAGCTCAATCGTAAAATTGCTGAACTACAACGTATGACAAAAACGTTAGAACACTTAGCGAAAGATTGCCAAGGTGATAACAATCCTGATTGCCCGATTATTGCAGGGCTAGTTGAGCCAAAGTCAGACTCTGAAAGTAAAACAACAAAAAGTCACCTTTCCCACCTTCGCTCTTCAATTTAGTTTTTCTATCAACCATAAAAAATCCCGCTTATTGCTAAGCGGGATTTTCTTGTTCAACAAAAAGTTAAATAACCATTGTTATCAATGGATAAATTAACCTAATTGGCCGTGACAATGCTTAAATTTCTTACCTGATCCACAAGGGCATGGTTCGTTACGACCCACTTTTTTACCTGCGGCAACTTGACCATCTACTGCTGACATTTGAGATTCTTTTGTCACTTCATGGCTTAATTGCTGTTGTTTAGCTAAACGTTCTGCTTCTTCACGACGGCGACGTTCTAACTCTTCAACTTCTTCTGGTAAACGAACTTGTACTTTGCTTAGCGTGCTAATCACTTCATATTTCAGTGATTCTAACATGTTAGCAAACATGGCGAACGATTCACGTTTGTACTCTTGTTTTGGATCTTTTTGTGCATAACCACGTAAGTGGATACCTTGACGCAAATAATCCATTGCTGCCAAGTGCTCTTTCCACAGTGAATCCAGCGTTTGTAACATCACGCCTTTTTCAAAGTTACGCATCATCTCAGCACTAACGATCTCTTCTTTCGCTTTATAAACTTCGATAGATTTTTCTAAAATACGCTCACGCAATGTTTCTTCATGTAATTCCGGCTCTTTATCTAACCATTCTTTGATTGGTAAATTTAAATCAAAGTCTTTTTGTAAACATGCCGTTAAGCCTTCGATATCCCACATTTCTTCCAGTGATTGAGGTGGAATATAGTTATCAATCATTGAAGTGAAGACGTCTTGGCGAATGCTATCGATAGTTTCGCTTACGTCTGCCACATCCAGTAATTCATTACGCTGAGTATAGATTGCGCGACGTTGGTCATTTGCTACGTCATCATATTCAAGCAGTTGCTTACGAATATCAAAGTTGCGGTTTTCTACTTTACGCTGTGCATTTGCAATCGCTTTGGTTACCCAAGGGTGCTCAATCGCTTCGGTTTCATTCATACCTAATTTACGCATCATGCCAGACACTTTGTCTGAAGCAAAAATACGCATTAAGGAGTCTTCCATAGATAAATAGAAACGAGAAGAACCTTCATCCCCTTGACGACCCGCACGACCACGTAACTGGTTATCAATACGACGAGATTCGTGACGCTCAGTACCAATGATATGTAAACCACCTGATGCTAATACTGCATCATGGCGCTCTTTCCATTTAGCTTTGATTTCTTCGATTTGCTCTTCAGTTGGCTCTTCAAGCTTAGCCACTTCAGTTTGCCAGCTCCCCCCTAACACGATATCGGTACCACGACCAGCCATGTTAGTTGCGATAGTTACCGCTGAAGGCAAACCTGCGTTAGCAATGATGTCTGCTTCCATTGCGTGGAATTTCGCATTCAGTACGTTATGGTGAACATTCGCTTTAGTCAGCGCTTTAGAAATTTCTTCTGATTTTTCAATTGAAATGGTACCCACAAGAACAGGCTGACCATTTTGAGTACGTTCACGAATATCTTCAATAATAGCTGCAAATTTACCTTGCTCATTCATATAGACTAAGTCAGGTAGATCTTTACGTACCATTGGGCGGTTAGTTGGGATAACAATGGTTTCTAAGCGATAAATAGAGTTAAATTCAAATGCTTCAGTATCCGCAGTACCGGTCATCCCTGCTAATTTTTCGTATAAACGGAAATAGTTTTGGAATGTAATTGACGCTAATGTTTGGTTCTCATTTTGGATCTTCACACCTTCTTTTGCTTCAACAGCTTGGTGTAAACCATCAGACCAACGACGACCTTGCATTGTACGACCCGTGTGTTCGTCAACAATGATAACTTCGCCATCTTTAACAATGTAGTCAACGTCTTTGGTAAATAGCGCGTGAGCACGTAATGCAGCCGTCACATGGTGCATTAACATAATGTTTGCAGGTGAGTATAAAGACTCCCCTTCTTTCATCATTCCAGCATCTGCTAATAACCCTTCGATTTTAACCAGACCACGTTCTGTGATGTTCACTTGACGTGTTTTTTCATCAACAGAGTAATCACCTTCACCTTGGAAAGTGTCTGAGTCTTCTTTCTCTTGAGAAATCAAGTGAGGGATCACTTTATTCATTTGGATATAAAGCTCAGAACTGTCTTCTGCTGGACCTGAAATGATCAGCGGAGTACGCGCTTCATCGATTAAGATTGAGTCAACCTCATCCACTAATGCATAGTGTAATTTACGTTGAACACGTTCTTGTGGACTAAATGCCATGTTGTCACGCAGGTAGTCGAAACCAAATTCGTTGTTCGTACCATAAGTGATATCAGCATTATAGGCTTCGCGTTTTACTGGTGGCGCCATATTTGGCAAGTTGATACCAACACTTAAACCTAAGAATTCAAACAGAGGACGGTTATTTTCGGCGTCACGTTGTGCCAAGTAGTCATTGACGGTAACAACGTGAACCCCTTTACCTGATAGCGCATTTAAGTATGCAGGCAATGTTGCAGTTAATGTTTTACCTTCACCTGTACGCATTTCTGCAATACAACGCTCATTTAGAACCATACCACCGATTAACTGTACATCGAAGTGGCGCATACCAAAGACACGCTTACTTGCTTCACGTACGGTTGCAAATGCTTCAGGTAAAATATCTTCTTCTTTTTCACCGTTCTTTAAACGCTCACGAAATTCATTTGTTTTCGCTTTTAGCTCATCATCAGTCAGCTTTTCAAATTCTGGTTCTAATTTATTAATTTCACCAACAATTTTACGCATACGACGGATTGTACGATCATTACGACTACCAAAAATTTTGGTTACAATTTTACCTAACATAAATCTTTATTCTCATTTATGACGTGAAACGCCGAAAACAGCCTCTGCATCTATCGATAAACAGAGATAATCATAATCTTATTAGATTAAGTGACTCAATTAAGCTGTTAGGTAAGGCCCTGCGCGAATACCGCGGATTTGTGCAAGCCATAATCCGGTATGATAGGAATTTGTATTCTGTACTAAAACATAGCCAGAAAGAGGAAGGTTGCTTAGCGCTGATGATGGAGTCTCTGTTAATAAGGCATACAGAGTATCAAGCATAACCTCTGCAACATTAGAAACAGGTAACGGTTCATCTTTGGCTTTAACCATCAATTCAGGCGAATTAATGGTGAATGCAAAAGAGAGCTGTTTAATTACATTTTTTACTGCGTGTTGTTGCCAGTAATTAAAGGTGAAGGATGAAGCAGGATTCTGTACACTTTGGCGTAAGAATAAGTTATCAAACGCAATAAGTGCCTGACTTTGGCGGTTTTGAGATAGAGGGGTATCAGTTTGCTGTGGATTTTCGGCATGAGCAGACAACAGCGAAGGTATTCCAATACCTGCTGCTACCATCCCTAAAAGCAGATGCGACCAAAAATATCGCCTGCCAAACTGTCGCCAAAAACTTATAATGCTCATTAACCTTCGTTGCTCATTAATCTTTATTTTGTGGAGTCAAAATCTATGCGGGATAGTTACCCACAATCATTGGAAAAAATCTTCATTGAACTTGAAGGTTCCAACAAGAGTACATTACAACTTATACAACAGCGCGCAACGATTTTACTAAAATTAAATCGCGCCGTCATGGCTCTTTTACCCGTTCCTTTACGAGATAAGTGCCGTGTCGCAAATTATCGCAGTGCTATTTTAATTATTGAAGTTGCAAACGCAAGTTGGTTAACTCGTTTACGTTATGAAACCCCGTCATTACTTTCCGCATTGAGACAAGAAATTTTACCATCCTTATCCTCAATAGACATCAAAATAAATCCGTCTTTGGGAATAAAACAGGAAAAAAGATCTTTAATATCATCATTAAAAGAGCAAGCGCCTATAAAGAGACGTCACTTAAGTTTGGAAAGCGCACAATCATTGAAGTATTTGGCTGAAAAAAGCCCGAAGAAATTAAGAGAGAAATTAGAACGGTTGGCTGCACTTGCCGGAGAGAGTACAAGTACAGCCAAAGATGAACGTTAATTAGAGATAATTAACGCGCTTTCCTTCGCAGGAATTAAGCAAAGACCATTGAGGGAGCTTTGAATGCCACTGGCATTTGCGCTTCGTCTTCAAATGTGACGAATTCCCACGCAGATTCTTTTGCTAATACAGCTTGGAGCAATTTATTGTTCAGTGCATGACCTGATTTAAACGCGGTAAATTCACCAATAATGTTATAGCCACACATAAATAAATCACCGATTGCATCCAACATTTTGTGACGAACGAATTCATCTTCAAAACGCAGACCATCGTCGTTGAGAACACGATAGTCATCAACTACGATTGCACAATCGAAGCTTCCGCCTAAACACAATCCTTTAGATTGTAAATATTCGATATCACGCATAAATCCAAAAGTACGAGCACGACTGATTTGGCTCATAAAAGATTCCGCGGAGAAATCTAATTTATAACGCTGTGTACTTGCATCAATGGCAGGGTGATTAAAATCGATAGTAAAATCTAATTTAAACCCGTTGTATGGACGCATTTCTGCCCATTTGTCGCCATCTTCTACACGTACTGTTTCTTTGATGCGAATGAATTTCTTCGCAGTACGAAGTTCTTCGATGCCTGCATCAAGTAACAAGAAAACAAAAGGTGCCGCACTTCCATCCATAATTGGAATTTCAGGTGCATTCACTTCAATTACGATATTATCAATGCCTAAACCAGCCAGTGCTGCGTTTAAATGCTCAACGGTTGATATACGCACATCGTCTTCGTTAACTAAGCAAGTACATAACATAGTGTCACGAACTGATTTTGCGTCTGCTGGAAAATCCACCGGTGGATTTAAGTCAGTACGACGGTAGATGACCCCAGTGTTTGCTGGCGCCGGACGCATTGTAAGCGTAACTTTTTTACCCGTGTGAAGTCCCACACCAGTTGCTTGTACAATTCGTTTTAATGTCCGTTGTTTGATCATCATTTTATCTCGCAATGTTATCCGTCCTACCAATCATTATACTTATAATTGGCAGGACAGTTTAGCACAAAAAGCGGAGATGCCAATCTTTTTGGCGATTAATCAGCCTGTTTTCTCAGGAACGCAGGGATATCTAAATAATCCGGTTCTTTGCTTGCCTGAGTAGATTGTTCGTTAACGGCTTTTGCAGCAGGCTTGCTTTCTTCTACGGCAGAGAAAGAAGACATGCTATTTTGCATTTGCTGGTAACGATTCTCCATTGCGCTTTGCTGATTCTGTTTATTAGTTACCAGTGTAATTTCTGGACGTTTGTCCATCCCAATACCTGTTGCAACCACAGTCACACGCAATTCATCATTCATTTCTGGGTCAAGGGATGTACCGATAACCACAGTCGCATTATCTGATGCAAATGCACGAATGGTATTACCCACTGTTTCAAATTCATCAAGACGTAAGTCAAAGCCTGCAGTGATGTTGACTAACACACCACGTGCGCCAGATAAGTCGATGTCTTCCAATAATGGACTTGAAATCGCCATTTCTGCTGCTTCTTCAGCACGATCTTCACCTTTCGCAGCACCAGATCCCATCATGGCATAACCCATTTCAGACATCACAGTTCTTACGTCAGCAAAGTCAACGTTCATTAAACCTGGACGAGTAATTAGCTCAGCGATACCTTGAACTGCGCCTTTTAATACATCATTAGCTGCACCAAACGCATCTAATAATGAAATTCCACGACCAAGTACTTTTAATAATTTGTCATTTGGAATAGTGATTAATGAGTCAACATGTTTTGATAACTCAGTAATACCTTGCTCCGCAAATGCCATGCGTTTTTTGCCTTCAAAATTAAAAGGCTTAGTTACTACAGCAACGGTCAAAATGCCTAATTCTTTAGCCACTTCTGCAACAACAGGCGCAGCACCAGTACCCGTACCACCGCCCATACCTGCTGCGATAAAGACCATATCGGCACCTTCAAGTGCTGCACGTAACCCTTCGCGGTCTTCCTCAGCAGCATTACGGCCCACTTCAGGATTTGCACCTGCACCTAAGCCTTTCGTAATGGCATTACCAATTTGGATAGTCTGTCCGACCGCTGTTTTACGTAGCGCTTGAGCATCCGTATTGACTGCAAAGAAATCTACGCCTTCAATACGTTCACGAACCATGTGCTCAACCGCATTACCGCCGCCGCCACCAACGCCGATGACTTTGATCACCGCATCGTTGGTTAATTCCATAGGTTCAAACATAATTTCTCTCCGTTTTGTGCCTTCTCAGGGCCGCTTGCTCAAACGACCTCTTTTTAAATTTGTCTGATTATTAAAACTCTCTTTTTAGCCAACCAGTGAGTTTCTTAAATAAACCACCGACAGCAGAGCGTTTCTCGGTTTCAGTTTCCTCACCAAAGTGAGATTCTTTACCGTAATGCAAGAGCCCAACCGCTGTTGAGTAGTAGGGATCCTGCGCATAATCTGTTAGCCCGGTAATATTTAACGGTTTACCGATCCGTACTTGCGTGTGGAAAACACGTTGAGCACATTCAACAAGTCCATCAATCTGTGCAGCACCACCTGTTAGCACGATACCTGCGGCTAAATGATGCTTAATCCCTTGCTGGCGTAACTGTTCTTGAACTTTTAAAATCTCTTCATTAACAAGATTGAGCAGTTCGGTATAACGAGGCTCAATCACCTCAGCAAGAGTTTGTCGTTGCAGACTTCTTGGTGGTCTGCCTCCGACACTTGGAACTTCGACATTTTCATCTTTACCAACTAAAGATCCTAATGCACAACCGTGACGAACTTTGATAGCTTCCGCATCATTTGGCGGTGTGCCAAAAGCGTAAGCAATATCGCTGGTTACAACATTGCCTGCATAAGGAATAACGCGGGTATGTCTTAATGCTCCACCGGTATAAATAGCGATATCCATTGTACCGCCACCAATATCAACAACACACACACCTAATTCACGTTCATCTTCTGTTAATACAGCGAAACTTGAAGCCAGTCCCGCAAAAATCAGTTGATCTACTTTTAACCCACAGCGTTCAACTGCTTTTACAATATTCTTTGCCATATCGTTATGGCAGGTAATTAAATGAACTTTAGCCTGCATACGCACACCCGATAATCCAACTGGGTTTTTGATCCCTTCTTGATAATCAATGGCATACTCTTGCGGTATCACGTGTAAAACACGGTGTTCATCTTTTACTTTGACGGATTTCGCGGTATGTACCACGCTATCAACATCATCTTGAGTCACTTCTTCTTCTGAAATTGGCACCATGCCAATCTCATTTTGGCAACTGATATGCTTGCCTGATAACGCCAAATATACTGAAGATATTTGACAGTCAGCCATTAATTCAGCCTGATCTACCGCCCGTTGCACGCATTTTACGACGGATTCGAGATCGTTAACGCCACCTTTATCCATGCCCCGAGATGGACAACTTCCCACCCCGATAATATTCACTACGCCATCAGGCAGGATCTCACCGACAAGGGTGGCTACTTTGGCCGTACCAATCTCAAGACCAACTACTAATTTTCTGTCCGTCGCTTTGATCATTATTGTTCTGCCTTCGCCTTCATCGTGTCATCTGCCACGTCTTGTTTATTCATTCTCAAGTAATAAAGGAGCCCATCCGACTGCACCACCACTGTCATAACGCAGATCCACGTAATCAACTCGTTTATCTGTTTGTTGTTGCAGTATCGGATACAACTCAATAAAGCGAGCGATCCGTTTTTCGTTATCCTTACGACCTAACTCCAATCGGACATCATTGTCTAAAACTAATTGCCATCCTTGACGGGCAGACATTGACGCTGCTTTTAAATTCAGGTTACTAGCAAGAAGTTGATCTCTCATTGCGACATAACCTGACAACACCATTTTTTCGCTTCCTTGTGGGCCATATAGCAAAGGGTAACTTCCTTTGGTTTCCAACTGCGTTGGCAGACTGAAAACACGCCCTTCTTTATCAAGAAAGTAAGTATCATTCCAACGGGTAAAGGGAACATACTCTACCAGATGGATTTTAAGTTCATCAGGCCACTGTTTACGAACAGTGACTTGCCTAATCCATGGCATCCGTTCAATTTGTTGCTGAATGATATTCACATCCTGTGTCATAAATGTGCCCGGCTGTCCTAAAGACAAAATCGCCTGACGCACATCATCATTCGTTGTGTAATGCCGCTCGCCTGTTAATACAAGTTTTGAGATTGGTAGACGATTCGCGTCTTTCATCCAGTTAACCACTTGTATCCCACCCCAAACGATGGTGGCAATCACACATAAGAAAAAGATTAATCCTGATAAATAAGTACCATTACTCGGTCTGTCAGAATGTTGCTTCTCTTTATGTTCTTTTATATTTAGCGCTGCTTGTGACATATTAACCCACTAACTCCTGAGCAACGTTTAAACGAGAGAATCGCCCATCCTTTTGTCCGATATTCCAGCGATTAATACTTTTCCTACATATATATACTTTATGAACACCTTTAGGTTTGATAATTAAATCACTAAATTGTTCAATCTGTTGAGAATTATTTACTTTAAAAGAAGAAATTGCGAATTTTTCTTCGTTTTTCTTACTTTTTAACTGAAATTTTTTCTCAACACAGATTTGAGCAAGCGAATTCTCGATCATTTTTTTCGCCAATTCAGTGTTACTTTCTTCATAACACTCCATCATTACAGTTGTTTTATTGACTATTTCACCATAAATGATGTTCACTTGCTCAAACATCCGTCTTAATCCTCGCTGAAAGATGGCTGTAATTTCGTATCTGCTAAGCGACGCGCTATTTTACCAATATTTCCAGCACCTTGAACTAAAACAAGATCATTATCTGTTATTACACCCGCTAATATTGATGAAATATTATCCACATCAGAAACCCAGATAGGATCTAGCTTCCCACGTTGGCGAATTGTTCGACAAAGTGAGCGACTATCGGCACCTGCAATAGGCGCTTCCCCTGCAGAATAAACATCTGTTAATAATAAAATATCAACTTGATTGAGAACAGTGGCAAAGTCTTCATATAAATCACGAGTACGGGTATAGCGATGAGGTTGGAAAATCATCACTAGACGTTTATCTGGCCATCCTGCTCTCGCTGCTTTAATCGTTGCATCAACTTCTGTTGGATGATGACCATAATCATCCACTAGCATCACTTCACCTTCTTGACCATTAACATGCTCAAGACCGTAGTTACCTAAGAAATCGAAACGACGCCCAGTACCTTGGAAGTTAAGTAATGCCGCTAAAATATGTTCGTCAGCAATACCTTCTTCTGTGGCTACAGCAACTGCAGCCGTCGCATTCAATGCGTTATGACGACCGGGTGCATTTAAGACAACTTGCAAATCTGGCATACCTTCACGAGATATAGTGAAAAAGCCCTGAGCACCTTTTTGTTCATAATGCGTAATACGAACATCAGCATCTTCACTAAAGCCATAAGTCGTAATATAACGCCCTACTTTAGGAATAATCGAACGAATGACATCGTCATCCAGACACATCACTGCACGGCCATAGAATGGTAAATTGTGCAAAAAAGTAATAAACGTCTCTTTTAGATTGTCAAAATTACCGTGATATGTGTCCATATGGTCTGCTTCGATATTCGTAACGACAGCAACCATGGGTTGTAAATGTAAAAATGATGCATCGCTTTCATCAGCTTCAGCAATTAAATAACGACTGCAACCTAAACGAGCATGCGTGCCAGCCGATTTAACAAGTCCACCATTAACAAAAGTAGGATCTAAACCCGCTTGCGCATAAATATTTGAAATCATCGCTGTTGTTGTGGTTTTACCATGTGTTCCGGCAATCGCAACACCATGACGATAACGCATCAATTCAGCCAGCATTTCAGCACGACGAATAACCGGAATACGCGCTTCTCTTGCTGCAATAATCTCAGGGTTTTCAGCACTGATTGCTGTCGAAACCACAACAACACTTGCGCCGCGAATATTTTCAGGGCGATGATTAAAATAGACTGTTGCGCCTAAGGCAACGAGCTGTTGTGTGACTACGTTCGGTGCTAAATCAGAACCGCTGATTTCATAACCTTCGTTAGCCAGCACTTCGGCAATTCCCCCCATACCCGCACCACCGATGCCGATAAAGTGAATATGCTTAACTTTTCTCATTTCAGGCACAAACGATCTTAATTTTGCCAGTTGTTGTGTATTCACTATTTACTTCTTCACTCTAAGTTAATGGTTACAAGTTACGTTTATTTTTTTGCCACTTCGATTATCACATTTGCTACGCGCTCTGTGGCATCCGTAATCGCAACACTTTTTGCTTTCTCTGCCATCGCTAACAAGGTTTCTCTATCCCAATTTTTCAGGGTTTGTGCAATGACTTCTGGAGTTAAATCATTTTGCTCGATAATTCGCGCGGCACCCGCTTTTTCTAGCGGCAGTGCATTCCAATATTGCTGTCTATCTTTGTGCTGGAAAGGAACAAAAATAGCGGGTAATCCCGCTGCGGCAATTTCGCTGACCGTTAATGCACCTGAACGACACACCACAACATCAGCCCATTGGTAAGCTTGCGCTATATCATCAATAAATTCAGTAACTTTATATTCAGATTTAACTGAATTTTTTGCTAATTCGTTCTGATAGCGTGTTTTTGTATCACTTTCGCCACCTTTTCCTGCCTGATGCCAGATTGTAACATGTTCACCTAGCAAACCTGCAACTACAGGTAAGGTGTGATTTAAAATTCTAGCGCCTTGGCTACCACCAATAATCAGTACACGAACAGGCCCTGTTCTCTCTTTTAATCGTACTGAAGGTGCTTCAAGTGCCAATACATCTTCACGAACGGGATTTCCAACCACAGGAGCTTTAGGAAATGCCCCCGGAAAAGCCTGTAATACACGTTTCGCAATTTTAGATAACCAGCGATTGGTTAATCCAGCGATACCGTTTTGCTCATGCAAAATAACAGGGATCCCACACATCCAAGCAGCAACACCGCCCGGACCTGAAACATAGCCACCCATACCAAGTACAGCATCTGGCTGATAGCGCTTCATAATGGCACGAGCTTGGAAAATCGCTTTAATAATACGAATAGGGGCTGCGATTAACGCTTTAATTCCTTTGCCACGTAAGCCTGAGATGCGAATAAATTCAATTTCGATACCGTGTTTAGGCACTAAATCGGCTTCCATTCTATCTGCCGTTCCTAACCATCGGATTTCCCAACCTTGGGATTGTAGATAATGAGCAACAGCCAGTCCTGGGAATACATGCCCCCCAGTACCACCAGCCATAACCATTAAACGGCGTCTACGCTCGCTCATTTCGGGCTCCTTACAAACGCCTGAGCTTGTGCTAGACGTGTTTCATAATCAATTCGTAATAACATCACGATGGCGGTTGACATAATAATCAAGCTCGAACCACCGTAACTAATAAGAGGAAGGGTTAATCCCTTTGTTGGCAACATGCCTGCTGCTGCGCCTACATTGACCAATGATTGGAATGTAAACCAGATCCCGATAGAGCAAGCTAAAAAGCCTGAAAAACGTTGATCGAGGATCAGCGCACGTCGTCCAATTTGCATCGCACGAAAAGCGATGAAGAATACCATTAAAAGCACCAAAACCACACCGATATAACCAAGTTCTTCGGCAAGAATAGAGAAAATGAAGTCGGTATGTGCTTCAGGCAAATATTCTAATTTTTGTACTGAGTTTCCTAAACCTTGTCCCAGTAAATCCCCACGGCCAAATGCCATTAGAGATTGTGTAAGCTGATAACCGCTACCAAATGGATCTTCCCAAGGCTCTAAGAAAGAAGTAATACGTCGAACACGGTAAGGTTCAACGATAATCAACATAACAACAGCCGCAATTCCTGAGCCTATAATAGCTAAGAATTGCCAAATTTTAGCGCCCGCTAAAAATAGCAGCGCTAATGTTGTTACGAATAAAACCACAACCGTTCCTAAGTCTGGCTGTAATAACAATAAAACAGCCAGTATTAACATCACACCCATCGGCTTACAGAAACCCCAAAAGTTGTTTCTAACTTCTTCAACTTTTCGAACTAAATAACTCGATAGATAGCAAAACAGTGCAAGTTTTGATAATTCAGCAGGCTGGAAATTTAATGGCCCCACCGCAATCCAGCGTGAAGCACCATTTACTGAACTCCCAACTCCCAATACCACCAATAAAAGAAGTATCGAGCCAAACAGCATCAAGCTGCTATAACGTTGCCAAATTGCCATTGGAATACGCATAGTGACTAACGCAATACAAAATGCGACAACGATATAGATGCCATCACGTTTCGCAAATAAGAAAGGGTCTTCTGCAAGACGTTGACCCACCGGCATTGAAGCCGATGTCACCATAACAAAGCCGACAACCGCTAATCCGAAAGTAAACCAGAGCAAAGTGCGATCATACGGCACAAATGCCGTATTCTCAGTTTGATAACTGCCCACTAGCCACTGTTTTAATCTTCGCATTGCGAATATGCTCATCAGCCAAGCTCCCTTGCTAAACGCGCAAATTCATCACCACGCTGCTCAAAACATTTAAACTGATCTAAGCTTGCACATGCCGGAGAGAGCAATACCATATCTCCTGATTTTACAGTCGGTGCTAAAGCTCGCATGGCTTCTTCCATTGTCACTGTTAATAAAGAGACATCTGGTCGTAAATTTGCCAATGCTTGTCCATCCTGTCCAAAACAGTACAGACGAATATTGTCGCCGCTGATATAAGGCAATAAAGAAGAGAAATCAGCCGATTTCCCATCTCCACCTAATAAAAGATGCAGAGTGCCTTCAACTTCTAGCCCTCGTAATGCCGCCTCTGTGCTTCCCACATTGGTCGCTTTCGAGTCATTTATCCAACGTACATTTTGATGTGAATAAACTAATTGAAAACGATGAGCAAGACCGTGATACGTTTTCAGTACCTCGGTTGCAGCTTTACGAGAAATACCCACTGCATCAGCAAGCGCTAATGCGGCTAATGCATTGGTATAGTTATGCTGTCCTGACAGATACATTTCAGCTGTCGAAAGGACTTTCTCACCTTTCACTTTTAAAATGCGATTTGTGTTATCAAGCTGATAATCACCTTGTCCGACACCAAAACTAACACAACGATTATCTTTACCTGCTAAAGGTAACGTTAATGCATCATCTTCGTTATAAACGCAGGTTTTAGCGTTATCGTAGATACGCAGTTTTGCTTCACGGTATTGCTCTAATCCTAACGGATAGCGATTCATATGATCTTCGCTAATATTTAATACCGTTGCAGCCGCAGCTTGTAAGCTGTAAGTCGTTTCCAATTGGAAGCTTGATAGCTCTAATACATATAAATCATGAGGCTCGGTTAATAAGGTCAGAGCGGGAACACCAATATTGCCACCGACCCCAACGCGAATACCATCTGCGCTTGCCATTTCACCTACTATCGTTGTCACGGTGCTTTTACCGTTAGAACCAGTGATTGCAACAATAGGTGCTTGGGCTTCACGGCAAAATAATTCGATATCACCGACAATTTCAACGCCATGATTTGCCGCTTCAACAAGCTCAGGTGTTGAAAGTGCAATACCCGGACTTGAGATAATTAAATCAGCATCGTTAAGCCATGCTTGATGAAAACTACCTGTATGATATTCAACGTCAGCAGGAAGCTTATCTAAGCCTCCTGGTTTTTGGCGTGTATCAATAACCTTAGGCGTAACACCTTGGCGGATAAAAAAGTCAACGCAGGAAAGGCCTGTTATTCCAAGCCCAACAACAACTACTTTTTTTCCCTGATAATTTGCCATTTTAACGTACCTTTAATGTCGCCAGACCAATAAGCACTAACATCAGTGAGATGATCCAGAAGCGGACAATAACACGAGGTTCAGGCCAGCCTTTTAATTCATAATGGTGATGAATTGGAGCCATACGGAAGATACGTTGACCACGCAACTTAAATGAGCCGACTTGTAAAATAACGGAGAGTGTTTCAACAACAAATACACCGCCCATAATGACTAATAAGAATTCTTGGCGTAATAACACCGCAATCGTTCCTAATGCGCCACCTAATGCAAGAGAGCCTACATCACCCATAAATACTTGAGCTGGGTAAGTATTAAACCAAAGGAAACCTAAGCCTGCACCAACGATAGCGGTACAGACAATCACCAATTCACCTGCATGCATCAAGTAAGGAATTTTTAAGTAGCTTGCAAAATTAACGTTACCAGTCGCCCATGCAACTAATGCAAAACCGGCAGCAACAAAAACAGTTGGCATAATGGCTAAGCCATCCAAACCATCCGTTAAGTTAACGGCGTTACTTGTTCCCACAATGACGAAATAAGCCAGTAAAATATAAAGCATGCCTAATTGAGGCATGACATCTTTAAAGAATGGAACGACTAGCTGTGTTGCTGGCGTATCTTTACCAATGGCATACATGCTAAATGCCACAACCAGTGCTAATACGGATTGCCAGAAATATTTCCAACGTGCGATTAAGCCTTTGGTATCTTTACGAACAACTTTGCGATAATCATCAACAAATCCAATCACGCCGTAACCAATTAAAACCAGCAATACACACCAAACGTAAGGGTTATCTAATCTTGCCCATAACAGTGTAGAGATGGAGATAGAAAACAGGATCATAATCCCGCCCATTGTTGGTGTACCACGTTTACTAAAGTGCGACTCAGGTCCTTCACTACGAACCACTTGTCCAATCTGCATTTTTTGTAACCATGCGATGAGATGAGGCCCCATCCACAAAGCAATAATTAATGCCGTCAATAAACCAACAATCGCCCTGAATGTCAGATAAGAAAACACATTAAAAAATGTATGGTATTTAACCAAATATTCGGCTAGCCAAACTAACATTCAAAGCACTCCTTTAATGCGTTCACGATATCTTCCATCGCGGAGCTTCGTGAACCTTTTACTAAAACTGAAACAACATCATGCTGCTGTAATAATGGAATTAATTGAGCAAGTAAGTCGGCTTTAAATGCAAAATGCTGACCACCTTGATTTTCATCACTAATAAAATGGCTGTGATGCCCAACAGTAAAGACACTATCAATACCAGCACTGTGAGCAAAACGACCAACATCGCGGTGACATTTTTCTGAATCTTTACCTAATTCAGCCATATCCCCAGCGACAAAAATTTTATATCCCGGTAATTGAGAGAGCACTTGTAAGCCCGCAATCATCGAGCCATCATTCGCATTGTAAGTGTCATCTAACACCATTTTTCCTGAAGTTAACTCAACAGGATACAGTCTTCCCGGTACCGCTTTTAATGTCGATAAGCCAAGGCGAATATCTTCAAGCGTCGCTCCAGCAGATAGCGCAAGTGCACTTGCCGCTAAAGCATTCGCAATATTATGGCGACCCGGTAATGGAAGAGTAACTTCAACACAACCTTCAGGTGTGTGTAAGGTGAAATTTGTGATGAATTGCTTAACGGCAATATCAGTAGGATAAAAATCTGCGTTGCGTTGTGCGGATAAAGAGAACGACCATTGTGTTTGGCGCGCATTTAAATGATGTTGCCACAGAGGTAAGTCATTACTATCAAGATTAATAATGGCTGTACCTTGCTCTTTTAAGTGTGTAAAGATTTCGCCTTTAGCTTGAGCAATACCTTCCAGTGAGCCGAAACCTTCAATGTGTGCAGAAAAGAGGTTGTTTACCAATGCAGCATCTGGTTTTACCATATTTACGGTATAGGCGATTTCACCGATATGGTTTGCACCTAATTCGATAACTGCAAAACGGTGTTCAGGTGTTAAACGAAACAGCGTTAAAGGTACGCCAATATCGTTATTTAAATTGCCATGTGTATACAGTGTTTCGCCACAGTGACGCAAAATAGAAGCGGTCATCTCTTTAACGGAAGTTTTTCCGGAAGAGCCCGTCAGTGCCACAATTTTGGCGTGACTTAATGAACGAATATGTGCCGCAATTTCACCCATTGCGAGATGAGTATCTTTCACAATAATTTGCGGACAATCAACATCAATCTCACGATTAACTAGAACTGCAACAGCGCCCTTTTCTTTTACATCAGCAATAAAATCATGAGCATCAAAACGCTCACCCGCTAATGCAATAAACAGACAATCTTCATCAATTTTACGGCTATCTGTTGAAATCGATTTGATGATGAATTGATCCGCTGAGCCTTTAGCAATATGGCTCAATGTGCCTTTAGTAACTTGTGCAATATTTTCTAAAGATAGAGGGATCATGCTATCACCCCCAATAACCGAGCAACGGTTAATCTATCTGAATAATCAAGGCGACGTGAACCAACTAACTGATAATCTTCATGCCCTTTACCAGCGACTAAAATCATATCATTGGCATCTGCTTGCATAATCACGTTAGTGACTGCTTCTGCTCGACCTTCAATAGCAATCGCACGACCCGGCTCCATTAAACCTGAAAGAATATCTTGGATAATCGCTTGAGGCTCTTCACTACGAGGGTTGTCATCAGTGATAACAACTTTATCAGCCAGCTCTTCTGCGACCGCTCCCATTAGTGGGCGCTTACCTTTATCTCTATCTCCGCCACAACCAAATACACACCACAGTTTACCTGTGCAGTGTAAACGAGCTGCTTGAAGCGCTTTCTCTAAAGCATCAGGGGTATGAGCATAATCGACGATAACCGTAGGACGATTATCTGCGCTAAATACTTCCATGCGACCACAAACAGGTGTGAGTGCCGATGAAGCATTAATAACGGCATTTAACGGGTATCCTAATGCCAATAATGTCGCTAAAGCACACAAAAGGTTACTGACATTAAAAGCACCCATAAGTGGGCTTTCAATTTCACCATCACCCCAGCTAGAACTAAAGTGAATCGTTGCGCCTGCGTCGTGATAATTAATACGAGTTGTTTTAACAAAGCGACCTTGCCAATTTTGTGGCAATTTATTTTCCATTGTTACTGCAACAGCGTCAGGTAAACGAGATAGCCATTTTAGACCAACGGCATCATCCGCATTGATGATTTTCTCACCACTTTGATGCGTGGAAAACAGTAACCATTTTGCTTCTTCGTAATTTGCCATATCACCATGATAATCAAGGTGATCACGGCTTAAATTCGTAAATACACTCGCCACAAAAGGCAATGCACTGACACGACCTTGAACTAAACCATGAGAAGAAACTTCCATAGCCGCCAATGTCGCACCTTGATTTAATAATTGCTGTAATTCTAATTGAATATCAACCGCAGATCCTGTGGTGTTCATCGCAGGAACAACATGACCTAAAAGCCCGTTACCTACTGTTCCCATCACAGCACTGGTTTCACCTAAACCTTGTGCCCACTGTGCTAACAATTGTGTTGTTGTCGTTTTTCCGTTAGTCCCAGTAACACCAATTAGTTTCAGTTTTTCCGCAGGTTGATGATAAAAATACCCAGCTAATTTTGACAATTCCGCATTAAGATTATCAATGTAAATAACTGGAATACCGTGACTTTCACGGATTTCGCCATGCGTTGCAACATCTTGCGCTTCCGCTAATACCGCAGAAACACCTTGAGCAATTGCTTGAGGAATATAGCGTCTACCATCAGTTTCATGACCTTTAATGGCGATAAAAAGATCACCGCTCGCCGCTTTTCGGCTGTCGAGTGTCATGTCTTTGAGCATCAATGACGGTGCTTGTATCCCGAGTGCCCCTAATAGGTCACTTAAGTTAGGATCGGCCACTTGTATCCTCTTCTTTTTTAATTACAAATTCACTTTTATCGTCTGGCGTCAATGCATCAGGTTCTACGTTCATTGTGCGTAAAACTGCGCCCATGATTGTGCCAAACACCGGTGCGGATACTGCGCCCCCATAGTACTTACCTGCTTTAGGTTCATTGATTATCACAACTAACGCAAAGCGAGGACGACTTGCAGGTGCAACACCCGCCGCATAAGAGATATATTGATTGATATATTTTCCGTCAGGTCCTACTTTTTTCGCTGTCCCTGTTTTAATCGCAACACGATAACCCTTGATTGCAGCACTCACACCACCACCACCGGGTAATGCAACGCTTTCCATCATGTGTACGACCGTTTTCATCACAGGCTCTGGGAAGACTCGTGTTCCCGGTACAGGAGGGTCAACTTTCGTAATAGAGAGAGGACGATAAATACCAAAACTACCAATCGTTGCGTAGACACGCGCTAACTGCAACGGCGTTACCATTAGCCCATATCCGAATGAGAAGGTGGCCCTTTCAAGATCGGACCACCTCTGTTTTTTTATTGGAAATATGCCACTACTTTCGCCAACTAGCCCCAAGTTAGTTGGCTTCCCGAATCCAAATCGTGAATAAACATCCACAAGTTCAGATGCAGGCATCGCTAACGCCAGTCTTGAAACACCAACGTTACTCGATTTCTGTAATATTCCTGTTATCGAAAGCTCATGATATAACGCCACATCTTTTATCTGATGCCCACTAATACGATAAGGAACAGTATTAATAACACTATTTTCTTTAATGATATGATTGTGAAGTGCACTCATCACAACCATCGGTTTCACGGTAGAACCCGGTTCAAAAATATCGGTGATAGCACGATTACGCATCGCGTCTTTAGGTGTACCCGTTAAATTATTTGGGTTGTACGATGGGCTATTTGCCATCGCCAGCACTTCACCCGTATTTACATCAACTAAAACCGCGGTTCCTGACTCTGCTTTATTCTTAATAACCGCATTGGTTAATTCGCGATAAACCACAGATTGTAAACGCTCATCGATACTTAACATCAGGTTATGAGCAGCTTGGCTATCTGTTTGAGCGATATTTTCAATAACACGGTTAAAACCATCTTTACGAACAACGCGCTCACCGGGAGCACCGGTGAGCCACTGGTTAAAGCTTTTTTCAACACCTTCAATGCCATCACCATCAATATTTGTTACACCGATGATGTGAGCAGTTACTTCACCTGACGGATAATAGCGTTTTGATTCTTGACGCATATTAATCCCAGTGATTTTTAATTTACTAATGTAATCACTAATTTCAGGATTCACTTGGCGAGCCAAATAGATAAAACGAGCGGAAGGCGTTGCAACAATTTTTTGCTCAATTTGATTCACTGGTATTTTCAGTGCATCAGCAAGCGCTAACCAACGCGAGTCCGTCATATCAGGATTAGCATCTAATACAACTTTAGGATCAGCCCAAATAGCATAAACTGGCACGCTAACGGCAAGAGGTCTGCCCATTCTGTCGCTGATCATGCCTCTTGCTGTCGGTACTTTTTGCACACGTAGAGAACGCATATCCCCTTCACGAATAAGGGGATCGGGATTAATAATCTGTAAATAGGCAACACGGATTAATAGCGCGGCTAAAGCGATACCAATACCACCGCAAAGCAACGCAAAACGCCAACTCACAAATCCTGTTTTTTCTTCAGGCTTGCGTAGTTTGGCATTTGACTTTGTCTTTGCTTTCGCTTTTGCCGAACGTGAAAATTTCATACTTGCCTTAATTATTTAGTAACCACGATGTTCTCTTTTGTTGGGTCAACATGGATCATTCCCAAACTATCACTTGAAAAACGTTCTACTCGGCTATGGTCTGCCAATGCATTTTCTTCAAGAATGAGATTGCGCCATTCGATCTCCAATACGTTTTTTTCCAGCACTAAACGCTCTTTCTCTGCTGTCAATAAACGTGTCTTATGTGCTGTCGTCACGACATACACCGCAGAAATAATCACAGCAATCAATAAACACACAGGTAATTTGCCATGACGCAGTAAATCCTGCCCTATAACTCCCGGTAGTGAGTGTCGTTCAGTAGACATTTATTCCTCAATACGTTGTGCTACACGCAATACAGAGCTTCGTGCCCGTGGATTTTCTTCAACTTCCACGCCTGTCGGTTTCATCTTATGAATACTCGATAAGCGAGCACTTCCTAACTCTTTTATCTGCGCTTCTGTGAGAGGAATACCAGCAGGAACAACAGGCCCTTTGCTCTCATCTCGAATAAAACGCTTCACTAATCGGTCTTCCAACGAATGGAAACTAATTACCGATAAACGCCCTTCTGGTGCTAAAACAGAAACGGCACCTTTTAGTGCTTTTTCAATTTCATCTAACTCGCTATTGATATAGATGCGAATTGCCTGAAAACTACGTGTTGCTGGGTGCTTATGACGCTCTTTAACTGGGCTTGCATCGCTAATTAAATCAGCCAATTGTTTGGTTCGAGTCAAAGGCTCTTCTGTTTTGTTACGAGCAACAATGGCGCGAGCAATACGTTTAGCAAAGCGTTCTTCACCAAATGTTTTCAATACCCATGTAATGTCGTCTTCTTCTGCTGTCATCAGCCATTGTGCAGCTGATTGCCCTGATGTTGGGTCCATACGCATATCAAGAGGCCCATCACGCATAAACGAGAAACCACGTTCAGGATCATCAAGTTGAGGAGAAGAAACACCTAAATCCAGTAATACGCCGTCAATTTTTCCAGCTAAATCGAGCTCATTAACATACTGTTCAATATTTGAAAAAGGCCCATGAACAATAGAAAATCGAGCATCATCAATTTCATTCGCAACTGCGATGGCTTGCGGATCTCTGTCTATCGCTATCAAGCGACCTTGTTCGCCCAATTGCGATAAAATTAGACGAGAGTGACCTCCGCGACCAAATGTTCCGTCGATATAGATACCTGAAGGTTTTATATTCAGGCCATTCACTGCTTCATCCAGTAATACACTGGTATGGCTAAAATTATTCGTTGTCATTATTTAAAGTGATAAATCCAATAGTCGTGTCGATAACGGTTCCTGTGAGGTTTGCTCGGCTACAATGTCTGTTTCGATCTGTTTGTACCAGACCTGCTCATCCCACAACTCAAATTTATTGAATTGACCGACTAACATGACCTCTTTTGTTAGCCCCGCATGCTGTCTTAGCGTGCTAGCTAACAAAAGACGCCCTGCGCTATCCATTTGGCATTCGCTGGCGTGACCTAATAATAAACGTTGAACTCGACGTTCCGCAGGGTTCATGGAGGACAAAGCCGCTAATTTTAACTCAATCTTTTCCCATTCTGGAAGGGTATAAAGCAATAAACATGGCTGATTGAGATCAATGGTACAAACCATTTGACCTTCAGAAATCTCACTCAGCGTTGTTCGATAACGGGAAGGAACTGTTATTCGCCCTTTGCTGTCAAGATTAACGAGTGTTGCTCCACGAAACATCCTCATTACCCTCAGCTTTGTAATTTACACCACATTATCCCACAAATCCCCACAAATAGAGTTTACGGATGGTATGAAAACGTTGTCAAGCCAGATATAGGAAGCTTTATTTATATTTACAGTAATTTGATAGGCACACCGAAATGTTTAAATTATCGACAAAAAGGAAAAGAGAAATATTAACACCATGATTAATAGAGATTATTTTTCCAATTCTATTTTTAATCACGAAAAGTAATTATTTATAGCGATTACAAGGAGGAAAAACAGATAAAGAAATCATAATCAGTAAATCATGATTTTTATTATAAAAAACTAATTTATTGCAGTTCATTTACCTTTAGCCAACATAATAATTCGGGGTTGCTTTTATATAAATAAAAATAGCAAGACGAAAAAAAATAATTCAATATCATGAAGATAGTTATTTATTTTTTTCTTAAGTTTCCCAAAATAAAATTAATTACTTATTAAATTTAAGCAATATCACTTATGGATATGTCAAAATTTAATCTATTAACTTAGTAAAATGAGAGAAATAGTAAAAAAAGGCTTAAGATTAATCTCAATTTTAATATTCTCTAAGCTATTCGACATTCTTAAATCAAATAAAACATCCCCGTTTTAGTTTAATAAAACAGGGATGAGTATAAATGCAGATAATTACCAACAGAGTGACATCAATTAACGTGCACGTCCCAAACTGCCTCGACGGCATAAATCACGACGAATACGTGTAATACCCGCTTGTGGTTTTTGTTCTTCTTCAAGACTTGCAAGAACCAGTTCTAACACACGCTCTGCAATATCACGATGGCGTTGAGCGACAGATAAAACAGGACACTCAAGGAAATCCAATAACTCATGATCACCAAAAGTCGCAATAACCAATTGCGTTGGTAAACGACCACTACGTTGTAATGTCACATCCATAACCCCTTGTAATAAAGCAAAAGAAGTCGTGAATAATGCATCAGGCATTGGATTGTTATTTAACCATTCAGAAAAAGCAGCCGCAGCAGCTTCTCGTTCATAGCTATTTGCATATAGGTAGGTAACCTCTCTAGGATCATCTTTCCATACATTACGGAAACCTTGTTCACGTAAAAAACTCACAGAGAGTTCAGGAAGTGCGCCTAAATAGAGTACAGATTGCGAAGGGAATGCTTTTAGTTCTGTTGCCAACATTTTGGCATCTTCTAAGTCATCGCCAACAACACTGATAAAATGCTCACTTTCTAATGCTCGGTCTAATGCAATAATCGGTAATGAGCGATTTGCCCAACGTTGATAGAAAGGATGCTCTGGTGGCAATGCTGTTGAAACAATAATGGCATCAACTTGGCGTTGCAGTAAGTGCTCAACACAACGAATTTCGTTGTCTGGTTGGTCTTCTGAACAGGCAATCAGTAATTGATAACCGCGTTGACGCGCTTGTCGTTCAAGGTAATTTGCGATCCTGGTATAACTGGTATTTTCCAAATCAGGAATAACCAAACCAATAGAACGCGTACGACCAGCACGTAATCCCGCGGCAACAGCGTTCGGGTGGTAATTATGCTCTCTGACCACCGCCATCACTTTTTCAACAGTCTTGTCACTTACACGGTACTGTTTCGCTTTACCATTAATGACATAACTTGCTGTTGTTCGTGAAACACCAGCCAAGCGGGCGATTTCATCCAGTTTCACATTAGCCTCTTTTAATTATTAAATGTGTTATTTGTTACATATTGCTATGAATTTCAGTCATCATGCTGATCTGAGTTTGCATTTTAACACAATTTACTGATAAAACCGTATGCGTCAACGTTTCCGTTTATGTCTTTTATCAATTATTTCAATCATCGTTATCTATCAATAAGTAATTTCAAAAGAAAAAAGCACCCTTTAGGTGCTTTTTCATCAATTAAAATTAATCTTGATACATTAATTCGATTTCGTTTCGATAACGTTCAGAAATAATTTTACGGCGAAGTTTCAATGTTGGCGTTAATTCACCCGACTCCATTGAAAAGCCTTCAGCAAGAAGAGTAAAGCGCTTAACTTGATGAAAACTTGCAAAGTTTTTTTGCATTTCACGTAAACGTTCATCAAATAGCTCTTTAATTTTGGTATGGCGTAATAATTCCATACGATCTTGATATTTTAAATTTAATGCACGCGCATGTTCTTCTAATGCATCAAAACAAGGCACGATAAGTGCAGAAACAAATTTACGTGTATCAGCAATTACCGCAATATGCTCAATAAAACGGTCTTGCCCTAATGTTCCTTCGATCATTTGTGGTGCAATATATTTACCATTCGACGTTTTCATTAAATCCTTCAAACGTTCCGTGATAAACAACATGCCATCACTATCAAGTGCGCCTGCATCTCCAGTACGTAACCAACCATCTTCTGTAAAGGCAGCTGCCGTATCTTCAGGCTTATTGAAATACCCTTTCATGACAATGCTGCCACGTACTTGGATTTCGTTTTCTGCACCAATACGCACTTCAACACCCGGCAATGGTGTACCAATAGAGCCTAACTTATATTTATTCTCTTCCCAGCATGAAACTGTGGCACAGGTTTCTGTCATACCATAGCCGTATTTGATATTAATACCGGCAGCCAAGAAGAAACGGATCACTGCATCATCTAAACGAGCACCTGCCGCGGGTAAAAAGCGAACACGTCCACCTAAAATTTGACGCAATGGATTTAAGACTTTTTTATCTGCAAAGCGATAACATAAGCGGGAAATAAACCCTTGCTGACGCTGATTCAGTTGTGCTTCACGCTGTTTTTCACCCTGCTTTATCGCCCATTTAAAGATAAATTGACGAAACACAGAAGCTTGAGACACTTTCTCTTGAATAGCGCTATACACTTTTTCATAAAAGCGAGGAACAGCACACATCACCGTCGGTTTAACTGCACTCATTGCCTCTTTAACAGCATGAGTGTCCGTTAAATACACGTTAACCGCGCCAGTGTGCATCACATAGAAGCTCCACGCGCGTTCAAAAACGTGAGAAAGAGGTAAAAAACAGAGCGAAACATCTTTATCAGATAATGAGAGACGCTCATCATGAAGATAAAGCTGCGATGCCAGACTTGTATAATCAAGCATAACGCCTTTAGGTTCACCTGTAGTTCCTGATGTATAAATCAGAGTAAACAGATCATCTAAACTGCATTCATTAATACGTTGTTTTAATACTTCGTCATGCTGAAATTGTGTCTGGTTAATTAAATCTTCCAGATAGCATGAAGGTGTATTTTCGTTTAACACAACATCGGAGTTAAACACAATAATATGTTCAAGCTGAGGACATAACGCTAATAATTCAGAAACAATATCGTATTGCTTTTGGTCGCCAACAAAAAGAATGCGAATATTCGCATCATTTAAAATATAAGCGGCTTGTTCAACACTACTTGTTGCATAAAGAGGAACGGTTACGGCACGTAGTTGCAAAGAAGCAATATCAGCCAAAGACCAGTCAATGGTATTTTGAGAAAAGATCCCTATGTTCTCTTGAACATTCACACCCATTTCTAACAATGCATTTGAGAGCGCGTGTGTTTTCTTTTCAACCAACTCCCATGACATTTCGATATTTCGCTTAGCATCCCACTGACGATAAGCAATTTTATTCCCGCTGTGCAAAAACCGCATCTGCAATCTTCTAATTATATGATAATCATGAAGATTATTATTAGTTATCATAATTTTCCTGCTATTTATGGAAAAGCGACCGTGTTATGAAACCGAAATGGAGAAAATATCTCTCTTACAATTTCAGCTTACACCTGTTCGCTGACTCGAATAAAAGTCTAAGTGATCCGCCAAAATAAAGGAATTCAATTTTACATAAATTTGTAAAATTGTGAGTTATGAAAAGTTTTGTCAGAAAAGGCTATCTCATCACAGTGAGAAAATTAAATATGATGGTCTTATTTTTTATGGAAAGCTAAAAAGAAAAGCTGATAAATAACAATAAGTAATTGTTATAACTTAATCAATGACAATAGAATGAGGGCGATATTATTGCAAAAAATAGGTTTAACATAGTAATAATACGAATAAGAGTCATTATTACAAAGAAAGGGCAAAAATAGTGACAGCAATCCAATTTAGTTTATCTAACTGCATAAACGCCATCTTGGTCATTAGCTGAGTAACTAACGTTATCTGCCACTATTTCTGCATAATTAGTATTAAATACTAATTATGAGCGAAAACACTCTAGTTTTGACAAACTTCACTTAATAAATTTTTCATCCATAAGTGGCCTTTATCACGCGCTGTTGACTCATGCCAAATCAGGTAACATGGACGCTCTGTTTTTTCCCAAGGTAACGGCACGGCTTTAATATCTAATTGTTCAGAATAACTCTCAACTAACCATTTCGGTGCAATGGCAACCAAATAAGTTCTAGAAACAATATTTAATACACTATTTAAATCGGTTCCTTGATAAGTGATTAAATCTTCCAATTGAGTATTTTTATAATACGGCGCACTAAATGAACCAATATCATCTAAAGAAACAATGGAATGTTGCTCATTTAATAACATCTCTTGGGTTACATTCTCTTTAATACGAGGATGTTTATTAGAAACGACCAAAACAACTTCATCATTAAATAGTGGTTGCGAATGAAATTCAGCCTTTTCAAATTCTTTATAACTAATAAAGAACTCAGCTTCTTGGTATTTTAGTTGGTGCTCTATATTGCTATTTAAATAAGATTTAATATTAACGCTAATATTGGGTGTTTCATTTTTAATTTGTTCAACTATTTTTGGTGCTAATTTTATATCTAGAGGGCTACAAATAGATAAATTAAATATGCGCTCACTTTGTTCTGGTTCAAATCCTGCTCCTGGAAGCTCGTTATGAACCAATTGTAAGGCTTGTCTCACCGGACCAAAAAGTTGTTTAGCTCTTAACGTAGGTTGAATACCTCGTCCATAACGAACAAATAATTCATCATTAAACATAACCTTAAGGCGAGATACAGCGTTACTTACTGCGGGTTGTGACATGCCCAATACTTGTGCAGCACGGGTAACATTTTGCATTTGCATAACAGCATCAAATACCGTTAATAAATTAAGATCAACATTACGTAAATGAATATCTGTTGATTCTCTGCTGGTAACTGTTGCTGATGTGTAATCCGTCATTTCTTACTCCACTATGTTATCATAATAGCCAAATAAACATTATTAACTGAGATATTATTAATAATAGATAGGCTTCAACTATTACTTAAACTATTTATTAAAATTTATTATTCATCATCCATGAATATAACTAAACACATAAGTTTCATATCAATAAAAAAACGTATTTCATATAAGTGATGAAATTTGACATTAAAATTACATGTATAGAAAATGATTATATCAATATATATTACAACCTGTTTTACCTTCTGCCTTGCAAATAATAAAACAAAGTATGATAAAAATCATAATAAAATAATGTACTTTCATTCCTAAAATAGGTATCCGGTATCTATCATCATTTATAATACAATGATTTTTATTCTTACATTCAAAACGTTGCTCACATTTATTAATCATCCCTTCCCTAACGCCCTCTTTTTTCTTTATCAACTGGCTGATTAAAAAAAAAGCAAACAATTGTTTGATTTTTCATTTCACTCTTTTTCAAACAACGTATGGAACATTAACCCAATCAATGAATGCTTAATAGTTATAATCATTAGTAAAAATTTAGATATTAGTCAGAATCACTATAAAAATTTTATAAATAACACTGATAAATGAATTAATAAATTCCAACGCTTGACATCTTTATTGGTATTAGGTATCAATAAATACAGATTATTGAGAACTTACCTAAGGATGTTTCATGTTAAACGCAATTTTACTATCAAGCCTACTACTACTCGCAACTTTTATGCGCGGTCGGCTTATGGGTAAAAAGTGAAACACACCTGCCCTTAGAGAGAAAAACCCGCGCTAGTCGCGGGTTTTTTTATACCTGGGAGAGCGCAAACAGCAAATAAAAAGAGAAAGGAACAGATTATGAGCAACGACGTGATTATTTTTGATACCACATTGAGAGATGGCGAACAAGCATTGCAGGCGAGCTTAAGCGTAAAAGAGAAGTTACAAATTGCTTACGCTTTAGAGCGTTTAGGTGTGGATATCATTGAAGCTGGCTTTCCTGTTTCTTCTCCTGGTGATTTTGAATCCGTGCAAACCATTGCACGCGAAATAAAAAATAGCCGTATTTGTGCATTGGCACGCTGCGTTGATAACGATATTGATGTTGCAGCGGAGTCTTTAAAAGTCGCAGAGGCTTTTCGTATCCACGTATTCTTGGCAACCTCAGCACTGCATGCTGAACACAAATTGAAAAAATCATTCGAAGATATTATTGAAATGGGCGTGAATTCGATAAAGCGTGCTCGTCGCTATACCGATGACGTAGAATTTTCTTGCGAAGATGCAGGCCGTACCCATATCGATAATTTATGCCGAATTGTTGAAAGCGCAATTAATGCTGGCGCAACCACCATTAATATTCCAGATACCGTAGGTTATACAACGCCTTACCAATTTGGTGGCATTATCACCAACTTGTTTGAGCGTGTTCCCAATATTGATAAAGCCATTATTTCTGTTCACTGTCATGACGATTTGGGCATGGCAGTTGCTAACTCTATTACTGCAGTACAAGCAGGTGCAAGACAAGTAGAAGGAACAATTAATGGCTTAGGCGAACGTGCGGGTAACTGTGCATTAGAAGAAGTCATTATGGCGATAAAAGTTCGTGAGCAAATGATGAATGTTCAAACACGGATTAATCACAAAGAAATTTATCGTACCAGTCAATTAGTCAGCCAATTATGTAATACGCCAATTCATGCTAATAAATCGGTTGTTGGCTCCAATGCATTCGCGCATTCATCGGGTATTCACCAAGATGGCGTTTTGAAAAATCGCGAAACCTACGAAATCATGACACCGGAATCTATCGGATTAAAAGAAGTGCAATTGAATTTAACTTCTCGCTCAGGTCGTGCCGCAGTTAAACACCGAATGGAAGAGATGGGTTATCGCGAAACAGATTATAACTTGGATACTTTATATTCTGCCTTCTTACGTTTAGCCGATAAAAAAGGCCAAGTCTTTGATTACGATTTGGAAGCTTTAGCATTTATGGGACAACAGCAACAAGAGCCTGATGAGTTTGTAATGAACTATTTTAATACTCAATCGGGCTCATCAACCGTTGCTACCGCAAGTGTCAGTATTACTCATGGTGACAAAGAAATTACTGAAGCAGCAACCGGTAATGGTCCCGTCGATGCGGTTTATCAAGCCATCTCTCGTGCAACAGGTTATCCATTGAAATTAGTCACTTATCAATTAACTGCTAAAGGTGAAGGTAGAGACGCTTTAGGGCAAGTTGATATCGTCGTTGAATATCAAGGACGTAAATTTCATGGGATGGGTTTAGAAACTGACATCGTAGGTTCATCTGCGAATGCCATGATCCACGTTATCAATAGCATTTGGCGCTCAGAGCAAGTCGAAATAGAAAAACGCAAACAACATACAACACAAGAAGCGGTTTAATTATGTCAAAAAATTATCATATTGCAGTATTACCCGGAGATGGTATTGGCCCTGAAGTCATGGCTCAAGCACAAAAAGTGATGAAGGCGGTTAGTAAGCGTTTCTCACTCAATATCACAACAAAAGAATACGATATCGGTGGCATTGCCATTGATAATCATGGCACTCCGTTGCCAGCAGATACCTTAGCGGGTTGTGAACAAGCCGATGCGATTTTATTTGGTTCCGTCGGTGGCCCTAAATGGGAACACTTACCTGCAAATGAACAGCCAGAGCGCGGTGCTTTATTGCCATTACGCAAGCATTTTAAATTGTTCTGTAATTTACGCCCTGCTCGCTTATATGAAGGCTTAGAAGCCTACTGCCCATTACGTGCTGATATCGCCCAACGTGGTTTTGATATTTTCTGTGTACGTGAATTAACAGGTGGTATTTACTTCGGTCAGCCTAAAGGTCGTGAAGGTGAAGGCGCACAAGAGCGTGCTTTTGATACTGAAATTTACCATCGTTATGAGATTGAACGTATTGCACGTTTTGCGTTTGAATCAGCACGTAAACGCCGTCATAAAGTAACCTCAATTGATAAAGCTAACGTATTACAAAGCTCTATTTTATGGCGTGAAGTTGTCACTGGGATCGCAAAAGAATACCCAGATGTTGAAATTCAACATATGTATATCGATAACGCAACAATGCAGTTAATTAAAGATCCATCTCAATTTGATGTGTTGCTGTGCTCCAATATTTTTGGCGATATTTTATCGGATGAATGCGCAATGATCACCGGCTCTATGGGAATGTTGCCATCTGCCAGTGTTAACGAAGAGCGCTTTGGTTTATATGAACCCGCAGGAGGCTCAGCGCCTGATATAGCAGGTAAAAACATTGCGAATCCAATTGCACAAATTCTGTCTGCCGCACTGTTATTACGCTATAGCTTTAATGAAGATAATGCAGCTCAAGCCATTGAAGATGCTATCACACAAGTATTAGCAAAAGGCTATCGCACCGCAGATTTAGCCGGTAATGGCAACGCAATCACAACCGCAGAAATGGGTGATCGTATCGCTCAGTATATTCATGAAGGGGCATAACATGGGTAAAACATTATATCAAAAAATTTATGATGCACATGTTGTCAGAGAAGTGAGTGATGAAACACCCATTTTATATATCGATAGACATTTAGTGCATGAAGTGACATCACCTCAAGCCTTTGATGGATTAAGAACAAAAGGTCGCCCTGTTCGTCAACCGAATAAAACCTTTGCAACGATGGATCACAACGTATCAACACAAACTAAAGATATTAATGCTTGTGGTGATATGGCGAGGATTCAAATGCAAGAGTTGATGAAAAACTGCCAAGAATTTGGCGTTACGCTGTATGACTTAAACCATCCTTATCAAGGGATTGTTCACGTAATGGGGCCGGAGCAAGGCTTAACCTTACCGGGAATGACCATTGTTTGTGGTGACTCACATACTGCAACTCATGGTGCCTTTGGTTCATTAGCTTTTGGGATCGGAACTTCAGAAGTTGAACATGTTTTAGCAACTCAAACTTTAAAACAGTCTCGTGCTAAAACATTAAAAATTGAAGTTCAGGGTAAAACCGCTATTGGGATCACCGCGAAAGATATCGTATTAGCCATTATCGGCAAATTAGGTAGTGCCGGTGGTACAGGCTATATCGTTGAATTTGCGGGTGAAGCCATTGAAGCATTAAGCATGGAAGGTCGAATGACTTTATGCAATATGGCAATTGAAATGGGCGCCAAAGCAGGCTTAGTCGCGCCGGATGACACCACTTTTGACTACTTAAAAGGACGTCAATTTGCACCTAAAGATCAATCTTGGGATGAAGCTGTCGCTTATTGGAGAACCTTAAAGTCTGACAACGATGCAATTTTCGATGCCACAGTCACTATTAATGCCGCTGATATTGCGCCACAAGTTACATGGGGCACCAATCCAGGGCAAGTTATTGCTATTGATCAAATAGTCCCGTTATTAAATAGCTTTAACGATCCTGTTGAACGCGCTTCTGCTGAAAAAGCCTTGGCTTATATGGGATTAAGTGAAGGTGTCAACTTAACAGATGTTGCTATCGATAAAGTCTTTATTGGCTCTTGTACAAACTCGCGTATTGAAGATTTGCGAGCAGCTGCTGAAATCGCAAAAGGCCATAAAGTTGCATCCCATGTTCAAGCGATTGTTGTTCCGGGATCAGGTCCTGTTAAAGCGCAAGCTGAAGCAGAAGGCTTAGATAAAATCTTTATTGAAGCAGGTTTTGAATGGCGTTTACCGGGTTGTTCAATGTGTTTAGCGATGAATAACGACCGATTAAATCCGGGCGAACGTTGCGCATCCACCAGCAACCGTAACTTTGAAGGTCGCCAAGGTCGTGGAGGTCGAACACACTTAGTCAGTCCTGCAATGGCGGCGGCGGCAGCGATTAATGGTCATTTTGCAGATATTCGTACATTTGCAGTGGCATCTTAAAGGAGAACATGATGAATAAATTTACTCAACACACGGGTATTGCGGTTCCTTTAGATGCAGCAAATGTGGATACCGACGCCATTATTCCTAAGCAATTTTTGCAGAAAGTGACGCGTACTGGCTTTGGTAAGCACCTGTTTCACGATTGGCGTTTTTTGGACGATGAAGGCACTCAACCTAACCCAGCCTTTATTTTGAATCAGCCTATTTATCAAGGTGCATCTATTTTATTAGCTCGAGAAAACTTTGGTTGTGGATCATCTCGTGAACACGCGCCTTGGGCATTAACTGATTATGGTTTTCACGCCGTTATCGCACCCAGTTTTGCTGATATTTTTTACGGGAATTCATTTAACAATCAATTATTACCAATCAAATTAAGTGATGATGAAGTCTCACAATTATTTGATTGGGTAAAAGAACATGCAGGCACCCCCATTACCGTAGATTTAGTGGCACAAGAGGTTAGAGCGGGTGAATTACATTTCTCTTTTGAAATCGACTCATTTCGCCGCCACTGCATGATTGAAGGATTAGACAGTATTGGATTAACACTGCAACACCAAGATGACATTAGTGCTTACGAGGCAAAACAACCTGCCTTTATGCGCTAATTAAAGCAGTTTTCACCTTCTTCTACTTTCTGTGATGTTTACTTTGTCATTCTTGCCGTAAATTCGTTTACGGCTTTTTTTTGTCCCAACAAAAGCCTTCCTATAAATAACCAATAAAAAAGCCAGTGATCAATCATCACTGGCCGGTAATCACCGAATGCTCAAATGGGGGAGTCTGTCAGTATTCGTAATTTGTGATAACTAACATGAGAGCTAACTTTAAACACAATCATTATCGGTCTAATATAAGGAAATTAAAATTGATCACTTTATCAAGGGATTTCCTCTTTTATGATCTCACCCCGCTTAGAGTTACAATTTATTCGCTTATGGCAAGCCTTTCAGGGAAAAGCGACCGAAACAACGTTACAAGAATTAGCACAAACCCTGCATTGCACGCGTCGTCATGTCCGCTCTTTATTAAATAAGATGCAAGAAATAGGTTGGATAAATTGGCAAGCGGAAGTCGGTCGAGGTAAAAAATCCACGCTTATTTTTCACTCTAATGCACTTGAGATCCAACAAAATCGCGCTGAAAGGCTGATAGAAGAGAATGATATTGAAAAGCTTGTCGCACTAATGGGCGATAAAGACTCAGTACGGCAAATGGTGCTCTCTCAAATTGAAAAAAGCTTTCATCCCGGACAACAATTACTGCGTATTATTTACTATCGCCCTTTTAGGAATTTATTACCGGGAACACCATTAAGACGCTCTGAATTACATTTAATGAGTCAGATATTTAACTCGTTAGTGCATCTAAAAGAGGAAAATGGAGAAGTCGAAGCCGAATTAGCTCATCATTGGCAAATGGTCACAGAGCAACATTGGCGATTTTATTTACGTCCTTCTATCTATTTTCATCATGGTCGTGAGCTCACCCTTGAAGATATCAGTACTTCTTTAATGAGAATGAAACACTGTAACCCTCTTTATGCACATATAGAACAAATTTCCTCGCCTCAGCCTTATGTGCTAGATATTTTCTTAAGCGAAGCGGATAAGCAATTTGCAACGTTATTAGGAAGTCCACAAGCCGTTATTTTGCCGCAAGAATGGGCATCACTTCCTTCTTTTGCACAACGTCCCATTGGTACTGGCGCTTATCAGGTTATCGCTAATGATAAACATAAGCTGCAAATCAAAGCCTTTAATCGCTATTTTGGCTTACGGGCATTATTAGATGAAATTGATATCTGGGTAGTTCCAGAACTGAATAACAAAATGGTCTGTTCAACTATTCATTTAACAGATGATGATACCAATAAAGACTCACTAGAAAGCCGTAAAGAAGAAGGATGCTATTTCCTACTTTATGATAGTCGCTCAAAACAGTGCCAACAGACTGAAATAAGAGAGTGGTTAAGCAGTGTGTTAACCCCTGTTAATATGCTGACGCATTGTGATCCTTTCTATCAACGCCATTGGTCTCCTGCTTATGGATTATTACTTCATTGGCATCACAGTAAATTAATCCGCCAACATCCAAAACCTCCTTCATTAACAAAACTGACTGTCACTCTTTATAAAGAGCATCATGAATACAGCACTATTGCAGATTTAATAAAAAGTATTTTATCTCAGTATGATATTGAACTTACCATTCAAGTGCTTGATTATGAGCAGTGGTATTACGGAGAAGCTGATAGTGATATTTGGTTAGCAACAGTGAATTTTTATAAACCTTTAGAGTTCTCAATTTTTGCTGCACTTTATGAATTACCACTCTTTCACCAATGTTTAGGCGCATCATTTTCACAAGAGCTCACACTATGGCACCAAAAATCCTTGCCACTTGAAGAGTGGTGTCGCCAATTAACACAAGATATTTGGCTTTATCCTCTATTTCACCATTTACTAGAGCTACAAGGGCAGAGAACTATACGAGGTGTCAAAATGAATACCTTTGGCTGGTTTGATTTTAAATCAGCGTGGTTTACGCCGGATATCGATACACCAAAGCTAAAATAGGTTGTTGTCTCTTTTCAGTGTTCAAATTAGTCATTATTTGTGTTAATTCACAGAAACCTTGAAAGTTATAAACACCCACATAAACACTTAGGGGATTTATTCACTTTTTCTGTGGATATCTATGTGAAAAAGAGTGAGATAATCAGGGTATAGTTTTTGTATTGTTAGAAAGCCTGTTGATACAAATTTTAAAATATCACTTATAATTCAAATTAGTAGCCAAATTTTAATGCCTATTTCAGCGATTGGATAAAACAATTAAAAGGTCCTCTCGCTTAAATCGTACAAAAAATAACCATAGGGTGTTTTATCCACAGGTTATGCCGATTAGTTAGACAAAATAGGATAATTTTGGCAAATATCTGCAAAAGTCAAGGCTGTAAATCAGAACAGTGATCTCACTTTCTGTGAGTTATCCCATAAAGCTGTGGATAACCTAGTGTAAAAGCCTGTTTATGATTTCAGGATAACCGTGCACAACTTGGAATTATAAATTTCAATTAGCGAATTAACTCAAAAAAATGATGATATATCATGCTATTATGATTTAAATAAAATAAAGCTAAATACGTTATCAACAACCTGTTTTTTCTGTCTATTATTTATACAAGAAGATAATAACTATGTTTACGCCACCAGTCGCCCCCGAAAATGAGCAGGTTTTATTCGAACGAGCAAAAGCGCTTGCGGGTTATACTTTTGGTGAACTTGCCGCTTTTGCACAACTCCCTATCCCAATTGATCTAAAAAGAGATAAAGGTTGGGTAGGCATGTTGTTGGAATACTATTTAGGCGCAAGTGCAGGCAGCAAACCTGAACAAGACTTCAGTGAATTGGGCATTGAGCTCAAAACCATTCCAATTGATAGATTGGGCATGCCTTTAGAAACCACTTTTGTCTGTGTCGCAGCGTTGACCGGAAACAGCGGTATTACATGGGAAAATAGCCATGTAAAACGTAAGCTCTCAAAAGTATTATGGGTGCCCGTTGAAGGAGAAAGGGAAATACCATTATCACAACGTCGCGTCGCCTCTCCGTTACTTTGGAGCCCTAATAGTACTGAAGAAGAACTATTACGTCATGATTGGGAAGAGTTAATGGACATGATTGTGTTAGGTAAAGTAGAAAGCATTACCGCACGCCACGGGCAAGTCTTACAAATCCGTCCCAAAGCAGCAAACAGCAAAGCATTAACAGAAGCGATTGGTGAAGATGGGCAACGTATTATGACCTTACCCAGAGGATTCTATTTAAAAAAGAATTTTACCGCCCCTCTGCTTGCTCGTTATTTTCAGCTTTAGTTTCGTTATAAATCACTCGCAATAAAATACCCTGTGTCATTATTCTAAATCACACAGGGCATTATTATTAATACGATACTTTCTGGTTTATTTTTCTAAATGCAATGAGAAGAAGCCAGCCTAACACCCACTGCTCGTGTTATTTCTGTGAGTGTTGTTAAAGTCGGATTACCATTTTCAGATAATGCTCGATAAATATGCTGTCGAGAAAGACCTGATTTTTTTGCTATTTCACCTACACCACCATGAGCTTCGATTATTTGCCGTAATGCAATAAGAAACGCACCAACGCCTCCAGGTTCATAGATACCTTCTAATGCTGTCTGTAAATAAATTTCTGCATAAACAGGATCTTCTCGCAGTTCTTTGATCAATTCAGCATCATGATCAATACATGCAGGGATATTATTTTGTTTCATTTTTTCTATTTTATTTGTCATTTTTTATCCTTACATAATAATCTTTAAGATAACTCACTGCTTTGTCTATATCTGCTTGCTGAGTTCCTTTATTACCTCCAACTAATAAGAGAATTATAAGCCCATTCTCTACAGAGTAATAAACTCGATACCCTTGACCATAATTAATCCGTAAAGCCCAAACACCTTCTCTTTCAAACTTATGATCAGCAAAATTACCGACACAGGCTCGTGATATTTGTACTTCTACTTTTGCTGCTGCTTGAGGATCACGTTTTCTTAATTTCTTAATCCAATCCGTATAGGGTACTTTTTGATTATTATCTTGATAACGTACTATTTTATATGGCATTTGCTATCCCTATTGCCAAGTCACTTGATTGTCGCTTATAAATTACAAATAAAGTGTAACTTATAACAGACAATCATCAAGATAAAAAAGCGTTCTTTTTTTCAAAAAACAAACATAAAAAAAGCGATACCTAACAGATATCGCTTTGTCTTTATTTTCTGAAATTAACAGAAATTATTTTTTTGCGGCTTGCAGATACAACATATCAAGAGCAATGGTTGCCCCTGCAAGTGCTGTAATATCCGATTGATCGTAAGCTGGAGAAACTTCAACTAAATCCATGCCGACAATATTTAACGGTTGTAATGCACGTAAGATCTTCAGTGCTTTATCTGTTGTTAAGCCGCCTACAACTGGTGTTCCTGTTCCTGGTGCAAACGCAGGATCAAGACAGTCGATATCAAAAGTCAGATAAACAGGGAGATCACCAACAATACCTTTGATCTGATCAACGAGATCAGTCACACCGCGATCGTTAACCTGTGCTGCATCCAATACAGTGAAACCATTATCACTGTCATGATCAGTACGAATACCAATTTGAACAGAGTGGTTAGGATCGATTAATCCTTCATTTGGTGCATGGAAGAACATAGTACCGTGGTCAAATTTACTGCCATTACCATAAGTATCGGTATGCGCATCAAAATGAACTAATGCCATTTTACCGAAGTGTTTTGCATGGGCACGTAATAAAGGCAGCGTGACAAAATGGTCACCACCAAACGTTAAGCATTTTTTACCTGCGGCTAATAACTTCTCTGTATGAGCTTGTAATTTATCGCTCATATCTTGTGCATCACCGAAGTTAAACACTAAGTCACCACAATCGACAACGCTTAAACGTTCACGCATATCGAAATCCCACGGCCAGCGATTACCTTCCCACGCTAAATTCGTTGAAATTTGACGAATAGCGCCTGGTCCATGACGAGTTCCTGCACGACCTGATGTTGCCATATCAAAAGGCACACCTGTAATAACCCAATCTGCATCACTGCTATAAGGCTGAAAATTCAGTGGAAAACGTAAAAAACCAAATGCATTAGAGATCAATGAATTATCAGTCTCATTACCTAACGTACTATTTTTCATGCTATTACCTCTGTTGCTTATTTAAAATAAGCAACATACAAATCAATATGATAGATAAAGAGTGATGTTTAATAACATCACTCCTGCATTGGAAAGTGAAGAATTACTCTTCTTCTTCCAGATACGTATAACCGTATAAACCACTTTCAAATTCAGTCAGGAATTGCTCTTGTAACGCTTCATCTAACTGTGCATTTTTTACTTGGGTGCGGAAACGATCTAACAGCACGGTAGGATTTAACTTAACGTACTGAAGCATATCAGCAACCGTGTCGCCCTCTTCACTTTGCACGTAAGTCAGATTACCTTTTTCATCAAGGTAAACGTCAACCGCTGCCGTATCACCAAATAAGTTATGCATATTGCCTAAAATTTCCTGATAAGCCCCAACCATAAAGAAGCCGATCATTGGTGGATATTCAGGATCATAAGCTGGCATTGGCATCGTTGTTTCAACACCATCACCATCAACATAATGGTCAATAATACCATCTGAGTCACAAGTGATATCGAGTAGCACTGCGCGACGATCAAGCGGTTTATCTAGCCCTTCAATCGGTAATACAGGAAATAACTGGTCGATACCCCATGCATCAGGTAAAGATTGGAACAATGAGAAGTTAACATAGAACTTATCTGACATGCGTTCTTGTAACTCATCAATAATAGGACGATGGGCACGATTGCTTGGATCTAAATCGTACTGAATACGACGACAAATATTCAAATACAGCTCTTCTGCCCATGCACGCTCTGTCAGACTTAACATACCGTGAACATATTGGGTATGCACATCATGTAAGTCTAATTGGCTATCGTGTAACCATTCACGTAATGAACGGCTATGCCCTTTAGTTTGCATCTCTTCCCATGTTTCCCAAAGGCTTGCAATCGGTCTTGCTGCATCATCTTCAGGTGGTGTAATTGCCGTAAATTCATTACGTTCAACACCAATTACATTAGAAATTAATACTGTATGGTGTGCTGTTAATGCACGACCTGATTCAGTAATAACGGTTGGATGTGGTAAATCATTTTCATCACACGCGTCACCAATCGCCCAAATAACGTTATTCGCATATTCGTTAAGGCCATAGTTAACAGAGCAATCAGATTGTGAGCGTGTACCTTCATAGTCCACACCTAAACCGCCACCCACATCGAAATACTGAATATTCACGCCCAGTTTGTGCAGTTCAACATAGAAGCGTGCAGATTCACGAACACCGGTTGCGATATCACGGATATTCGCCATTTGTGATCCCAAATGGAAATGCAGTAATTGCAGGCTATCTAAGCGGTCAGCTTGGCGTAACATATCAATTAATTGCAGAACTTGTGTCGCGGCTAAACCAAATTTTGATTTTTCACCACCACTTGCCTGCCATTTACCTGAACCTTGAGAAGCAAGACGAGCGCGAACGCCTAAACGTGGAATAACTTCTAAACGTTCAGCTTCTTCAAGAACCATTTTAATCTCAGACATTTTCTCAATGACTAAGAAAACTTTATGCCCAAGTTTTTCACCAGTGAGTGCTAAACGAATATACTCACGGTCTTTATAACCATTACAAACAATCACAGAACTTGTCATATTGGCATGAGCAAGTACTGCCATTAATTCTGCTTTAGAACCAGCCTCTAAACCTAAAGGCTCTCCTGCATTGACTAATGACTCAATAACACGACGTTGTTGGTTAACTTTAATTGGGTAAACTAAAAAATAGTCACCTTTATAACCATAAGATTCACGCGCGCGATGAAACGCAGCATTAATCGAACGTAAACGATGTTGTAGTATTTGAGGAAAGCAAAAAAGCGCAGGTAAACGCAGGTTCGATTGCTCTTCTTGAACTCGTTTAACCAATTCGGTTAAATCAAAAGTTGCATTAGGAACATCAGGATTAGGACAAACGCTAATATTTCCCCGATTATTCGCTAAATAGTAACCGCCACCCCAATATGCAATGTTATAGGTCTGCTGCATCTTACGAGCGATGTTATCATTCATGACATTCTCCTTAGGGAGTATGAGTTTATACCTTGCCTGTCACCATAGTAGTCAATTATCCGACAAAAATCTGAAACGACTGATAAATAACAGTTGGAAGTAATGGCTCACTATATATTTTTATATGATTATCCAGCTATACGCGGGACATAATAGTAGAAAGTTCTTGAGTTAACCTATAACGAGTTAACACAATCACCTATTGGCAAGTAACAGACAACTTCGCTCTAAAGAGAAAGAGCTCAAAGAGGAAATTACTCTAGATATACTACGTGTATAGTATTGGCGAGTACTGTTTTGGTTTTTGAAAAGACTAACCTGTAGACAATGGATCATTACCCATTCACTCCACACATGGCTTAAACTTATAAGCCATTTCCCTAACAGAGAAACAGGATCAGAAATCCTGCGGTTTACACTGTGTTCAGATTTCACAGTAACCGCGAGGTTATACCTTTAGTTAGTTAAAAATGCAAAGCAAAAAGTACAAAAAACTTTTTTTTCTCTAATCTCTCTTTTCTTGATACAAAAATAGCAAGCAACAAAAATAAGATTAACTGTTTGATTCTACTTTATCCCTATATTTGATTAAAAAAAGCTGGAATTAAAGAGAGAAGAGTCATAAAATAGACGTCTAGATGTTAAAACATCCATCCTTAAACCGTTTGTATTAAGGTAACGAGATATAATGACTACACACCTTTTTACTTCTGAATCAGTCTCAGAAGGTCATCCAGATAAAATTGCAGATCAGATTTCTGATGCTGTTCTGGATGCAATTTTAGAACAAGATCCAAAAGCACGCGTTGCCTGCGAAACTTACGTTAAGACAGGCATGGTTATGGTAGGCGGAGAAATTACCACCAAAGCTTGGGTCGATATCGAAGAAATTACACGTAACACTGTTCGTGAAATCGGCTACACCAGTTCTGACATGGGCTTTGATGCTAATTCCTGCGCAGTTATCAGTGCGATTGGTAAACAATCACCTGATATCAACCAAGGCGTTGATCGTGCAAATCCATTAGAGCAAGGCGCTGGCGACCAAGGTTTAATGTTTGGTTATGCAACCAACGAAACTGACGTATTAATGCCTGCTCCAATTACTTATGCTCATCGTTTAGTTCAACGTCAAGCACAAGTCCGCAAAAGCGGTGCTTTACCTTGGTTACGCCCTGATGCGAAAAGCCAAATTACCTTCCAATACGACAACAATAAAGTTGTTGGTATTGATGCAGTTGTATTATCAACTCAGCATTCTGAAGAGATTTCACAAAAAGATCTGCATGAAGCCGTGATGGAAGAGATCATTAAACCTGTTCTGCCAGCAGAATGGTTAAATGAACAAACTAAATATTTCATCAACCCAACAGGCCGTTTTGTTATCGGTGGACCAATGGGCGACTGTGGTTTAACCGGTCGTAAAATCATTGTCGACACATACGGCGGTATGGCTCGTCACGGTGGTGGTGCTTTCTCTGGTAAAGATCCATCGAAAGTTGACCGTTCAGCCGCTTATGCTGCTCGTTACGTAGCTAAAAATATCGTAGCTGCAGGTTTAGCAGATCGTTGTGAAATTCAAGTTTCTTACGCAATCGGTGTGGCTGAGCCAACATCAATTATGGTAGAAACATTTGGTACTGAAAAAGTCCCAACAGCACAACTGATTCTGTTAGTGCGTGAATTCTTTGACTTACGTCCTTATGGATTAATTCAAATGCTAGATTTACTGCACCCTATCTACCAAAAAACGGCTGCTTACGGTCACTTTGGTCGCTCTGAATTCCCTTGGGAAGCAACAGATAAAGCTGAAATCTTACGTGAAGCAGCAGGCTTAAAATAAGTCTCTTGCCAAGAACATCACGTTATTGATTTTGATAAGACCACATCTTAATAGATGTGGTTTTTTTATGGCTTCTATTTATAAAACTCATAAAAAAACCCCGCAATCATACGGGGGTCTCAATAGGAGAAAACGAGAACATAGATTTATGATGAAACTGTTTCCTATAAAAAGTTAATTAGGGTAGTTAATCCACTCACCTCCATTTAACTTGATATAAGACTGCCCTTGATAATCAACCACAACCGTAGCTTGGTTTTCCGCAACATTGGCAGTTTGAGGAAGTTCACTGGCTAATGCATTCCAATCAATAATAGATTGGTTAAAGACATCACCATTCACATTACGAGAAATAAACTCAGAGATAGCCAAATAGCTGCTGGGTTCATCGACAATCACAGGAGGATAAAATTGTGCTCTATCTTTTATTCCGGTGAAACGAATACCAACAGGAACGGTAGTAATACTTTGGCTTGGAATATCTCTTAGCCCTGACATTTGTGTCTTATCACCTTGTAGCGCAGCACCATGCTCAGGCACAATCACCACCATCACTTTTCTTCCTTTTTTATCTAGCTCATTCATAAAGCTATCTAAGTTATCAAGCAATGTAGAGGCGCGTTTACCATAATCAGCGGTGCTATTTTCGCCTACATAACGGTTACCATCATGTAATGACACCAAGTTCACAAAGGTCACAGAGCGGCTCTCATTAGACTGTTCACGCGCTTGCAACCAACGTTGTAATGTTTCCTTATCGTTGTAAATTTTGGTGCCATCAAATGCGGTAATTTGATGAGAAAGATTTTCTTGATCTTGTAAGGCGATATTAAGATTACCGAGTTGCTGAACTTCTTTGAGGTAATTACCGAACTTCCCGTTATGGTCGAGAACCAATTTCTTGGCAAATCCCAATGACGATAAATTATCCATCAGCAAACATTGTGCATCTGCGGGATCGTATAAATCAGAGTGGTGAGTCTGACCACAACTTGCGCGTAATAATCTTAATGATGCAGGACCACTATAAGAAGATACGGTATTAAAGTGACTAAATAACACATCAAAGTTACCCCAAATAGGGTGCTCTTGCAGCCCAACCGCCGCCGCATCAGCAGTAGAAAGTGAACAAATATTAATAATTAAGATATCAAAAGGCTGAGCATTGGCTGCTAACTGCGCAGGGAATGGTGTTGTACGTTTTTTCTCATAACCATAAAACTGTGTTAGCCAATCATCCAATACCTTATTATTAACCTTCAGTTTTTGTGGTGGATAAACGGTATTAATAGATGCAGTCTCTACTTCCTTCGTTGGTACAACTTCAGGGGAAACTTGCGGTTCAACTGATGCTGGTAATACTTCAGGCGCTTTGACTACTACAGTGTTTTTTTCTGTACTAATATTACTTTCTTGTGTGAAAGAATTAGCAGAAACGGCAGGCACCACACCTTGAGAAAAATGAGTAAACCCACCAAGATTTAGCCACAACACCCCCGCAATAATAAAAACGGATACCCTCATCCACTGTTCAATAAAAAGGTAGCCCACTAACAAAATAAAGGCGACACCTATCATTTTGATATTGATAAAGTTAACAGTTAACTCAACAAGGTAATCAAAGGAAAACTGTTTAAGCTGTCCACCTTGGGCAAGAATCGTTGAAAAGCTGGGTAACCAAGTATCATGGTAAAATAATATTATCCCTATTGGGATAGCGACCCAATTACGCATTTTATGCCAAATATTTTTTGGTAATGGGAACAATAAAAAGGCAAGAAAAAGTAAATTGCTAAAAGCATCAAAATTTAAATAACCATACCAAAGTAAAACAAACTTTAGTAAAAAATAGAAATTCCATGCTCCCAACCCATGCCAGTAATGTAAAAAATCGAACTGGGTTGTATTAGATTTGTTCATTTTGATTTCCTACTCTTTAGTATAAATAAATCCAATTCAACAGTTATATGATTACTCATATCTGTCTTTTTATTACTTCTGATATTTAATTAACTACTAAACGATCATATAAGAGAATATTTATTTAAAACCAAGTAAAAACCCTTAAATAAAAAATAACGAAAAAGAAAACCTAGTCAGAAAACACTGACCTCTTATATAAAATAAAAACAATTACGAAATCCAACTTATTTAATTTGGATTCAAAAACAAAATACTCAACGTTCTATTTATATAATAGCGTCTATTTTTAAAAATGATGATTTATTTACATTAAATAATGAAACACAGAGTTATCTTATTTTTATATTTCGAAACAAAAACAAAACAAAATACACATTAACAACATCGAATAACAATTAATAAACATAAGTAGCAATAAGTAAACAAACGCCTCAACATAAACACAAAAACAATCATTAAAAGACTATAATATAATGATTTTTATATGAAAAATGATACAGATCAACATACAAATATGATCATCAGATTCGAACAATTTAATATATTGTTATAAACAGCTAATTTACATTTCTTTTTATTGCTTTATTTTGTAGCTAAACTCTTTCCGTTATTATTTAACAGACGAAATTAAAAAAAACAGAAAATATAAATGTAAAAAGAAAATCAATAGCCATAATTTATAAAAATAAGATAATAAATATCTATTTTATGTGTTTTTACGTAATTGAAATAATGTATTTTAAAGCATATTCTAAAATAGGTGGTTTAAATAAACAGAAAGCATTATTAATTACCCCCTATTTTTATCGAGATTTTAATTTCGATAGAGATTTATTTTTCTTTTATCCAGAGGATATTAAAATGAAAAATGAAACTTTTATTAACTCAAATATAAAAATAGAAAAAAATAATCTAAATAAGGACATTGATAAACTAAAAAAATTATTTTCATTAAATAACTATCACTATCAGGATATCAATAAAGAAGAAGTAAATAGTGAGCTTATTTATCGCTGGCCATTACTTAATGCATTTCATTATATGACTAAATGAGGCTGACTATGCCACTTATTGTATTAAAAGGGCTTCGAGGTGGAGTGGGTACAACATCCACGGCAATTGCCCTTGCTCGACAATTTAATCAACAAAATAAAGAAGTGCTTATTATTGATAATTGCACTGAAAATATTTTGTCTTTTTATTTTCCAGCACAGCAAAAAAATACCACATTAAGTCAGGCATTATTAGCAGAGACATCAATAGAGGAGAGTATTTTTTACTATCGACCACACTACCAAGTGTTACCTTTTGGTTTGGTTAATACAAAGGATAATTTGTTCTTACAATTATCATTTTCAGCAAAACAACATCTTACCCATTTTTTAACGACATTTATTCAGCTACACCCTGATGCCATTATTTTAATGGATTTACAGCACACAGAAGATGCTCTTTTCACATCTTGGATAGAAAAAGCGGATATTTTTTTCACCGTGGCAATGGCAGAAAGCAACTGTCATATTCGCCTTAATCAACACGAATTTATCGAAAATGAATACGTACTGATTAACCAATTTCGTGCCACCAGCCAAATTCACCAAGATTTTTATCAATTTTGGCAAACGACGCCATTTCCATTATGCCCTGTCGTTCTTCATCGAGATGAAGCCTCATTAGAGGCGTGTGCCTCACGTTTACCTTTATATGATTACCGAGCTAATTGCATGTTAGTAGAAGAAATATCGCAACTCGCTCAATGGTGTTTTTCGTTATTTGAGAGGAAAGAGGGACAGCCATAATGCCATCATCTTACGATGCCACGAAAAAAGTCGAAAAGAATGTGACACAACACATTCTTATTCGTTACTACAAGTTTTATCGCCATAACGGTGCATCTCGTAGCGCGGCTATTATTTGCGAGCTATTTATGGGCATTATGTGGCTTTTTTTACGGATGGAATCCCCTTTCTGGCGGAGAATTGCCAGAAAACAACAAGAGCTATATCCTCATATCGATCCCCGTTGCCCTAAAGTTTTCGATCCTATACGCTATTTGTTGCAAAGCATTTGGCTAGCTTGTCATTATGTCGCGCATTTGCTGATTAAAAAACCCACACAACTGATTTCCTATATTCGAAAAACATACAAAAAACTCTTTGTTCATGTCACTCCTATCGCGATTGACATCATTGAACATAAGAAAAAAACCACGCCATTTTGGCAGTATGTTCTCTATTCCGTTATCGCTATTTTTGCCATTTTCTTTATTTTACTCAGTATTACTCAACCGTTTGATCTTACGTTCCAGTTTGTTTTTGTGATTGTTCTTTGGTTAGTTGCCTTAGCTATCCGTGATATTCCGGGGCGTTTCTCTTCAATTGCAATGGTTATGTTGGCACTGACAATTGCATGTCGATATATTTGGTGGCGTTATCAATCAACCCTTTATTGGATTGATAATTTCAGCTTATTTTGCGGTTTACTGCTTTTATTGGCTGAAACTTATGCCTGGTGTGTGCTATTCCTCAGTTTTATGCAATGTATTTGGCCACTGCATCGAAAACCTGTTTCTATGCCTGAAGACATTACGCAATGGCAAAGCGTTGATATTTTCATTCCTACCTATAACGAAGATCTACAAGTTGTTAAACCCACCATCTATGCCAGCTTAAATTTAGATTGGCCTAAAGATAAGCTTACTATTTATCTGCTTGATGATGGCTCCCGCCCTGAATTTAAGGCGTTTGCTCAAGAAGTGGGTATTCGTTATATCGCACGAGAAAAACACGATTTTGCTAAGGCAGGTAATATCAATCATGCCTTAACTCTCGCTTCTGGTGAATTTGTCGCTATCTTTGACTGCGACCATATTCCAACACGTTCATTTCTACAATTTACGATGGGATGGTTTTTAAAAGATGAAAAAATGGCTTTGGTGCAAACACCGCACCATTTTTTCTCACCCGACCCTTTTGAACGTAATTTAGATAATTTCCGTGAAACGCCGAATGAAGGCACACTCTTTTATGGATTAGTTCAGGATGGAAATGACACTTGGAATGCAGCGTTTTTCTGCGGCTCGTGTGCCGTTTTACGTCGTACTGCATTAGATGAAATTGGTGGTATTGCTGTTGAAACAGTTACAGAAGATGCGCATACCTCATTACGTTTACACCGTCATGGCTGGAGATCAGCTTATATTCGCATTCCACAAGCCGCAGGTTTAGCGACTGAATCATTATCCGCGCACATAGGCCAACGCATTCGATGGGCAAGAGGAATGGTTCAAATATTCCGACTTGATAATCCACTCTTTGGTAAAGGTTTGAGCCTGCCACAACGTCTTTGTTACTTAAATGCTATGTTGCACTTTTTCTCTGGCATTCCACGGATGGTTTTCTTACTTGCACCACTGACGTTTCTTTTTTTCCACGCCTATATCATTTATGCACCTGCGGTTGCCATCGCCCTCTATGTTGTACCGTATTTGATCCATATTTCACTCGCAAGTGCGAAGTTACAAGGCGCTTATCGCCACTCATTCTGGGGTGAAGTTTATGAAACAATTTTGGCGTGGTACACCACTCGCCCAGTGTTGAGTACTCTTTTCTCTCCTCATAAAGGGACTTTCAACGTTACTGGCAAAGGTGGCGTGATGGAAGAAGGTTTTGTCGATTGGCGAATTAACCGCCCTTACTTACTCTTTCTCAACCTAAATTTATTGGGTATTTTGTTTGCCTTTTGGCGCATTGCAACAGGCGATCCTGATGAAGCTTGGGCTGTTGTGATGTGTTTATTGTGGGTTTGCTATAACCTTATCTTACTGGGTGTTGCTATTGCAGTTTCTGTCGAAACAAAGCAACAACGCCGTTTCCCTCGCGTTCGCGTTAAAGTTCCTGCCATGTTGCTGTTAAATAATGGCTCTCTCTATCGCTGTTATCTCTATGATTTTTCTGATAATAGCTGTGCCATTCAATTACCTGATAATGTCATACTTTCACTCTCTCCAAATGAAAGTATCACTCTATTACTCAGTGAAAATCAGCGTGAACACGCCTTTAAAGCCAATATTTCACGTGTTGATGGGCAAATTATTGGGTTACAACTTCTTGAAATGACAACGCAAAAAGCTATCGAATTTACTGCGTGTACTTTTGAGCGAGCCGATACTTGGGCTGATTGGCAAAATGAACTTCCAACCGACAGACCTTTAAGTAGTCTCAAGAACATCATTTTTATCAGCATGCAAGGTTATAACACCTTATTAAAACGTGCTCCTTACTTTATTTACGCCACTTTTCGCTTACTCGGTTTGTTTTTGCTGTGGCTTTCATCGTTACTCCCTCAACGCGTAAATGTTTCACAAATATTTCATCAGTCTTGAAGGAAAAACTCAGTTTTCTGGGAATTTATTAATAAACAATAAGATCATGGGTAACAATAATGAAAAAACGTTTTCTCATATTTGCCTTATTTATGCTCACTTCTTCAGTTCATGGAGATGAAACGCAAGAAGCGCAAACCAATATTTCAGCGCCACCTGTTACAATAACTGAAGCGGCTCCTGAAGTTGTTTCTCAAGCAGTGCCTGTAAATGCACAACTGCCTTCTGCTGATATCACACCTTCAGCTCGCCAGAAAATATTAAGATTTTCAGAGACAGCACCTAGTTATGGCGCTATTCATTTAACCGGTGTTAGCCCTGACGGCTATTTAGAATTTGGTGTACGTAGTGATGAATATATTTCAAAAGCGACTCTCGATTTAGAATTTACACCGTCTCCATCACTCCTTCCTGTGGAATCTCATCTTAATGTCTATTTAAATGATGAATTAATGGGAGTTATTACCTTAAAACAGGAAGATTTAGGTAAGAAAAACCAAATTACGATACCAATTGATCCCTTATTTATTCAAGATTTTAACCATATAAAACTCTCTTTTATTGGCCATTATCGTGAAATTTGTGAGAACCAAGCAAATACCACACTCTGGCTTGATGTGAGTAAAAGCAGTCAGTTGAATTTAACCTTTCAATCACTCCGTTTAGGTAATGAATTAGCGCACTTCCCAGAGCCATTTTTTGACAGTCGTGATTTTGGCGAATTAACACTGCCGATGGTGTTCAATCAGTCGCCTAATCTAGTCCAACAGAAAGCGGCAGCTATACTCTCTTCTTGGTTTGGTACTCAAGTTGATTGGCGTAAGCAAAATTATCCTGTTTATTATGATGCGTTGCCAAATCAACACAGTATTGTTTTTGCAACTAATAAACAAAAACCGGCATTTTTAAAACAACATCCTGATGTTAAAGCACCCACTATCGAAATGCTGACACATCCAACTAATCCTTATATTAAATTACTTCTTATTATGGGGCGTGATGATAATGATTTGATCACTGCCGTAAACGGAATAGCCCGTGGACAAGTTATTTTTAGAGGAAATGTCGTTACAATTAATGAAGTAAAAAAATTGATCCCTCGAGAGCCTTATGATGCGCCAAAATGGGTACAGCTGAATAAACCTATCTATTTTAATACGTTACAAGACTATGAAGGTCAGTTGCAATCTCGCGGATTAAAACCGAATCCTATTACGTTGAATATGACGTTACCGCCTGATCTCTTTATGTTTAATAATACGGGATTACAAATGCAATTGCGTTATCGCTATACCGCACCTGCATTTCAAGATGACTCTCGTATGTCTATCTCAGTAAACGACCATTTCATTAAAGCTTATCCTCTTGAGAAAGATAAAAAAGATAATCTCGTTATCGCTTATTTACCGCTTATTCAAGGTTGGATTGAGCATAAGAATTTATTGAATATTCCCGCAGTAAAACTGGGTGAACGTAACCAAATCACATTTGCCTTTGATTACACCAACCCAATTCCGGGTGGTTCACTAGATCAATGTATTACTTATCAACCGGTTCCAAATGCAGTGGCAATTGATGATTTATCTAGTTTTAATTTCACTGGTGATTATCGACACTATATTGCACTGCCTGACTTACGCGTTTACAGCCATGCTGGTTTCCCATTTAGCCGTTATGCGGATCTGTCTGAAACCCTGATTTTTGTTAATAAACAACCTTCACCAACGCAGTTATCTACCCTATTAATTTCAACGGGGAATATCGGTGCTCAAACAGGTTATCCAGCACTGAATGTTTCATTAACTGATTCATTAGAAGAAGTACAAAAAAGAGATGCGGATCTGCTGCTTATCGGCACAATTCCACCAGCATTAAATAATGATAAACAGATGAATGTACTGATTGATAAAGCACGTAGTGAAATCACTCTGCCTTCTCGTGAGATCAGTATCTTTAGCCACACAAGTTATCAACCGACTGATAAACGCCCTGATAGCCGTATCTCCCTGACGTCTAAAGGATCAATGGGTGCAATTATTGGTTTCCAATCTCCATTCTTTTCACAACGTAGCGTTATCGCACTATTAGCCGATAGTACACAAGGTTACAAACTGTTAAATGAGGCAATCAGTGATAGCGGTAAACGTGATGCTATGCATGGTTCAGTGGTATTAGTCAGAGAATCTGGCGTAAATAGCTTACGTGTGGGTGACACTTATTTCGTCGGTTATTTACCTTGGTGGGAAGAAGTTTGGTATGTGTTTGCATCTCACCCTATATGGCTTGGTTTAGCGGCAATTATCGGCATTATTCTTGTCTCTCTTCTTATTTGGCGAGCAATGAAAATAAGAAGCCAACGTCGTTTAGCGGCTAAGGATTAAGCTATGTGGCAATTTAGTCACACACATCGCCACTCTGTTATTGCTCTCTTTTTGCTGACAGGCATTTTGCCTGTCACGCAAGCCAGCGAAGAGACAACGGAAGCCTTTTTACAAGAGCAAGTGAGATTAGGAACATCCACGGGAAATGAAGTTTTAGTGGCTCAATCGTTGCATCGTTTAGCGTTAATTAAACCCAATGATCCTAATATCTTATTAATGCAAATTCAGTTTGCCGTTAAACAGAAAGATAATGCAAAAGCACAACAGTTATTTACTCAATTAGGTACTCAGTTTCCTCAATCAGAGCAATATCAACGTGCAATAAAAACCTTATCACTGACAACGGATGTTAATCGGCAAAAATTACAGCGAGCCCAGCTTTACCGTACAGCTGGGCGCTATGATGATGCACTCAATTTATACGATGAAATTTATCGAGGAATGCCACCGGATGAGACTTTAGCACTGGAATATATTCAAGTGCTTATGCAATCTTCTCATGATGATAAGGTTGATAGACTGGATCATATTTATCGCCAATATCCTCAGAATGAGAAAATAGCGAGTCTCTACCAGCAACAATCCACAATAAAATCAGTGGTTACAACAGGCACAACCAGTACGGCTTCCTCTGTAAAACCTAAAACAGAGGTTGCCTCTCTGCCTATTGCGACCTTAAAACAAAAAGCACGACAACAACCTGATAATGCGGATGTTGTAGGTGCTTTAGGTGTACGTTATTCTCGCGCAAATCAGCGTGGTGCGGCTATTTATTATCTTTCACAAGCGCTGAAATTATCACCCAACCATGATAATAGCGGTCAATGGCGATCCATGTTGCAGGCTAATCAATATTGGCATCTGCTTTCAAAAGGTGATGAAGCGCTCTTAAAACAAGATTATGAATTAGCTGAACGATATTTTAACCAACTCAATAAGTTAAGCCCTTATGAAAGCGAGCCTTATATTGGTTTAGGTGACATTGCCGTTGCACAACGCGAGTTGGATGTTGCTGAAAGCCATTATTTACAAGCTTTAAAATATCAACCCAATCACCCTGCGACGTTACATAGCCTCGCAAAACTTTATCGCCAACAGTCACATGATAAAGCACAACAATTTATTAATGGTTTAACGCCAAGACAATATAAAAATTTGGCAGAAGATTATGGCTATATTATCTCTGGCATAAGACAAGATTTAGCCGCTGATGATGAGCATCAAGAGCAATACTTTAGTGCGATTGAAAAACGTAAAGCAATTGCTAAAGATTATCCTAATGATGTTTGGAATATTTATCGGCTTACTGATGATTTATTAATAACTCAACGAGACTCTGAAGCTGAAGAGTATTTTAATCAACTAAATCACCGCCTCCCTAATGATCCATCTCGTCTTTACGCCTATGCGCTATATCTCAATAAAACAGGACGAGAAACTCAAGCACTTGATACGCTAAAAACAATTCCTTTGTCTCAGCGTAGCGAGAGTATGAAAGCGTTAGATAGTCGATTACGTTTTGGTGAAATATTAGCGCACGCAGAGTCTCTACGCGCAAAAGGACAAGAACAACAGGCTGTTGATTACCTTTTTGCTCATATTCCACCAGAGCAAAAAATTCAGACTTATTTACTATTAGCGAACTGGGCTCAAGAGCGAAATAATCTTGAACAAGCTTTAAGTTATTACCATACCGCTTTAAATCTAGAGCCTAACAATGAAACGGCATTATTAGGCGCAACAGATATTGCCTTGGAACAAGGGCAACAAGCACAGGCAAAATACTATCTTACGAAAATAGAAACACTTTCACCCAACCAGTTTAATAGCAACTCTATTAGACGTGTTGCCAATGCAGAAAAAGAGGTGGGGAATACAGAAAAAGCACAACACTATTTTGCTTACTTGGCACAACAAATTGAAACGGAGCCAGACAGTGCTGATGCTTTAGTATTACGCGATATTGCTCGTTTTCAACGTGATGAGCAACATCGTCAACAAGCTCACTATTATTACCAACAAGCGATGATCAAGGATGGAATAACAGATAGGTTGCCAAAAGATAATATTGAGTACACCACATTAATGCGTAATGACGAAAAAGATAACTGGCTATCTCGAAGCTTACGAGCTGATGCTCACTCTCTTTATCGTCAACAAGAGTGGCGTTTTACTCTTGAACATGATTATTGGGGCTCTAGTGGTAGCGAAGGCTATTCGAAACTACGCGCTCACACCACAATGTTACAACTCGATCACCCTGTTTATGATGGTCGTTTCTTTTGGCGGGCAGATTTAGTTAATCTCAGCAGTGGCAAACTGGGTACTTCACCTTATGACTCTAAATTTGGGACTTGCTATCGCACGGGTTGTTTCCCGCTAGAACAAAAATCCTTTGGTGTTAGCCCTGCAATTGGCTGGGAAAATGGCCAATGGCAATGGGATCTTGGTACAACACCACTGGGTTTCGAGGTAACTGATTGGGTTGGTAAAATCGCCTATAATTATGATCTTTTTAATGTGGGCTGGACACTTGATGTTCACCGTCGTCCAGTTAATAGCTCGCAACTGGCTTTTGCTGGTCAACGAGATATTTGGACTAACCAAACATGGGGCGGAGTGAGAAGAACTGGCGTTCGTTTAAGTGGAAGCTATGACTTAGGCGGAAAAGACGGTTATTGGGGCGAAGTTTCTGTTGATAAACTGACGGGTAAAAACGTTGAAGATAATAGCAGTATTCGAGGAATGGGTGGCTATTATTATAAACTTATCAATGAGAACAATCGCCGCGTTTCTGTCGGGTTAAGCACAATGCTTTGGCATTATGATAAAGACTTAAGCGGATACACTTTAGGTCAAGGTGGTTATTATAGTCCTCAAAAATATGTCTCTTTAGGGGTTCCAATTAATTATCGTGAACGCACTGAAAATTGGTCTTGGGAATTATCAGGCTCTCTTTCTTGGTCTTACTCCCAAACAGATGACAGAAAGCGCTATCCTTTACAAAATCTCATTTCTCCCGATAAATTCAATCGCTATATGAATGGGCTTAGCCCTGAGGATCGAGAAGAGATGATGAGACTTTATTATCAAGAGCGTGACGCTGTTGATGAAGGAGACTCCAGCAATGGTTTTGGTTATACCGCAAGAGCATTAGTTGAACATCGAATTACACCACATTGGTTTATTGGTGCAGCTATTGATATTCAACAAGCAAAAAACTATACCCCAAGTCATGCATTAATGTACTTACGTTATTCATTTGATGGTTGGAATGGTGATTTAGATTTACCGCCAAATCCTCTTATTCCTTATGCTGACTTTAAATAATGTTTAAATGTATTAAATACACAAACGGGAAGCACTGGCTTCCCGTTTAACGCTTTCGCTAATATTGCGATAGTAAGTTGTCATTATTGCGTTTTACGAAAAAACCCAACGAGCAACCAACCCACAATCATGGCAAGGACAAATAAAATACCTTGATAAAACCCAGCACCTGCTAATACCAAACCAGGACCTGGGCAAATTCCAGCTAATCCCCAACCAAGACCGAATAATACACTACCCAACACCAATGGTTTATCAATCACTTTATTGGTCGGAATATTTAAAGGACACGCTAAAATACTTTGTTGACTACGGCGTGTTAATTGGTAACCAATTACACTGACAACCAATCCTGCCCCCATAATTATCAATAAAGAGGGATCCCAGTTTCCCGTGATATCCAGAAAACCCAGAATTTTTTGCGGATTGCTCATTCCACCAACAATCAATCCTGCACTGAATAGAAGACCACAAAGAAAAGCAACAAACTTGGTCATTTTCTTAGCCTCCTATTCCTATTACGTGGCGCTGAATATAAACGGTAATAAATGCAGTCACCATAAAGACGAGAACTGCCACCATCGAGCGACGTGATAATCGTGCTAACCCACAAATGCCATGACCGCTAGTGCAACCATTACCTAAACGAGTGCCTGCTCCCACCAGCACCCCAGCAATAATTAGCATCCAAGGTGACGTTTCAATCACTGGCGACAAAGGTTTATCAAAAAAATAAAACAGTGTAGGTGCGATTAGCATGCCAAGTAAAAATGCCCAACGCCAACCATTTCCCTGCTGTTTTGTTGATAACACACCACCTAAAATACCGCTTATTCCTGCAATGCGACCATTAAATAACAGTAGAATGGCGGCAGCTGCACCTATCATAAGCCCACCAATTGCCGCACTTAAAGGCGTAAAGTGAACCCAATCTATATTCATAAATTAACCTGCTATCGGGCAATAAAGCTGATAAAGCGTATTGAGTAGCACAAGAACTTTTTCATCAGCAATAGAATAAAAGATACGTTTTCCATCACGACGAGTATTCACTAACCCTTCATTACGCAAAACGGTTAGCTGTTGAGAAAGTGTCGGTTGACGAATACCTAGACTCTCTTCTAATTCACTCACACTTTTTTCGCCCTGACTTAGCTGACACAATAATAAGAGGCGATCGCCATTTCCTAGCGTCTTAAGCATACTAGACGCTTCATTAGCCGCCAATTTCATTGCATCTAATAAATCAGGTTGAACTCGTTGTGTCATGGTAAACTCCATAATCAATATACTTTTTAATAATATGTTAATTTATATATTGTGCAAGTTTTCTTTTTATTGCGTGTTTGTATAAGGCGCTATATGCTCTGTAACATGAAAACGGTAAGAGTCCCCATCGCCTTAGTGCAAAGCGTTATGCGAACACTGCGTGAAAAATTGCAGCAGGCTAATCTTTATCTTAATACAAATTACCCAGAACCTACTCTACATTATAATCAGAGAGGAACTATTGCAGGCAGTGCCTATTATGCAAATTGGGAAATCCGTATTAATCCTACATTATTGATTGAAAATAAACAGAATTTTATTGAAGAAGTTATTCCTCATGAATTAGCTCATTTATTAGTTAATCGCCATTTTGGTCGTGTAGCGCCTCATGGGAAAGAGTGGAAATGGATGATGGAAACAGTATTACAAGTTTCAGCTAAACGTACTCATCATTTTGATGTCAGCGCCGTTAAAGCTAAGACCTTTCCTTATGCTTGCCATTGTGAAGAGAAACACCAGCTCACTATTCGCCGTCATAACAAAGTATTACGCGGAGAAACACAATACCGTTGTCGCCACTGTCAGGCGATTTTACAATTTATTGAACGCGAACTCGTGTAGATAAAAATAAAGCCGATGTGTTGATTAAGTCACATCGGCTTTATCTTGAGAATAAATATATGGGATTGTCTTAAGCAAACTCGCTCATCACATGAGATGCGATTTCAAAGTAAATAATAAGACCTGTACCATCAATTAAAGTCGCGATAAACGGTGCTGAAACAACCGCAGGATCGATACCTAAGCGCTTTAATACCATTGGAATAACAGACGAAACAATCGCACTCCAAACAGTGATTGAAACGAGCGTTAAGCCAACAACAATCATCACTTCCATACCCACACCTAAGAACCAAGCACGCACAAAACCGGCAATACCCATAGTCAGTGCGACCATTATGGATGTGGTTATCTCTTTTCTTAATACAGACCAAACATTACGTAAGCTCACTTCCCCTAATGCCATAGCACGTACTAATGTTGAGGTGATCTGCGTACCACTATTTCCGCCTGTACCAATTAGCAATGGAATAAAGAAAGCTAATGAAATTGCAGCTTCTAATCTGTCTTCAAAAGCATGTAATACCGTACTGGTATACGCTTCTGCCACAAACAGCATCAATAACCACACAACACGTTTACGCCATAATGTCACCGGACTGGTTTCTAAATAAGGCTGCTCTAAAGGTGAAGTTGCACCCTGCATTTGTGCATCCAGTGTATTTTCATCTTCAATTAATTCAGCAATATCTTGAGGACGTAAAACACCGACTAACTTTCCAAAATGCATCACCGGTACGCTGTCTAAACCGCTATGGCTAATCAGTTGATAAACATCATGTCGATTCTGTTCTGGTGAGACAGAAAAAAAGGTTTGACGCATCACATCAGAGACAAACAGATCATTCGCAGCTGTTAATAATGATTTAACGGGCAAAATCCCATTTAGATAATTATCTTTATCCACCACATATAAATAGGTTGGAATTAATTCATCTTTTAAATCATTAACTAATTGAGCTTTCACATTTTCAACAGAATCAGCGACAGAAACAGCAATATAAGACTGGCTCATATAAGCGCTAACCGTTGCATCATCTTTTAAACGATTGTATTGGTCTTGAGTTGAGTTGTTTTGAGGTGTGTTTAAGGATGCATCTGCAACTAATACAGCATCCATTTTGTTTTGAGTATTGAATTTCATTTTTGTGGTTCCCTATTACTGTTTGTGTTTAGCAAATCAGTTCTCCATAGGGGCGAAACCAGAAGCGAGAATGCAAAAGCTATCTACACGTCTCGGTTTTAGCACTATACAACGTATCCGATGAATACTGGAAGTTACATGGGGATATACCTTCGGTCGATATATCCTGTCCTAATCTTGGGCGTCTCTCGACGTCGTCAGATCAGTAACCTGTGTTTGTATAGGAGCCTCGCCTAACGAGATACTGCACTTTTCTTGCGAATGCGGCGCGCATTATAACCACTCACAATATAATGAAAAGCACGATAACGATTTTGTTTAAGTTCTATTGAAAAATAGCCATCACATTCATCATACAATTAAATAATATAATTCCATTCGAAACCAATATATAAAAAAGAAATGAGGCTTTCCTACGAAAGTTAAAATCGTATAGTTAAGAAGAAATCTGTTTATTAATTGATTATTTAAATGCTAATTTTTGTACTCTTATTTCTTCTGCTTGCAAAAATATCTCTTTTACCGTTTTACCATCTAATGATTGGCACATTTTACGAGTGATAATATCCGCATTTTTATGACGCCCAGCGATAACTAAATCATTAAAATTAATATCATTCAGAATAGCTAATTCTATTGCTTCATCAAAACGCGATTGTTCATCAAGAGGGAGAGAATTACGCATTTCAACAATTGAGATACGTAGTGACTCTACATTAGAGCCATCAAGGGTTTGTTGAGGTTTTTCACAGCCAGATAACATGACACTAAATAAACAAATAACTAACAATTTTTTCATATACCCCCCCTTACCCAGTCAATAATTTAAATAATAGCAGAATGTTTATAAGGAAACTCCCCACTAACTAAAATATATTTTTAATGAGTCATCATTTCCAATACTTTTATTATTCTGAATAAATAAAAGCTGTCTTTAATTTAAAATAAAGGGAAGCATTTTCCAGATTATTCGTTTTTTTAATGGGAGGAATAGGCATAAAAAACCCTGTTAATAAATTAACAGGGTAAGAAAAACAGGAAAATAGAAGGAAATACTTAATAAAAAGAGGTTAAGCGAGCTCAACATCTCCTTTTAAACGACAACTACATGCTAAGACATAACCTTGAGCTATCTCTTCAGCCGTTAATGTGCTGGTACTACTGACATCATAATCACCACTCGCGATGCGCGTTTTACAACTACCACAAACTCCTGCACGACAAGCTGCAAAAACAGGAACTTTATTTTCTTCCATTGCTGATAATAAAGTTACACCAACAGGAACTTTAATTTGTGATAATGGATGGCGAATAGTCATGGTTAATTGTTCGTTTTCATCAACACAAACAGGCTCATCACCAAAACGTTCCATAAAGATATTCTCAGCAGGTACGCCAAGATTTCTTGCAAAACGTCCTGTGTCTTCCATATAGCTATTTGGGCCACAACACATGACAGTACGACTCGCAATATCAGGGACTAATGCGGCTAATTTTTCTTGAGAAATGCGACCGCTAAATAACCCTTTATTATCAGGCAATTTTGGCATCATGATAAAATTGAGATTGTATGGATATGCATTTGCTAATTCGATCCACTCTTTCTCAAAAATAAACTGGCTTTGCTCGCGAATATTAAAAATAACTGTAATATCTGCTTTAGGTTGATTATTTAACAACCAACGTGTCATCGACATAACGGGTGTAACACCGCATCCTGCCGCCAACATTAAATAGCGCGCACCTTCTTTACCTGCACAAGTAAATTCACCCTGAGCATCAGATAACCAAAGATAATCACCCGGTTTTACTTGTGATGTTAACCAACCTGAACCCACGCCATTTTCTAAACGACGAACGGTTAAAGTGATAAATGGGCTTAATCCCGGAGAAGATGAAATGGTATAAGCGCGCATTGTTTCATCACTATTATTGATACTCACCAGTGCAAATTGACCTGGTTTATAAGAATAAAAGTCATGATTAATTAAATTTAGCGTCCACACTTCAGGTGTTTCCTGATGAATAGAGTGAACTTGCATACGATTAGGACAAAGAGAAGTAGGCATCGTCATGGATATTGATCCTTCACCGAAGCCCGTAGGCTTCGGTAATGATAATGAATTTAAAACATTAAGCAGAAAGAATATCTTTAAGATCTTGTTCTGGTGTAGTAATAGAGCGCATACCAAATTTCTCATTTAGTACCGCCAACAGATTGTCAGTTAAGAATGCAGGTGCTGTTGGACCGGTATAAATGTTTTTCACGCCTAATGAAAGCAGAGTCAATAAGATAACAATCGCTTTTTGCTCGAACCAAGAGAGAATTAAAGACAGTGGTAAGTCATTCACACCACAACCTAATTTCTCGGCAAGGTTAACCGCTAGCATAATCGCTGAGTAAGCATCGTTACACTGACCCACATCAAGTAAGCGTGGTAAGCCTTCTAAAGTACCGAAATCCAGCTTATTGAAACGGTATTTACCACACGCCAAAGTCATAATTAAACAATCTTGTGGAATTTCTCTTGCAAGATCGGTGTAGTAACTACGTTCACCACGGCTACCATCACAACCACCCACTAAGAAAACATGGCGTAATTTTTTCTGTGAGACTAAATCAATCACAGTATCAGCAGCATTTAATAGTGTTTCACGACCGAAACCAACTGTAATTAAATGCTCAATTTCATTGTATGGGAAGCCTTCTAATGATTGTGCTTGTTCAATCATTTCAGAGAAGTCATCACCAGTAATATGTTTTACGCCCGGCCAGCCAACAATACTACGAGTCCAAATACGGTCACCGTAATTACCTACATTCGGATCAATAATACAGTTTGAAGTCATTAGTACAGGGCCAGGGAATTTTGCAAACTCAATTTGCTGATTCTGCCAACCACTACCGTAATTACCCACTAAGTGTTTGTATTTTTTAAGTTCTGGATAACCATGGGCAGGTAACATTTCACCATGAGTATAAATGTTGATCCCTTTACCTTCAGTTTGCTCAAGAAGCATTTGCAGATCTTTCAGGTCATGACCTGAAATTAAAATAGCTTTACCTGCAACAGGGCGAACGTTAACAGTAACTGGTGTTGGGTTACCGTAAGCTTGAGTTTCGCCTTTATCAAGAATAGCCATAATGCGGAAGTTCATTTGACCAATGCCCATCGCATTTTCTAACAACTCATTCATATCAGAAGGATCAGTACCTAACCACGCCATATAACGGTGATATTCTGCATAAATTTCATTGTCATACTGACCTAAAACATGCGCGTGCTCCATATAAGCCGCAGCCCCTTTTAAGCCATACAGGCACAGCATACGTAATCCATGAAGATCATCACCGATTTGCGCTTTATCTGCATTTAAAGCAAAAAGCTGAGCTTGTTTTTGTAAGCTATCTAAATCGCTACCCGCTAATTGAATTTCAGCTCTAGGGTTAGTGACTTGAATGGCTGCATTTTTCGCTAAAGTGCGAGATTTCAAACTTTCACGGAAATAGATAGCTTCTTTCGCATAACCGACAATGCGATCAGAATCAAAGTTGACGTTAGTTAACGTAGAGAAAAAAGCACGAGGAGCAAAGCTATCTACATCATGATCAATAATACCAACACTACGCGCCGCTAAAGCCCACGCTGAAAGTCCTTCTAATACTGCAACGAGTAAATCTTGAAGATCTGAAGTTTCTGCTGTTTTACCACACATACCTTGCGCATAGGCACAACCATTACCTACAGGCGTTTTCATTGTTTGTTCACATTGCACACAATACATATCGTATTCCTTCTAATAAAAGATCATGCTTTATTTTTATAAGTTGTATTCCAGATGCAACATAAGAATACGCCATTTTTATAAGAGCGAAAGGGCAATATTGAACAATTTAAATGTTGTTTGATCTAACGCAATTTCTAGCAAATTTTTTAATATCCCTTTTTTTATCCTTTGATTTTGCTTAAGCCTCAAAATAATTTTCCCAAAAAAGAGAGCGCTATTGCATTGTGCCGATGATGACGAAATAAGAAGGAATGTTTAATGATTTTTGACGGTTATTTTTTGTTTAATCATATAAATACTGAGAGATGAAACGATTAAGTTTATCCATTTTTGTTAAGTCAGTAATATTCATTACTATTTTTTATAGTTAATATCACCTATTGCATCAATAGCTAATCAAATTATTTCAATTGAGATATGTTATTAGCACGAGTATTACGAAATGAAACTACACATTTGAATGATGCTCATCCCTACATTGGAGATTAAAAATGATTAAATTAAATAATGTTCCATCAGAATTTCGTCCTCTAGAAAGTTATAAAATGCTAATTGGAGGAGAATGGGTATCTAGCACATCGCAAAAAACAACGAAAACTTATAGCCCAGCTACGGGTGAATTATTAAGTGAATACCAATCTGGTAGTGCTGAAGATGTTGAACGCGCAGTCAGTGCTGCTCGTAAAGCATTCAAAACATGGAGTAAAACGTCACCAGCTGAGCGTCAAGCCCTCTTATTAAAAATCGCGGATCGCTTAGAGCAGGAACAAGAACGCTTTGCTTGGATTGAGTCATTAGATAATGGTAAGCCACTCAATGAGTCGAAAAACATAGATTTACCTGCCTCTATTGACCATTTTCGATATTTTGCAGGCGTGATACGCTCTCATACCGATGAAAGTGCCGTCCTAGACGAAAATACCATTAGCCTTGTTATTCGCGAACCTATTGGTGTGGTGGGTCAAATTATTCCGTGGAACTTCCCATTATTAATGGCAGCATGGAAATTGGCACCAGCGATTGCAGCGGGTGACACCGTGGTGATTAATCCAGCAACACTGACTTCCCTTTCATTATTAGAGCTAGGTCGTATTTTAAATGAAATATTACCAGCTGGTGTAATTAATATTGTTACCGGACGCGGATCTGTTGTAGGACAAGCTATTTTAGAGCACGAAGATATTGATAAACTTGCGTTTACTGGCTCTACCAATGTGGGTTATACCGTAGCAGAAGCTGCGGCGAAAAAAATGGTTCCAGCAACATTGGAATTAGGCGGTAAATCAGCCAATATCGTGTTCCCTGATGCGAATATGAAAAAAGCAGTCAAATATTCAGCATTGGCAATATTGATGAACCAAGGACAAGCTTGTGAATCAGGTTCACGTTTGTTCTTACATAAAGATATTCATGATGAATTTTTGAAAGCATTAAAAACTGAATTTGAGAGTATTCGTGTCGGCGACCCACTTGATCCGAATACACAAATGGGGACACAAGTTAGCCAAGATCAAATGGATACCATCTTAGGCTATGTTGAACTCGCGAAAAAAGAAGGTGCAACTGTTTTAACAGGTGGTGAGCGTATTACGGGTGAAGGTTATAATGACGGCTTCTTTGTTCGTCCAACCATCATCATCAATGCAACAAACCAAATGCGTGTTGCCCGAGAAGAAATTTTTGGACCTGTATTGTGTGTTATTCCATTCGATAATGAAGATGAAGTGATCGAAATGGCGAATGACTCTGAATATGGCCTTGGTGGTGGTGTTTGGACTCAAGATATTAACCGTGCCTTACGTGTTGCAAAAGCAGTAAGAACCGGCCGTATGTGGGTCAACACTTATCACGAACTCCCAGCTCACGCACCTTTTGGGGGTTACAAGAAATCAGGCTTAGGACGTGAAACACATAAAATGATGTTAGATGCTTATAGCCAAGTGAAAAACATCTTCATCAGTATGAAAGAATAAGATTTTCTCTCTTTTCTAAATTCTTATAAATATAATATCTATACTCATCTCTTCGCCTTCTCCCCAGAAGGCTTTTTATTATCTGTAATTTCTCAAACCTCAAGTTATCACCATAAAAAAACCGCATACTTATCGCGATAAAGCATGCGGTTTTATGTTGTGTTGTTAGCCAATAAGTGAGAACGAGTTACTCTGCTTCGGCTTCTTTTTTACTCACTGAGTGAGTTTCTTTATCTAATTCAATATTATCGGCGTTAACATCTTTTATATGATCTCTTGTTAAGCGATAAACAACAGGGCTTAATAAAGCTAATGCAATTAAGTTAGGAATAGCCATCATTGCATTGAGTGTATCGGCTAATAACCACACAAACTCTAACGATTGTGTCGCACCAACCGGTAACGCAATTAGCCATGCAACTCTAAATGGCATAATCGCTTTAGGTCCAAAAAGATATTGCACACATTTTTCACCGTAAAAACTCCAGCCTAAAATCGTGGTAAAGGCAAAAATAGCTAATGCAATTGCCACAATATAGTTACCTCCCGGAATAGCGGTAGAGAACGATGCGGCGGTTAATGTTGCTCCACTTTGCCCTGTTAACCATTGCCCTGTGATAACAATGGTTAATCCGGTAACAGAGCAGACGATGATGGTATCAATAAAAGTCCCCAACATCGCAATTAAACCTTGGCGAACAGGATTTTGTGTTTTTGCCGTCGCATGGGCAATAGGCGCACTACCCAATCCAGCTTCATTTGAGAAAACACCACGCGCTACACCAAAACGGATCGCCGCCCAAACAGCCGCACCCGCAAAACCACCTTGAGCAGCAACAGGCGTAAATGCTGATTTAACAATAAGGACAATTGCATCAGGGATCGCAGTCGCATTCAGTGCGAGAACAACAATACCTGCACCAAAATAGCCGACAGTCATAATAGGAACTAATTTACCGGCAACATCAGCAATACGCTTAATGCCCCCGATGAGTACAGCACCAACTAAAACAACGAGCACAATAGCAGTAATTGTCGTCGAAATACCAAAGTTGCTTTCCAGTACATCAGCGACAGAGTTTGCTTGTACTGTATTACCAATACCAAATCCCGCAAAACTACCAAAGACAGCAAAAACAGTACCTAGCCAAACCCAGTTTTTACCTAAGCCATTTTTGATGTAATACATTGGCCCACCGACATAGTTTCCGTATTTATCAACTTCACGGAAACGTACAGCAAGTACGGCTTCTGAATATTTGGTTGCCATTCCCACTAATGCGGTCATCCACATCCAGAACAATGCACCGGGACCACCTAAGACAACCGCTGTTGCAACACCAGCAATATTACCGGTTCCGATGGTGGCAGATAGCGCGGTCATTAAGGCATTAAATGGCGATATTTGCCCTTCACCTCTTTTATCATTTTTTTCAAATAAAAGCTTAAATCCTGTTCCTAACTTCCTAATCGGTAAAAAGCCAAGTCGAAACTGCATAAAAAGGCCGATACCGAGAATACCGACAAGCATCGGAACTCCCCATACCACGCCATTTATAGCGCTTAATATATTTGTGATGAAATCCATAATTTACCCTTTCTCGTCCAAATGTTATCTAAATATGTATTTTTTGTTATCAATTACACTAAAGATGAAAAAGTGAAAATATGCTAGAAAAAAAAACGACTAACTCTAAAATTGGCTTAGTTATGTGAGAAATATCACTTCATTATTAAATTACGCTATCATTAGGTTCATCGTTACAATACTTCAATCAAAGTTATGCATAATCATAAATCAGCACAAAACAGCCAAAATGAACGACGTTTTAATCTGTTCAGAAAAGCGCAAGAAACCAACCTTGCACCACTAAAGATCCTGTTATTGTCCGCTATAGTCGGCTCTTTAGCTGGGCTAGTGGGTGTTTTATTTGAAAAAAGCGTTAGTTGGGTGATTCATTTTCGACAAGAAGAATTTATTAAAACCTTTACCAATCCTTATATTCTAGCGATCTGCACATTACTCTTTTCCTCTATTCTGGCAATGCTGGGATACTATTTAGTCAAGAAAATTTCACCCGAATCAGGGGGCTCAGGAATACCTGAAATTGAAGGTGCCATGATAGATATTCGCCCTGTTCGTTGGTGGCGAGTATTACCTGTAAAATTTATTGCCAGTATTGGGACTTTAGGTTCTGGAATGGTATTAGGGCGAGAAGGCCCAACGGTACAATTAGGTGCCAATATTGGTCAGCTCGTAAATGATATTTCTCGAGTAAAAGATAAAGAGTCACGCCATACTCTATTAGCGACCGGAGCCGCAGCAGGATTAACTGCGGCTTTTAATGCTCCTCTGGCTGGTATTTTATTTATTATTGAAGAAATGCGTCCTCAATTTAAATACAGCCTTATTTCAATTAAAGCCGTCTTTATTGGCGTGATTATGTCTTGCATTGTTTTTCGCCTATTTAATGGTGAAGATGGTGTTATTCATATCGGTAAATTTTCATCTGCACCACTAAATACACTCTGGTTGTATTTAGTTTTGGGTATGTTATTTGGCATTATTGGCGTTATTTTCAGTAAATTACTTTTTTATGTTCAAACCCAGTTTCAACATTTTTATCAAGATAAAACATCACGTTTCGTTTTAACAGGCGGGATCATTGGTGGGCTTTGTGGCTTATTAGCACTAATTATTCCTGAAATAACGGGGGGTGGATTTAGTATTATTCCAGCATTAAGCACAGGGCAATATTCTCTTATCGCGCTATTACTTTTCTTTGTTTTACGAACTATAACATCCATTATCAGTTTTGCCTCTGGTGCTCCTGGCGGTATATTCGCCCCCACTCTGGCATTAGGTACGCTATTTGGCAGCGCCTTCGGATTAACTGCAACCTTACTTTTCCCTGATTATCAAATTCAAATTGGTACGTTTGCTATTGCAGGAATGGGCGCTTTATTTGCAGCAACCGTAAGAGCACCTCTAACCGGGATCGTCCTCGTATTAGAAATGACTGATAATTATCAACTTATCCTACCGATGATCATTACCTGTTTAGGTGCAACAATGTTGGCTCAATTATTAGGTGGCCGCCCTATTTATACGGTTTTATTAGAACGAATATTGCAAAAGTCTGAGGCAAAAGAACAAACAAACCAAGCCGATGACATTAAAAGTGATAAATTACCACAACAATAAAACTCGCTTAAACAGACAAAAAAATACCCCAATTATTTGGGGTATTTAAAAAGAGACGATTGAACTTAACTATTTTTTACGTGCGATTAAAGTAGCAAAGTTTAAGGCGATACGATTTCCATTTGCATCTGTTTTATGTAGATGCCCTGGGTTTTCATTATATTTAATAATTTCCCAGTCTTTATAATAATCAGCTAATTCGTTTGGACGTAAAAAGGTTTTAAATGGAATTTCAGCAGGATCACTATTTGGCGTTTCAACAGGGCAAACAATCACATTAATACCGTTAGAGTTGGTACATTCCTGCATGTTTTTAATAATACTTTCAATACGTTCCCGTTGACAGAACATCAATACAACCGTTGAAAGAATAATATCGTATTTCTCTGTCAGTGAAGCTTCATTAATATCATATAAGCCGCTTTTTACCGCTAACCCTGTTTTGGTTTTAACTGCTTCAATGGCATCAATATGTGAAGCATTAATATCTAACGCTGTTACATCATAACCTTGAGACGCTAAATAAAAACTGTTTCGACCACGACCTGCACCTAAATCTAACACCTTGCAAGGTTGGGTAAACGTTGCCATATAACGCACTTCAGAATGTGGTAATGATAAGTCGTTTTCTTTAAATAGCTTATCTTCAGGAGCACATAAAAAAGAGAGCTGACAAAGAACATCATCGCTTGCTTTATCTATTTTATGCCACTGTTGAGGTTGAATTAAAGGTGGCTGATTTTCAGTATCACACTCCACTGAAATTTGTGAACCATCATCATTAAAAACAACAAATGTCATGTTACCTTGCAATACCCGCATTTGAGCATAAGTGCCTTCCTTTGTATTATGACGTTCTAATAACGCTAAAGGAATGGATGTACGAGTCCACTCTGGCATTGTTTTATAACTTACAAGTTCCATAATTCAACCTCACTTAAGATGCATTTTAAATACATCTTATGGTAATCATTATCTTTCGTAAAGAAGGTTTTATCAAAATTATGATTTTAAATATTTGTTTAAAAGCAAATCAGTCACATCCGATGAAGAAATAGATTCACCACACAAAACTTTCATCATAATTTCTTTACCTAATGATGCTAAAGAGAACAACATATCTGGGCGTAACCGACTGATTTTATCTCTATTTTCATCTTGATTAATAATAGTGATCAATTTGGCATCGACATTAGAACATTCTTGGATAGTCAGTAAAATAAAGGTATTTTCTGCATCACTTTCAGATAAAGTCGCCACCCAACTCGCTTTCGCAATATTGGCAGATAGCAATGTTTTAAGATTAGTAGGATCGCCTTCAATAATATTGGCTTGCGTGTCATAAGAGGCTTTACTTTTATCGGTACAAATCGCAATAACCGGTTTTCCTTGCTCTCTCAGCCCTTTTTCTAATTGAGAAGCTAATGCTGATGAACCAATAATAATAAAATGATTATGCATTTTAGCGATCCTTTTCTTAACAATATCGCGAGTGCCACGCGCAAGAAATCCCATGACGTACACAATGGACGTAGTAAAAACAGTTATTCCTAAGATAACAACAGTGAGAGTAAAAATACGTGCATTCGTGCTAATTGGCACAATATCGCCAAATCCTAGTGTCGTCATACAGACAATAGAAAAATAGAACGCATCCATCAACGTTGTAATATGAGGCTTAAACTCATCACCAATATAAAGACTTCCCAGCATTGAGAATAACAGCAAAGAAAGGATACAGATAAAAGCCACAAAGCCAGCACTAGTTAAACTATGATGCGGAAATGCACGCCAACTCATTAACAGCCCAATCGCTAAAATAAAAGAAAAATAGGATTGAAAATCCATTTGCTGATAAACAGCGACATCAAGAAAAATAATGGTGGCTAATAAAATCAAAGAAACGCACCACGCAATTCTGACGCCCAAATACATAAATATTGAAAGCAAGATTAAGGCACAAGCCAACATGACCTTGGGTATATCAAGAAGTTTTAATACCCCTAAAGATTTAAGCCATGCTGAAAACCCATGAATTTCCCAATCCAGATAAATGCCACGAGACAGCAAAATAGAGTAAATGATAAAAATACCATTTAAGATAAGTAATAAAGACATCATTTTTCTTGTCACTTTAGATGTCTCTATCACATTTAGTATTGCGGATAATTTCATATTAGATATCGTAAATACTCAGCTAGTTATTTAAAGGAATATTATCTAATCCTTGAAATTTAAAAGGTTCTGCGGGTTTAAAATGACTTGTCGCATTCGCTGAATAGATTATCGACTGCTCTTCACCTAAAGGTAATGTCATTACTTTTCCATTCTCTTTTGAAAAATCAATTTCCTTTAAATTAACCCAAAAGGTATTCGGCGATAATGCTGATTCGAAAAAATATAATTGATTTTTATGATCAGCAACAGTTCTCCAGCGTGTAGATGAAATTTCTGGTGACTCAACCGTACTTAATCCATAAGGCACAGATACATTTCTGATCACACCAAATACGCTAGCAAGAGATTTTTTACTCGATTGAGCTTTAGGAATAGCATTAACATAAAAAGAAGCTCTGGCAAAGCGATCTGAAGCTCGGTTAGTCCCCGGTAACATCACAGTTCCACCAATTTGTTGCCAATAACTATTTAACGCTAATTGTTCTGAAAAAATAGGTGAGTTCGTCATCACTTGATACTCTTTGCTGTGATGAATCACTTGCTTGCCATTAATATATTCAATAATGGCACTATCTCCCGTTGCATCTGAAAGCGAGAGGTGTAATGTTGCCATTCTATCTTGCCCAGGAACTTTATCTGTTAATACAATAAAAGGCTCACTGTCTAATGCATTCACAGCTTCTTCAACTGAAGCAAAATTATCTAACACATATTGCGCCCATGCAGAAATTGAAATTGCCGGTTTCTCTTTGGTATATGCTGGATAATCTGATTCCGCTAACCACAATAAATTAGCCACTAAACCTTTTTCATTCATACCATCTGTCGTAGAAATATCATAACCGGATGCAATCACACTTCCATATTTAGATGTCCATTTTATTGAGTTATCACCCGCTTCTCCTGAGCGTTGCATTCCTTGTGGAAATATCCATAAATTTGTTCCTATGTCATATTTCCAGTCCATCGAGCGAGCTGTGATAATTTGGTTATTGTCACCTAAATAAACAAGTCGAGTACATGCATCAGCATCTGTAATACCTACTGTAAAAAAACCAGATATAAGTAGAGTGCCCAAAAAAGTATGGCGTAATTTTTTCATTATGACTCTTTCCTGTTAAACAAATGGATAGCTTCTTGGTTATGACCTTTCTTTGTACGGACTTAAAATAGATAAAGCCTCAACATAAATATTAATCCTATAAAAAATAAGAATTAGTACTTAAGTATAAGATCATTCATCATAATTGTGCATAAAAAAACCGATACGTTAAGGTATCGGTTTATAAATCATCTAGGTAATAAGAGGCTTTGTTGCCCTAAAAAAGCATTTAATTACGCTTTTTTTACACCTTCAACAGAGATAATTAATTCTGCTTCTTGTGATTTTGGTCCTAAGTCTGATTTAAAATTAAACTCTTTCAGATTCACTTTACCTGTTGCTTCAAAACCAGCGCGATAACCTTTCCAAGGATCAGTACCTTCGCCAATTAATTTTGCATTTAATGAAATAGGTTTAGTCACACCATTTAATGTCAAATCACCGGTAACAACATAGTTTTCGCCATCACGAGTAACTTGAGTTGAAACAAATCGGGCTTCAGGATATTTGCTTGCATTAAAGAAATCAGCGCTACGTAAGTGCTTATCACGTTCTGCGTGATTAGTGTCTAAGCTTCCTGTTTTAATCACAACATCAACTTTGTCTTTTGATGGATCTTCTTTATCGTAACTAAATGTACCATCGAAATCTTTAAAAGTGCCGTATAACCAGCTATAGCCTAAATGTTGGATACGAAACTGTACAAATGCGTGTTGGCCTTGTTTATCAATAGCATAATCTGCGGCTAAAGCAGTACTTGCATTAAATAACAACGCACCTGCGGTTAAACCTAATAAAGCTTTCTTAAACATCGTTATCTCCATAATTTCGTTTTATAAGTTTAATTATTTAGTTCGCATTCCTAGCATGCGTTTTAACGTGACATCTTTATCAATAAAATGATGTTTTAAAGCGCCAGCAGCATGTAATAACGATAATAAAACCACTGACCAGGCTAAATAAAGATGAATATCACCTGCTAAATCCGCTTGCTCGGCTTCCCCTGTAAAAATGGCAGGCACAGAAAACCAATCAAATACAGATATAGCTTGTCCATCAGCGGTTGAAATTAAATAACCACTAATCAGAATAGAAAATAAGATTAAATATAAAAGCATATGTGCAATATGGGCACTAATGCGTGTCAACTTACTATAACTTGATAAAGCTTTAGGAGATGGAGAGATCCAACGCCATATCACACGCACTATCAAAATAATAAACAAAAGAATACCAATGCTCTTGTGTATTTCAGGTGCAGAATGATACCAACTATCATAATACCCTAGCGTCACCATCCACAGCCCTAAAGCAAACATACCATAGACAGTCAGCGCCGACCCCCAATGTAAAAGGAGAGACAAGTGCCCATAGCGAGACGCATTATTTCGCCATTGCATAATAAAAATCCAATAGTTTCTAATTCATTACAATAATGTTATCTAGTTTAGTGTATTGAGAATAAATTGTTAGCCCATAATCCAACAAATAATTTGCTTATCATTATCAATAATAATCAATAAGTAATGGGCTCTTATTAGTCACTCTGTTGATTATCTAATCAATGACATTGTTGGATCGGATTTTTTTAAAATAAGATAGGTGTATTGGCAGGTGTTTATATACATAATAAAAAGAATAGATGGAGAAGTAAAAATAAGAGGCGAAATAAGATCAATACAACAATTGTCCAACCATAAAAACAATTGTATTTTTTACTTATTCTAAATTAGAGCTTATTAAACAAAATACAATAATAATGAGAGGAACCGTAAAAAAAACGGATAACCAGCGCATTTCTCGTACAACACCAAAAATAATCCCAACAATACAAACAAAAAATATAACTGGCATCATTTCTGAGTAGTGATCATGACAATAGTACATTAATAAATTAATCCACGAATGATCGTTTTGCATATAAAAATTTCAACCAATAAAAATAAATTTAAATTAAGATAGTGATAAATTACTATCATTAACAAATAAAACAAGTGTCGTATTATAAATATCAATCATCGCGCACAAAGATATTAAAACACTCCACATTTTAAATAGAGACAATATTAGCAAATAAAAATAACAATCTAAGTTAAATTTCCGACAATATAAAACAAACAAGGTCAAATAAGGCTAATCCATTCAAATAAAATCAACATTATTATTAATATCACATTAGTTAAATGAAATAATAATTTCATTTAGTTTCAAATAAAGAAAATTAATTTCGAGAAGTGATAATAAAAGTAATAAAGAATAAATAAAATAGAGTTTTAAACATCAAATAATTACCTTTAGGTCATTCATTTACTTGAAATTAACTCTATATTTCATTTTAATTGCTATTAGCTAAAAACATTCAAATCTCAAGCAAAAAACACTACAATTACAATAGTATTTTTATTGAGGGCACTATGTCTACTGCAACAAATCTGAATGAACTACAGGAACAAGTTCGCTCCCGCTATAATGGATTAAGTAAAAGGCTACAGCAGGTTGCACATTATCTACTTGATAATAAAAACAGTGTGGCATTTGATACAATTGCGATCCTTGCAGATAAAGCAAATGTTCCTCCATCGACATTAATTCGTTTTGCCAACGCATTTCATTTCAATGGCTTTAATGAAATGAAACAATTATTTCAAAATCATTTGATGAATGAAATGATAAACGAAAATGAAAATTTAACTTATAAACAAAAATATAAAGAGGAGCTTCCTAATCTGAATGAGCCTGCCTATATTCTGCAAGAATTTGCACAAGCAAATAGCCATTCATTGCAACAATTGGCAAATCAGACTCACAGAGAAATGTTAAATAAAACATTACAATTACTCGAACACGCTGACACAATTTATATTTGTGGCTTTCATCACTCATTCAGTGCTGCAAGTTACTTTTTCCATGCTCTCTCGCATATCCCTTGTGAGACTGTTTTTGTCAACAGCCTAGGTGGGATGTACAAAGAGCAATTGAGAAATATTACACATCGTGATGTGCTCTTTGGCATTCACTTCCACCCGTATTCAGATGAAATGCAAAAAATGTGTGAAATGGCGACTTACAAAGAAGCAAAACAGATTATTGTTACTGATAGTCCAATTAGCCCATTAGCAAGTCTAAGTGATGTTTGTTTAACAGTTAAAGAAGCTCAAATAAAAACCTTTCGTTCTCAAACGTCAACAATGTGTTTACTACAAGCAATTTCCGTCGCTTTTGCTTTTAGAAAAAAAAATTAATAACTTTATATCCTAAACTGCATCTTAATTAAGGTGCAGCTTTCCATAAAATAGATAGTTATAAAATGGACAATTATAAAATACTATTTAATTAAATATAACTATTAACTACATATTAAATAGCTTAGTATTTTATTTAAAACTATTTTTAAGAGCAAATACAGAATGTTTTATTTGTGATGAGAAAAGCAATCATTTAGCATTAATTAATACCACCAAAGATCATTACAGGATTAAATTAAATGCTATTTAAAAAATTATTTTTAATTGTTTTCTTATTTCCAACCCTCTCCTATTCTAATACTCATTCAATAAAAGAAAATAAAGAAGATCCAATAGTCGTTAATATTCCTAGTATTTCATTAGGTGAAAAAAGTAACGCATCTGGTAACGGTTCAATTGCAATAGGAACAAATAGCCAAGCTAAAAATACACACTCAGTTGCTATTGGGACTAATTCATTAGCAACGGAAGAAAATACAGTATCGTTTGGTAATATTGAAAATAAACACACTTCTCGATTAGTTAATATTAGTGATGGTAAAAACAATACAGATGCCGTTAATCTTATTCAAACTAAAAAACTGGTAGATAAAAATAGAATAGCAACAAATAATGCCATCAATCAGCTAAAGAGAACTGTCAGTACAGATATCAGTGATCTCAAAACCCATGTTAATGATTTTGATAATTATTACAGAAAAAGACAGGCTGAAATCACAGATTCAATTGCAAATTTAGATAAAGAAATTATTGCGTTAGAGAAAAAAGTATTTGCTGGCATTGCTTCATCTGTTGCAATGACTAGCATTCCTTATCTTAGTCATCACACCTTAAGTGGTGGAATTGGTATTAGTAATTATCGAACAGGCACAGCATTTGCTGGCGGTGTACAATATAAGCCGAATAACGATATTGCATTTAGATTAAACTCCTCCATTAATAGTGAAAAAGAAATTATTATTGGCGGTGGATTAGCTTATGGTTGGTAAACGATCTTCTTTTCTATAATTAAATTATTAAAAGATAACCTTATAATTAAAGCAGTAATTACTACGTAATATTACTGCTTTTTTTTATAAAAAGTATTTCAAGTCATAATTAATAAAAATAAATTATCTAATGAAAAATTGATAAGTTTAACTTTAGTATTTCTAATATATTTTTGTAATATAGATTATTTTTTATATACTAGGATTATAAGCTAGAGTAAAAAGGAATAAAAAATGAATTACATATTTCAAAAAATGACCTCCAAAGATATTAATGCAGTCGCACTATTATTACAGGCAAATTCCGAATCTCAGCAAGGTGGATTATATGGCGAATATCCTCTAGATAAAGTTGAGGCGATGTATCAAAGTAGCACTAACACCATTGTTGCACTTTACCAAGAAAATATTGTGGCTGTTGTTTTTAGCTTTCCTGTTACCTCTTTTTCGATCCCACCAATTGCTCAAGCTATTAATCAACACTTTCCAGAAATAACACAAAATAATTGGTTTTACGGTCCTGTGTGTATAGATAAATCTCACCGTGGAAAATCCCTATTAAAAGATCTCTACCAGCAGATCTGTTCTTTACATGGCGGGCATCCTATTGCATTTGTGAATAGTGAAAATATTCGGTCACTAAAAGCACATCAAAAATTAGGTATGGAGATCGTTAAAAATTTTGAGTTCAAAGGCACATCTTGGTGGGTCATTAAAGGATAATGAAAACAAACGAAAGAAAAATACTTACACTTTCTGTTATTCAGCTTTCTGGCAAAAAATGGAGGCTTTTAAGTATTTTTGCTATCGCCATCACAAAATAAATAATATCCATATAAATCAGTGTAATATATAAAACAATAAAAAGTTAATCTATTCTTAACAATATCTCAACTCCTATTTTAGCTGTCAAATTGCTTACAATTTGACATCATTCTGTGATCTCCCTTTCAATTCTTGATCTTTCGTTAACTTACTTTTTGATCTTACACAAAAGTATAAATAAGATAAAAGCCACCAATTCGAAAGTAAACGTAAAATAGGAGGAAGCAATGACTGTTTCCCGCAGAACTTTTATCAAAGGACTCGCAGCCAGCGGTGCAGCAATGACTGTTTCTACCCCTGTTATTGCTAATTCAGGGAATTCGGCTTCTAACACGCGATCGCGTCCAGAGAATGCCCCTAACCTATTAATTGTTTTCCCAGATGAAATGCGTGCTCATGCATTACAGTTTATGGGGGAAGACCCTTCAATTACACCTAATTTGAATAAATTTGCGAAGCAAGCCAAAGTAATGACGCAGATGGCTTCAAACTACCCTCTTTGCTCTCCATTTCGCGGCATGTTTATGACAGGCCAATACCCTGTTCGTAATGGTATTACAGGAAATGCGCATGACTACGGTGGTAAAGTAGGTATTGATTTATCTCCTTATGCTAAATGTTGGTCTGATGTTTTAAAATCGCTCGATTACAGCACTGGTTATATCGGTAAATGGCACCTTGATGCGCCTTACGAACCATTTATTGAAAGTTATAACAATCCAATGGAAGGCCGCTATTGGAATGAATGGGCAGCACCAGATAGACGCCATGGTTTTGATTTTTGGTATTCTTATGGCACTTACGATTTACATTTAAAACCAATGTATTGGGCAAACGATACCCCTCGTGATAAGCCAATTTACATTGATCAATGGGGACCTGAACATGAAGCTGATATGGCAATCAAGTTCCTCAAAAATGAAAATAATCAATTTAGAGACAATTCAAAACCATTTGCATTAGTGGTTTCAATGAATCCACCTCATTCACCTTATGATCAAGTACCGAAAAAATACCTCGATGCTTATCAAGGTAAGACCTCAAAAGAGCTAAATACACGTCCTAATGTGCAGTGGGATACTGAATATCAAGAAGGTTATGGCCCTCAATATTTCAAAGAATATATGGCGATGGTCAATGGTGTTGATGAGCAATTTGGTCGCATCGTAGATGAATTAGAAAAACAAGGTCTTGCAGATAATACTCTTGTTGTTTTCTTCTCTGATCATGGCAGTTGCTTAGGAGCAAATGGACAAGCAACAAAAAATAATCCTTATGAAGAATCCATGCGTGTTCCTATGATGTTTCGTTTACCAGGTAAAATTAAACCGGGTTCTGACGATGCATTAATGTCAGCACCAGATATTTATCCGACTATCTTAGGGCTACTTGGTTTATCAGAATGGATCCCTGATTCAGTAGAAGGTACTGATCTTGCAGATAGAGTAGTCACAGGCAAAGGCGACACAGCAAACTCTCAGCTTTATCTCTTTATTCCTTATGGTGAACCTTCATTTGGTAAACGAGGGGTAAGAACCAAAACTCATACTTTGGTTATAGATAGACAAGATGGGCAACCATTGAAATATACTTTATATGACAATGTGAACGATCCATATCAAATGAAAAATATTGCCAAAGATAATATGACTTTAATTGAGAAATTAATTAAAGAAGAATTAACCCCTTGGTTGGAAAAAACAGGAGATTCTTGGCGCGCTACTGAATTCATTACGGCAACAACCAATAAATTAAATAAAACAATATCGACATGTAAAGAAAAATAATAAAAATATCTGCGCCATAATTTTATGGCGCTATATATAAACCCAATTCGCTGATATAAAAAATCCTTTTAATAATATAAAGGGAAAGATGTCCTACACCTAAAAACTGACACAAATAAAAGCGAATAAAGAATTGGATATATACCATGAACAAACTTCGTATTGCTCTTTTTTTACCTCTTCTTGGCTTAGGTTTAACTTCTTTTCATACTCAGGCAGCTAATGTCAACGCCATGTTTTCTTGGGAAACAGCAGATTACGATACACCAAATAACTATGCTGGTTATCGTGTGGATTTTAATATTAATCCAGATAAATCTAACTGGTATTTCGATGTTGGTTTTCGTCAACGTGAGCATGACAATAAGAACCGTTATCAACGTTATGATTTACAGGGTAGTTATCGTTTTAAATTAAATAATGGTTGGATCCAACCCGGTTTAAAAGTACGTCAAGATCTGACGAACTATGATAATGGTAGCCGCTTAACCATTGATTTTTATGAATCAAAAACCAATTACCAATTTCCAATTAATAAAGATTGGGTTTTAACGGGTAGCGTTTTATTTGGCTTACAAAAGAAAGAAGACAAACGTAGTAATGGAGTCACAAATACGGATTATTTAGGCTGGGAAATTGAACCGGGTCTACGTTATTTTGTCACTCCTAATATTAATACAACTGTGGCTTATTTTGATGGTGGTAAACAAGCAATACGACATGAAGAATACGACACAAAAGAAACAAACCATAATCAACAATTACGTATGTATGTAAACTGGACGACTCCAATAGGATTAATTGTTTCTCCATCAATGCGTAAATCTATTTTTGGAAAAATAGAAGATAGAACAAATAAAGGCGTTTATATCGAAAAAGATATGACACGTTATACCTTACAAATGGCTTATCAAATATCACCTCAATGGCGAGTCATGACGGAATATTATAATGAACGAGTTGAAAATAAAAACGATGGAAGTAAATCAACTCAGGATTATTTCAAAGTTTCATTCCGAGCAACATTCTAATAATTAAAATCATATAATTGTTCATGGAGTTATATTGTGAAAAATAAAAAATTGTTATTTTTGAGCGCTGCTATTTTATCAGCTATTTATGGTTCAGCATGGGCGGCAGAATGTGATCCTACTTTAAATATCTGTGAAACAGTTAATATTAATGACGGGAATACAGCTCAAATAAATAAAGATGTTACTGTTTCTCAAGGTGATGGCGTTGTATTTAATGGCTCATCAACAGAATACAAGGCTCAAGCAATTACAAAAAATATTACTGTTACTGGTGATGGAGCCAGCGCCATCAAAATAAATCAAGGGGCTTCTTTTAGCAGTAATATCAACTTAAATGGCGCTAATGTGACCAGTGAAAATGGTACAGCCATATTGGTTGAAGGTGATTTCCCTAAACGAGGTACGGGAGTTTATATCAGAGACAGTGCCATTATTCGTGGAAAAACGGCAGCCATTGATTTTAGAACACTGAAAACAGGCTTTAGAAGTGATGTAAATGGCGAGATCCACGGTGATATTTTAGGAAATGGCCATGCGGATACCAAAATAAATTTCGCTTATCAAGGTGGTGCTCAAAATGCCCTATTTGATGGATATAAAATTACAGGTGTTCCATTAATTGAAAATCACGGCAATTTAACTATCCAAGGAAAAGATAGAACGATCCACTGGGAAGGTAATTTCATGAATAAGGAAAATAGCCAGCTAATTTTCCGCCTTGATGATAATACCAATACTGATGAAACTATTCTTCATGTTGACGGTGATGTCACCTTTAAAAAAGGTAGCCAAGCCAAATTGGATTTTAAAGGCACCAGTGTCGATAACATCATTAATAAAGATATCGTATTAATTTCTTCCAATTCAGCTATTAAAGATGAAGCTGGGATTACGGTTACAGATGCGAATGCTATTGCACCCGATGTTTCACCGTTATTAGAAAAAACAGATTCATGGTTAGAGACTACACCACCTAATATTAGCGGTGGTGTTAGTGGCAATCAATTAGTTGCGCGTTATGGCATTAGCTACGAAGGTGGTAATAACTTTATTAGTGCTGCCGAACGTGGTGGTGTCAGTGAAAATGGATTAGCAGCAGCCAATTTTGTTATTCCAACTGTATTAAATGAATTTAATAATACGCGTAGCCAAGTCTCAGATGAAGCACTGAGCCTATTAGTCGCAGCTGGAAATGACGACAATAATATTGCTGCATTATCAAATGATTTAGCCCCTATTGCCGATGGTAGTGATATTCAAGCGGGATTAATCATGGTTGAAGATATGCGCAATAATATTGCTCATCGCTATTTACGCTATGATAACCAATTACCTATTGAAGAAAGAGAAGCTGGCTGGAATAGCTGGGCTAATGTGTTGTACGGTTATGGTACGCAAAGCAATCAAGGTGGAATTAACGGTTACAACACTTACCGCACAGGTATTCAAATCGGTACTGATTACGAAATTAATCAAGATGCTCTTATCGGTGTTTCTTTTGCTTATAACTACGCAAAGGCTGATGCCAAACAACGTAACGCAAATAAAGAAATTAACCATTTTGAATTTATGCCTTACACCGGTTGGTATAGTGACACATTATTCCTAAACGGTAATTTAAATATTGGTTATTACACTGTTGATAGCGAACGAGATATCGGTGGTAATACTGGATGGGAAGGAAATACCAAAGCAAAAGGTAACTATTCTGGTGTGCAATTAGGTTATCAAATTAACGCTGGAACCTATTTTGATTTTGATTTCATCCATATTAAACCAATGCTGACTTACCAATATCAATGGCTAAATATTGATTCATGGGAAGAAACGGGTTCTGCATTATCTATGCGAACTTATGGTCAACGCTACGCTGTTAATCAATTAGGTGGTTCAGTCGCTTTATGGAATAGCTATCAAACCTCTTATGGCAAATTAACTCCATCCCTTAATCTACGTTATTTCAAAGATATTGCAGGTGACAATAATATTAATCAACGTCATAGCCTCACTTATTTTAATACAGGAGGAAGCACCTTCGATATTAAAGGAAATCGCGTTGGTGGCGACATTATTAGTGCTGAATTAGGTGCCAATCTTGATATTACCCAATCGTTAAATTTAGGCACAACAATGGGATATCAGCGTTATGACAAGTTCAATGAAGGACGCATTGGCTTCACCGTTAGCCAACGTTTCTAAGGAGAAAAATAATGCCGATATTTCGCTTTACTGCACTTGCTATAACACTGGGGCTATTATCAGCCCCTTATAACGCGCTTGCAGCTACCAGCAATCCTGCATTTGATCCTAAAAATCTGATGCAGTCAGAAATCTATCATTTTGCGCAAAGTAACCCATTAGAGGACTTTTCATCAGATAAAAACTCAACACTGACGTTATCTGATAAACGTAGCATTATGGGAAGCCAATCCATTTTGTGGAAATGGAAAGGTGGCAGTAGTTTTACTTTGCATAAAAAACTTATTGTCCCAACAGATAAAGAAGCGTCTAAAGCATGGGGACGAGCATCAACACCTGTTTTATCATTTTGGCTTTATAATGAAAAACCCATTGATGGTTATCTTACTATCGATTTTGGGGAAAAGCTCAATTCAACAAGTGAGGCGCAAGCGGGTTTTAAAGTAAAACTAAATTTCACTGGCTGGCGTGCTATTGGGATCTCTTTAAATAACGATCTTGAAAATCGGGAGATGACCTTAAATGCAATGAATACCTCTTCTGATGGTACTCAAGACAGCATTGGTCGCTCTTTAGGTGCTAATGTCGACAGCATTCGATTTAAAGCCCCTTCTAATGTAGGTCAGGGTGAAATCTATATCGATCGCATTATGTTTTCTATCGATGATGCTCGCTATCAATGGTCTGATTATCAAGTTAAAACACGCTTATCAGAGCCTGAGATCCAATTTCATAACGTTCAACCTCAGTTACCCGTGACACCTGAAAACTTAGCAGCGGTTGATCTTATTCGTCAACGCTTGATTAATGAATTTGTCGGTGGTGAAAAAGAGACAAACCTCGCACTAGAAGAAAATATTAGTAAATTAAAAAGTGACTTTGATGCACTCAATATTCACACTTTAGCGGATGGTGGAATACAAGGGCGACATCTGATCACGGATAAACAAACTATTATTTATCAGCCAGAAAACCTTAATACTCAAGATAAGCCGCTTTTTGATAATTATGTCATTCTTGGTAACTACACGACATTAATGTTTAATATCAGCCGTGCTTATGTTCTTGAAAAAGATCTGACACAAAAAGCTCAGTTAAAACAGATGTACTTATTAATGACAAAGCATTTATTAGATCAAGGCTTTGTTAAAGGGAGTGCACTAGTCACAACCCATCACTGGGGATACAGCTCTCGTTGGTGGTATATTTCTACACTATTAATGTCTGATGCCTTAAAAGAAGCAAATCTACAAACTCAAGTTTATGACTCATTACTGTGGTATTCACGAGAGTTTAAAAGTAGTTTTGATATGAAGGTAGGAGCAGATAGTTCAGACTTAGACTATTTCAACACCTTATCTCGTCAGCACTTAGCCTTATTACTGCTAGAGCCTGATGATCAAAAACGCATCAACTTAGTTAATACTTTCAGCCATTACATCACTGGGGCATTAACCCAAGTACCATCAGGCGGTAAAGATGGTTTACGTCCTGACGGCACAGCGTGGCGACATGAAGGTAACTATCCGGGTTACTCTTTCCCTGCCTTTAAAAATGCCTCTCAGCTTATTTATTTACTACGTGGCACACCATTTTCAGTGGGTGAAAGCGGTTGGAATAACCTGAAAAAAGCGATGGTTTCAGCATGGATTTACAGTAACCCAGAAGTCGGATTACCTCTTGCAGGGCGACATCCCTTTAACTCACCTTCGTTAAAATCAGTTGCTCAAGGCTATTACTGGCTTGCAATGTCTGCAAAACCATCTCCTGATAAAAAGCTCGCTTCTATTTATCTTGCGATTAGTGATAAAACTCAAAATGAGTCGAATGCTATTTTTGGGGAAACTATTGCGCCAGCTGCTTTACCTCAAGGCTTCTATGCCTTTAATGGTGGTGCTTTTGGTATTCATCGCTGGCAAGATAAAATGGTGACATTAAAAGCTTATAACACCAATGTTTGGTCATCTGAAATTTATAACAAAGATAACCGCTATGGTCGTTATCAAAGCCATGGTGTAGCCCAGATAGTCAGTAATGGCTCGCAGCTTTCGCAAGGCTATCAACAAGAAGGTTGGGATTGGAATAGAATGCCAGGGGCAACCACAATTCATCTTCCTCTTAAAGAGTTAGACAGCCCTAAGCCTCATACGTTAATGCAGCGTGGAGAGCGTGGATTTAGTGGAACATCAGCCCTTGAAGGTCAATATGGCATGATGGCATTTGATCTGATTTATCCTGCTAATCTTGAGCGTTTTGATCCTAATTTCACTGCGAAAAAGAGTGTATTAGCGGCTGATAACCACTTAATTTTTATTGGTAGCAATATAAATAGTAGTGATAAGAATAAAAATGTTGAAACTACCTTATTTCAACATGCCATAACGCCATCATTAAATACCATTTGGATTAATGGGCAAAAAGTTGAAGCGCTACCTTATCAAACAACACTAAAACAAGGTGATTGGTTAATTGATAGCAACGGTAATGGCTATTTAATTACTCAAGCTGACAAAGTGAATATCAGTCGTCAACACCAAACTTCGGCTGAAAATAAAAATCGCCAGCCAACAGAAGGAAACTTCAGTTCAGCATGGATTGATCACAGTGTTCAACCTAAAGATTCTAGTTATGAGTATATGGTCTTTTTAGATGCAACTCCTGAAAAAATGGGAGAAATGGCTAAAAAATTCCGTGAAAATAATGGGTTATATCAGGTTCTTCGTAAAGATAAAGATGTTCATATTATTTACGATAAACTCAGCAATGTGACGGGGTATGCCTTTTATCAATCTGCGTCAATCGAAGATAAATGGATCAAAAAGGTTGATAAACCTGCGATTGTAATGACTCATCATCAAGGAAATACACTCACTGTTAGTGCTGTTACACCGGATTTAAACATGACACGCCAGAAAGCAGCAACTGCCGTTACTATCAGTGTCATCGTCAACGGGAAATGGCAACCTACTGATAAAAATAGCGAAGTAAAATATAACGTTTCAGGTGATAGCACTGAACTGACGTTTACCAGTTACTTTGGTATTCCACAAGAAATCAAACTTTCACCTCTCTCTTGATATCACTAAAAGGGACGCACTTGCGTTCCTTTTTTATTTGCAGGAAATCTGATTATGCTAATAAAAAACCCTTTAGCACATGCAATAGCATTAAGCTTATGTTTATCATTACCCGCACAGGCATTACCTTCCCTTTCCCATGAAACTTTCGGTGATATTTATCTCTTTGAGAGTGAAATACCTAATACCCTCACTACGTCAGATAATAATCAATTATCACTGAGTAAACAGCATGCAAAAGATGGTGAACAATCACTCAAATGGCAATATCAACCACAAACAACATTAACACTAAATAATATTGTTAATTACCAAGACAATAAAAATACAGCAACACCACTCACTTTTATGATGTGGATTTATAATGAAAAACCTCAATCTTCCCCATTAACATTTGCATTTAAACAAAATAATAAAATTGCATTACGTTTTGATACTCAACTAGATTTTACGGGATGGAGAGGTATTGCAGTTCCTTTTCGCGATATGCAAGGCACTGCAACAGGTCAATTTGATCAATTAGTGATAACAGCCCCAAATCAGGCTGGAACGCTCTTTTTTGATCAAATTATTATGAGTGTACCTTTAGACAATCGTTGGGCAGTTCCTGACTATCAAACACCATATGTAAATAATGCAGTGAATACAATGGTCAGTAAAAACTGGAGTGCTTTACTGATGTACGATCAGATGTTTAAAGCGCATTATCCAACTCTAAATTTTGATACCGAATTTCATGACGATCAATCTGAGATGGCATCAATTTACCAGCGTTTTGAGTATTATCAGGGAATTAGTAGCGATAAAAAAATCACCTCTGACATGCTCAATAAAAATTTAGCGCTCTGGGAAAAATTAGAATTAACACAACACGCTGATGGCTCAATAACAGGAAAAGCACTAGATCATCCTAACCGGCAAAACTTTATGAAAGTCGAAGGTGTATTTAGTGATGAGACAAAACAAGCATTGCTTGATGCTAATATGCTAAGAGATGTGGGTAAAACACTTCTTCAAACTGCAATTTACTTGCGTAGTAATTCCTTATCAGCAACCGATCGAAAAAAATTAGAAGATCTCTATTTATTAGGAACTCGTTACGTCCTTGAACAAGGTTTTACACAAGGTAGTGGTTATCAAATTATCACTCATGTTGGCTATCAAACCAGAGAGCTTTTTGATGCATGGTTTATTGGGCGCCATATTCTTGCAAAAAATAACCTTTTAGCCCCCACTCAACAAGCAATGATGTGGTACAACGCCACTGGACGAATTTTCGAAAAAGACGATGAAATCGTTGATGCAAACGTTGATATTCTCAACACTCAATTACAGTGGATGATAAAAAGCTTACTGATGTTGCCAGATTATCAACAGCGCCAACAGGCTTTAGCACAACTACAAAGCTGGCTAAATAAAACCATTCTAAGCTCAAAAGGCGTTGCCGGTGGTTTTAAATCTGATGGTTCTATTTTTCATCATTCACAACATTATCCAGCCTACGCTAAAGACGCATTTGGAGGTTTAGCACCAAGTGTTTATGCGTTAAGTGGCTCGCCTTTTCGCTTATCAACTTCAGCACATGAGCGTTTAAAAGATGTTCTGTTAAAAATGCGGATCTACACTAAAGAGACACAAATTCCGGTGGTATTAAGTGGCCGTCATCCCACTGGATTACATAAAATTGGGATCGCTCCATTTAAATGGATGGCCTTAGCAGGAACTCCTGATGGTAAACAGAAGCTAGATCCCACATTATCCGCTGCTTATGCAAAATTAGATAACAAAGCACATTTTGAAGGTATTAAGGCTGAAAATGAACCTGTTGGTGCATGGGCAATGAATTATGCATCAATGGCAATACAACGCAGAGCGTCAACTCAGTCACCACAACAAAGCTGGCTTGCGATTGCTCGAGGTTTTAGTCGTTATCTTGTTGGTAATGAAAGCTATGAAAATAACAATCGTTATGGACGCTATTTGCAATATGGGCAATTGGAAATTATTCCTGCTGATTTGACTCAGTCTGGATTTAGCCATGCTGGATGGGATTGGAATCGATATCCGGGAACAACCACAATCCATCTTCCATATAACGAACTTGAGGCAAAACTTAATCAATTACCTAGTGCGGGTATTGAAGAAATGTTGCTTTCAACTGAGAGTTATTCTGGTGCCAATACATTAAATAACAACAGTATGTTTGCTATGAAATTACATGGCCACAGTAAGTATCAACAACAGAGCTTGAAGGCAAATAAATCCTATTTCTTATTTGATAATAGAGTGATCGCTTTAGGCTCAGGTATTGAAAATGATGATAAGCAACATTCGACAGAAACAACACTATTCCAGTTCGCTGTTCCTAAATTACAATCAGTGATAATTAATGGCAAAGAGATTAATCAATTAGGTACTCAATTAACTTTAAATAATGCAGATACTTTAATTGATCCTGCTGGTAATTTATATAAGCTAACTAAAGGACAAACTGTAGAGTTTAGTTATCAAAAACAACATTCACTTGATGATAGAAATTCAAAACCAACAGAACAAGTATTTGCAACAGCTGTTATTTCTCATGGTAACGCACCGAGTAATGCAAATTATGAATATGCAATAGCTATCGAAGCACAAAGTAATAAAGCCCCTGAATACACGGTATTACAACATAATGATCAGCTTCATGCGGTAAAAGATAAAATAACCCAAGAAGAAGGATATGCTTTTTTTGAAGCCACTCAGTTAAAATCAGCGGATGCAACATTATTATCCAGTGATGCACCTGCTATGGTCATGGCTAAAACACAAAATCAGCAATTAACATTAAATATTGTTAACCCTGATTTAAATTTATATCAAGGTATAGAAAAAGACCAAGTCGATGATAAAGGTGATCAAATTGAAGTCAGTGTTTATTCTCGTCATTGGCTTACAGCAGAATCGCAACCAATAAATAGTACCATTACCGTAAAAGGAATATGGAAATTAGCAACACCTCAAGCCGGTGTTATTATTAAGCACCAAAATAACAATACTCTTATTACTACGTCAACAATACAGGCAACGCCTACTGTTATTAATTTAGTTAAGTAAATTTCGTAACTTTTAAACTAAAGAGTCTCGACATAAAAACATCGAGACTCTTTTTTATTAAAAATAAGTTAACGAATAAATTAATTATTTTAAATAACGAAAATAAATCGCTCGCTTTATTATTGAGAATAAATGTGTTGTGCTCAATGCTTATTTTGTTATTCTCTGCGCGGGTGCTTGGATCAATCTGGTTCAAGCATTTTGCAAGCACCAGAAAGAGAAAAGCCCCGGAAAATATATTCATATTAACCGAGGCGGACTCAAACCCTAACAATTTGATTCTGCCTCCTTATAAAGGAGCTGTCAAGAAGATGAACAAACATTCTCTGATTAGTGTGATTGTTATTAGTATAAATATCACGGTATTACTGATAACTTTATTCTATAATAATCCAATCGAGAATTTCACCATTAATAGTGAATATATAAATGTTCAGGTTAAGTTTATCAATAATAAACACTTCCCTTGTGGGGGAGCATTCCCCCACAGTTTTCTCATTAATTGATTACGGTTTAATCTAAGCACCCAAATTTATAATAAGAGGTAACAGATTATTGTTACCTCTTATTTTATTAGTTACCTTAATTAACGAATCAATTAATTATTTAAAAGAGCGAAAACAAATCGCTCGCTTTATTATTTAGAATAAATGTGTTGTGCTCAATGCTTATTTTGTTATTCTCTGTGCGGGTGCTTGGATCAATCTGGTTCAAGCATGTCGCAAGTACCAGAAAGAGAAAAGCCCCGGAAAATATATTGTATATTCACCGAGGCGGACTCAAACACCAACAATTTGATTCTGCCTCCATTTTTATCGGAGTGCAAGAGGAAATGAAAAAATATTCTTTAATCGGACTGATGATCGTGACGATGATAATATCGAATCTCGTATTATTAGAGAGTAAATATCTTATTTATTCAAACCAACTACTGGATATTTAATTGTTCAGGTTAATATAGCTTTTACTTTATATTAATCTTGTGGGGAAGCGATCCCCCACAATTTCCTTTTTCAAGAGTTGTGTATTTATCTCAGCACCCAAATTATAATAAGAGGTAACAGATTATTGTTATCTCTTATTTTATTAGCTATCCCAATTAACGAATCAATTAATTATTTTAAATAACGAAAATAAATCGCTAGCTTTATTATTGAGAATAAATGTGTTGTGCTCAATGCTTATTTTGTTATTCTCTTCGCGGGTGCTTGGATCAATCTGGTTCAAGCATTTTGCAAGTACCAGAAAGAGAAAAGCCCCGGCCAATATATTGTATATTCACCGAGGCGGACTCAAACATAGACAATTTGATTCTGCCTCCATTTTTATCGGAGTGCAAGAGGAAATGAAAAAATATTCTTTAATCGGACTGATGATCGTGACGATGATAATATCGAATCACGTATTATTAGAGAGTAAATACCTTATTTATTCACACCAACTACTGGATATTTAATTATTCAGATTAATATAGCGTTTACTTTATATTAATCTTGTGGGGGAGCGATCCCCCACAGTTTCCTTTTCCAAGAGTTGTGTATTTATCTCAGCACCCAAGTTTAAAATAAAAAAGCCGACCTTATTTTTTGGTCGGCATCCTAGATAGGAAAATATTGCGCGGAAGGCATGTGAAGCGCAAGAAAAACAACAAAGCGTCAATATCAAAGCTCTAGCAATTTTACAAAAGATTTAAAACTTCACTTCCTGCCAATAAATAAACACCAGCACCATAATCCATATTATGTTCAAACTTCACTTCACGAGGGTTAAATGCCGGAAGTTGAACCCAACCTATCATGCCATTGTCATGAATACAGGTTTGTAATGCTGACCATGCTCTATTTAATGCAGGAAAATACACATCTTTCTCTAATATTCCCTGATTAATTCCCCATGCTAATCCATAACAAAATAACGCTGTCGCTGAACTTTCTGGAGCAGGGAAATTATCGGGATCGAGTAAACTAGTCCGCCAAAAACCATCTTCATGTTGATAATCTAGGATGGAGGTCGCTAATTCTTTAAACAATGCAATATAACGTTCACGATCATGATAATCATCAGGCATATATTTTAAGATGCGAGGTATCGAAGCTAAAACCCAACCAATACCACGGCTCCAAAATACTTTTTCACCATTAGCTTCGCGTAATTCATTACCTTGACCATCAGGAATATAGCGATGATCACGGAAGATAAGCCCTGTTTCAGGATCACGTAAATGGTCAATCGCATCCCAATAAGCTGTGTGCATATAATCTAAATAGCGTCGTTCATTGGTGATTTCAGCTAATGCAGCAAATCCTGGAGGCGCCATAAAAAGCGCATCACACCACCACCAATCTTCGCGGCCAGGCTTTGGCTCATTAAGCATGATATCAAATGCTTTGATTGTTGGTTCAATCACTTCAGATTGTTCAAAAAGCGGGCTAATGGCGAGATAAGCTTGAGCGCAAACATGATCATCAGCAAAACGAGCATTAGGACCTGTTCTAAACCCTGTATGCAGTGTGTAATTCAATATGCCATTAAGATATTCTTCGTCTTGTGTAGCTTGCCATGCCGCACTTACACAACTCCATAAAACACCGCGTTCCCAATCTGTATCTTTAATAAAACGGGTTTTACCACTACGGCGACGAACACTGCGAACTTGATTAGCCGATTGATAACGATACACTCGCTTCATGTTTTGTAATACAAGCTCTCTTTGCAAAGTCTCTGTATTAGCGTGTTCCATCCTATTTCTCCATGAAATTAACGAGCTAACCAACCACCATCAACAGCAATGGTGTATCCATTAACATAGTCACTGGCTTTAGAGGCTAAGAAAATCGCAGGACCTGCAACATCTTCAGGAGTTCCCCAACGTCCAGCAGGAATACGCTCTACAATAGCAGCATTACGAGCATCATCAGCACGCAGAGCCGCTGTGTTATCTGTTGCCATATAGCCCGGAGCAATTGCATTTACATTGATATTGTACTGAGAGAGTTCAGTCGCCAATGCACGAGTTAACCCCATTACTGCAGATTTACTTGCGGTGTAAGAAGGCACACGAATACCCCCTTGATAAGAGAGCATAGAAGCAATGTTAATTATTTTGCCCCCCTCTCCTTGTTTCACAAATTGGCGAGCCACTTTTTGGGATAAAAAGAATAGTGTTTTCTGATTAATATCAATCACATCGTCCCAATCTTTTTCACCAAACTCCAAAAGATCTTCTCGACGAATAATACCGGCATTATTTACTAAAATATCAATGCGCCCCATGACAGAAATTGCTTCATCCACCAGCGCTTGTAATCCATCTTGTTTCATTAAATTTTGCGTAATGTAATGAAAACGACGCCCTAATGCCTCTACTTGTTGGCGAGTTTCTGGCGCATCTTGAATTCCAACTCCCACAATATCTGCACCCGCTTTGGCTAAACCAATAGCCATGCCTTGACCTAGCCCGGTATTACAACCAGTGACAATAGCAACCTTGCCATTTAAATCGAATAAATTCATAACAATAACCTCTAGGATGTGGCTTTATAGCCACATCTTTTTATATGTAGGATAAGAAGAAAAATGTGACTATTCGTGGTTATTTCAGATCTTTCATTGCTACGTGATCCATATCGTGGAAAACCTGATTTTCACCAACCATTCCCCAGATAAAGGTATAAGATGCTGAGCCCACACCTGAGTGAATTGACCAACTAGGGCTTATCACCGCTTGCTCGTTACGAACAACCAAATGACGCGTTTCCGTTGGCTCTCCCATATAATGGAAAACCACATTGTCATCTTTCATATCAAAATAGAGATACACTTCCATACGGCGTTCATGAGTATGGCAAGGCATGGTATTCCATAAGCTACCCGGTTCAAGAACCGTCATACCCATAGATAATTGGCATGTTGGCAGAACTGAAGGGTGTAAGAATTTATAAATAGTACGAACGTTACAGTTTTCTGCATTCCCAATTTTTTCTGGTGATGCTTGTTGCTGCGTTATTTTGCGAGTTGGGTAAGTATGATGAGCTGGCGCGCAATTCATATAAAAACGTGCCGGTGTTTCTACACTGTCACTGGTAAATTCGACACTTTTAGCGCCCATTCCGATATAAATCGCTTCACGAGGACCAATGTCAAAGACATCACCATCAACAACCACTTTACCAGCACCGCCAATATTAATGGCTCCTAACTCACGTCGTTCTAGAAAAAAATCAACGCCTAACGCTTTACCCGCCATTAATGCTAAAGGCTGTGTTGTAGGAACAATACCGCCAACAATAATACGATCTATATGGCTATAAGTGAGATTCATTTCCCCTTCACAGAATAGGTTTTCAATCAGGAACTCCTTGCGAAGTCCTTCTGTATCAAGCCTTTTAGCATGTTCACTATGAATTGGCTGACGAATTTCCATTATAAATACCTCATTTTTACTGATGGGTGCATAACTAAAAAAGCTATACATTTTCCCCGGATACAGAGTAAATATGATTTCCTCTGATGAATGTATCGGTGAGATGAAAACATTCATCCACCACAGCAAAGCTGGCTTGTCGCCCTGCTTTGATATAACCCAACTTATCGCCGATACCGAGATACTCGGCTGGGATCGCACTCGCCATTTGTACTGCTTCCCATTCAGGAACATGTGCTCGTTGCACCATATTTCTTAATGCACTGTCTAAGCTACATGTACTCCCAGCCAAAGAGCCATCTGCTGTTTTTGCCTGACCTTGGGAGACGCTAACTGTTTGAGCGCCCAGCGTGTAATCACCGTCAGGTAATCCCCCAGCACGCATGCAATCTGTAATTAAAGCGAGTTGTTGATAACCTTTCATGCGATACGCTAATTGCATCATAACGGGGTGAACATGAATGCCATCTGCAATCAATTCCGCCAATACATTGTGATACAACACGGCACCACAACATCCCGGTTCACGATGATGGAGTCCCGTCATTCCGTTATACAAATGCACCCCACAATCAGCACCATGTAAAAATGCATCTGATGTTTGTTCATAAGTTGCCGCTGTATGCGCCACACTAGGTTTAATGCCTCGATTGACCAACCAATCAATCGCCTCCATCGAACCTTGTGCTTCCGGCGCAACAGCGACACGCAATAATGTGTTACCCGCACTTTCAAGCAATGTTTCTAGCTCTGATATTGTTGGTGCTTTTAGATATTTCACAGGATGAGAGCCTCTATGACGCTCAGTAAAATAAGGTCCTTCTAAAAAGCTCCCAAGTAACAATGCACCCGAAGTTTGTGGCTTCGATAAAAATGTACGTACTTGTGATAATGCTTGGCGAATATCATCCATTGGTGCTGTTACTGTTGTACCAACCCATGCAACTACACCTGTTTTCACTAACGCATCAGCTATGGTTTGTAACCCTTCTTGAGTCGCATCCATTACGTCAGCACCTTCACGACCGTGAATATGAATATCCACAAAACCGGGTAGTAACGATTTCCCTTTTAGGCGAATAATGGGGCAATCTGTTGGCGCTTGCGTGGTGATTGATTCAATAACATCGCCTTTAACACGGACATAGCAAAGATAACGAATGCCTTCTGGTGTAAAGGTTCTGTCGGCTAAAATGGCATATTGCTGGCTCATAAACCGTCTTCTTCTTCAGCATCATTGCTGTCTATTAGTGCCAATTGCTCACGAATATCTTGAATACTGTCTTGACCTATTTCGCGTAATGTTTGTACTAACTCTGATGTTGAACACCCTTCTCGTTCGAAAGCCGCATTAACGATCATCGGTAGATTCACACCGGCTAACACTTCAACAGCAGGATTTTGCATCATAATTGCCATTGCACGATTACAAGGGGTTCCACCGGGTAAATCTGTTAAAAATAGATATTGCTGACATGACATTGAGTTAATCGCTTCACGCATTTTTTCTTCAAGTTCATCAGGAGAAATTGACTCAACAAAATCGATAAATGCGATATCTTCTTGCTCACCGGCAATCGCTTTTACGGCTGATGCCATACCAGAGGCAAAATTAAGATGTCCTGAAACAATAAGACCTATCATGAGTGACTCCTTGCGGGCAGCAGAAACCTCTCCTGCCCGTTTATAGCAAGTTAATAATGTATTTCTCGATTGACAATAACGACGGTGGTAAAGGTTCTCTGTTATAAGAATCCTAATACGTGACCGACAACGCCAAATGCAAGAGTTGAGAAAATCAATACCGGAGGCTTACCCCAAAAACCGGTGCTTTTCACCATTTTGTACATCAGGAAAACCAAGCACAGAGGTAGTAAATTCGGCATGATTTTGTCAAAGAGCGCGCTTTGCAATTCAACCACCTTTCCTCCCAGCTCTAACGAGGCGGTGGTTTGCACCTTGATAAAGGTCGCGGAGAGCGCCCCAATGACAAAGATACCCATAATATTGGCAGCTTTAGCTAGCTTTTCGGTGGCATCACTCATATTGACCATCGCAGCGGTTCCTGCGCGATAGCCCATAAACATCAGCCCGAAATACACTAAAAAGTGAACAATTTGATACAAGAAGAAGAAAACAAAAGGCCCCGCAATCGAACCTTCCATAGCAATAGATGCGCCCAATGCTAATGTCAGTGGCATCAGAGTCATATGGTCGATAGCATCACCAATGCCCCCTGTTGGTCCCATTCCCGCAACTTTCATCACGTTAACAGTCGATGGTTTTTCTTTGTTTTCTTCCATTGCAACGGCTGTACCCAATAAAAAGGTAAACAGCTTAGGACTGGCATTAAAAAATTGCAGATGGTTTTTCAGTGATGTTGCATAGTCACGCTTATTGTTCCCATGGATCTTCTTTAATGCTGGGATAATCGAGAAGGCAAATCCACCACCTTGCATACGTTCAAAGTTAAAGTTACCTTCCATAAACAAACCACGGAATGCACACTTCCAAAGGTCGCCTTTAGTGATAACTTTTCTGACGGTGGTATCTTGATACTCATCAATGCCATCAATCAAAGAACCCGTTTCTGTTTTATCCTGCGTTTTCAATGCGGTGCTATTATCAGATACCATCTTCGAAATCCTCATTCTGCTGACTTGTATTTTTGTTGTTACCACTAAAGAAGAAGTAGAGCGCAGCAGCTGATGCGCCTAAAATCGCGACTGCCATAATTGGGAGTTTTAGATAGGTTGTCATCACGAAACCAATGAAGAACACACCAGCGACTTCTTTTGACCACATGATTTTCAACAACATTGCGAAACCAATAGCAGGAACCATTTTCGCTCCGATGCCTAAGCCTTCAAGCAACACTTTCGGGGTATTATCATCAATCCATTGAGCCGCATGTTCACCAAAGTAGACCGTCACAAAGGCAACTAAAGCATAGAGTAATGAACGTACCGTAATTGTGATAATAAGTAACCGAGAAACTCCGGCTGCATCAGCTCTTTCCGCATATCTATCCGCTTTCCCCATTGTGAAAGCCGTCATAGCAAAGAAACCAATCACGAGCATTTGCATTAGCACCGCAATAGGCATACCAATTCCCATGGCAACTTCAGGTGATTGGTTTGTCATTACTGCAAAAGCAACAGCAGCAATCGTACCTAAAGTCACATCTGGCGGCTGAGCACCAGCGTTAGGAACCAATCCTAACCATGCGAGTTCTAACGTTGCACCTGCAATTAATCCAACCTGCATATCCCCCATAATCAGGCCAACAACAGGCCCAGTAATGAGTGGTCTGTGAATATTTAATGCAACGTCATACTTATCTATACCGCAAAAAAAGGCCCATAAAGCCACTAAAGAAGCTTCAAAAATCATAAATAATCCTCAAACCTGCTAATGCAGGTTTTTTGTTCAGGAAATTATCAGGCTGATGCGAGCGCTAGCACATCAACAGGTGTCTGATCGGGTGTGTTTTGGATTGTGCAAGTGACCCCATTTGCGACGAGGCTTTTAAACGCTTCAATGTCGGCATCATTGACTGATACGGTTTTCGCAATTTGACGTTTCCCTTCATGAAAATGCATATTGCCAACATTACAATGAGTAATGGGCACGCCGCCTTCCACTAAACGGGCAACATCTTTTGGGTTATTACACAGAACAAAAATTTTCTGACGAGGCGATGCTTTACTAATAACATCAATAGTTTTTTGAATAGAGAAGAAACGAACAGCGTATTCACCACCCGCTGACGCTTTCATTCCTGCTTGCATAAATGCGGCATTAGGGCCTTCTGCTGCATCATCATTAGCCACTAAAATCAGGTTTGCTTCTGTATGTTTACCCCATGTAATGCGGATTTGACCATGGAGTAAACGTTCATCAATGCGGGTCCAGACAATATTCGGTGTGTTCATGATTAGCTCTCTTATTATATTTTATTAATTTAAAGCAGACTGTGTGTCGTCTTTTTTGTGTGAGAACGGATAAATTGTGACGCCTTGTACAACACGGTTGATTTCTCCTGTCGGAGACGGATTATCAGGCGTATTCCCTAGTGCAATGGAACTGTGAAATGCGAATGATTGCGCCAACATCAAGTAAGGGAACAATAGCGCCACATCAGAACAGTTCTCTAACGCAGGAATATAAACAAAACTCTCTGGTGAGAAAGCGTTATCATTTCGTGCGGTGATCGCGATCACCTTGCCTGATGCATTATCGTGAATAACCTCTCGTAATAAGTCAGTCTCATATTGACGTGTATAAGGATCATTCGAGAAAAACATCACCACTAAAGTTTCTTTATTTACGATAGACTTAGGTCCATGTCGAAAGCCTAGTGGAGTATCAAAACTAGCAACCACTTTACCCGCAGTAAGCTCTAACATTTTCAACGCAGCTTCCTGTGCTAAGCCTTGTAATCCACCACTTCCAAGATAAATAACTCGTTTAAACTTCCCGGCGTATTTATCCCTAATAATTTGATTTGCTTTATTAAACTGCGCTTTATAGTGACTAAAAAACGGAGCAATCGAGTCACTAAAAACGTTATCACCTAAAAAGATGGTTACCGCAGCCATCATCATGGATGAAAAACTAGAGGTCATCGCTAAAGAACGATCGTTTGATTCTTCAGGCATCAACAATGCCAATGCACTGCTGTTATTTTGGCAATACTCATAAAGCTTGCCATTTGCATTACATGTCAGCACCAAGTGATAACACTGTGATAGGCATTCAGTCGCAACATCTAATGCAGCCACACTTTCAGGGCTATTGCCTGAACGTGCAAAAGAAATCAATAACGTAGGAATGTCTTCTGCTAAATATTCTTGTGGATCAGCCACTAAATCAGTTGTTGCAATCGCATCGACGCGACGTTTTGTATGGCCACTTAAAATAGGAGCCAATGCTTTCCCAGCAAATGCAGACGTACCCGCGCCAGTTAAAATAATTCGCGCATGAGGTACTGCCAGCGCTTTATTTAAAAAGGCTTCAATATCAGCACGTTTTTCTTTTACTGATTGCCATGTTTTCTTCCAACATTCTGGTTGTTGCTCAATTTCTTTCGCAGTCCAAAATGCATTCAGTTGCTCTAATTGAGCGGTCTGATAACTTAAATATTCCATGGTTTCCCTCAATTAATGGACATAGCACGCATCGGCATAAACCGATAACACATCACGAATTTTCGCAATAACAAAAGATTCAGGCGATCCGTCAATCATGCCTTCTCTAAATTGGGTAAATTGATAAGGCAGATATTGGCTTAGTAACGGTAATGGAATAGGTTTAATAGATAAGTTATCCATTAATGTGTCGATGGCGGCATTAATCTCAGCATCAGGCCAGTAATAGCGAATACGATCACTAAAACTATACACTCTAGCAAAGGCTTGTTGACGCTCATCACCATGATAGTACTTTTGCCAAAAGCCCGGTTCACGGCACATCAGTTGCTCCATTTTTTCACGTAATTTAGAGCACTGTTCTTGAGGGAATAATGTTTCTTCAATAGAGCAAAGTGCGTATAAACCTTCACGCATTGCAAAAGTTAATGCAGGTCCTACTTTTAAAATGGCAAAGTGATCATGAACTAACTGTTTATAAGCTTCTTTAGTTTGATAATCCGTAGAGTGGGCTTCGAAAACAAGATGAGAATAATCATTTACCACTTGGCTTAATGCTTGTGCTTCTTCTTGTTGATAATCAATGATCCCCGTATGATCAAATTCAACGCCAGGCTGAACAACCAAACCAATCACGCGTTCCCAACAATCACCAATGCCCACATTTTGAAAAGCTTGGCGATGGCACTCTAATGTTTTGCGTGCGGCATCAGGTGAAGTCACTTCAACAGTATCAAGTTCTTCAGCAGCACCGCCCGGAACGGGAACTTCTGTACCAACAACATAAACAATATCACTTGTGCCGAATGTCTCTTTTGCTGTGTTTTCTGCAATCACAGCAAGGCGTGCTGCGCGAGATGCCACAATTTCATCCGTTAAAGGAATTGGATCATCAGCACAAGACATACTGCAATCGAGATGAATTTTTTTAAAACCCGCGGCAACATAATGTGCAATCAACACATCTGCATTTGCCATCGCTTCTTCAGCGTTAAGATGTTGCCAACGATTAGGCCCTAGATGGTCACCACCAAGAATAAGTTTCTCGATAGGAAAACCCACATTTTCAGCTTGTTCAATGACATATTGGTAGAAGTCAGCGGGAGTCATTCCCGTATAACCACCAAACTGATCAACCTGATTAGAGGTGGCCTCAATTAGCAGAAAGGAATCATTATCCAGCGCTTGTAATAGAGCTGCTTCTATTACTAAAGGGTGGGCAGAACAAACAGAATAAATGCCATTCTGTTTGCCTGATTTGTGTTGCTGAACAATCTTTTCTAAAGGATGCATTAAATACTAACTCCATAATCAACACCGGCGGTGTTGCTAATGGAGTTAGCAAATTACGATGCCTTATCGTCGACGATAATCACTTCGATTTTGTGCTCTTTCAGTTCCTGAATATATTCTTCAGGGATACCTGAATCGGTCACTAAGATATCGATATCACCAAATTCTCTGATCATATGACAGCTGCGTTTACTGAATTTCGTAGAATCTGCAACCGCAATAATCGTTTCTGAGATATCACACATTAAACGGTTAAGACTGGCTTCCTGTTCATTGTGTGTGGTGATACCAACGCGTAAATCGAATCCGTCAACGCCTAGAAAAACCTTATCAAACCGGTAATTTCTAAGACTATTTTCAGCTTGTGAGCCTGAAAAAGACAACGCACTTTTTCGCAATACACCACCGGTCATTAATACTTCCACACCTGAGGTATTTGCTAACTCCATTGCGACATCCAGACCGTTAGTCATGACCACTACATTTTCGCGCGACTTTAAATGTGTCGCGATTTCGCGAGTAGTTGTCCCCGAGTCAAGAATGACGGTGTCTCCATCCTTTATCAGCGTTGCGGCAGCTTTCCCGATTAATGTTTTTATGCTCGCGTTTTGCCCACGTTTTTCGTGGATACTCAATTCGGCAATAAATCCTGTATTAGGAATTGCTGCACCATGAGAACGAACGATATAACCATTTTTCTCAAGAAAACTTAGATCGCTGCGGATAGTGACACTTGAGACTTTGAATAATTCAGCGAGATCTTCGACTCTGGCTTTACCTTGTTGGTTTACCATATCGAGGATTTCCATACGCCTCTCAACTGCCGCTTTCACTTTCGTCTCCTTACGAAACCAAAAGACTTTCTTTCGATTGGTTTCGAATGTAGTTTACTACGCCAATTTTTACCGACAATGCAAAAAAACAAAACTTTTGATCTCTTTCACAAAGTTTCGAATCACCATCGATTGCTTACGATTATTTTCGTGTAGCTTCAATAATAGCCTTGAGGCCACCAGTTTCCAATAAATAAAATGATATAACGCAACGCTATACTTATGATTACACCATATATCGCTATATAAAACACAATAATATAGATTTAATACAACTAAACTTCAAAAAATACAGAGTAAAACTTCACTACATTCATTTATTTTCGAAAAACAAATCAAGATAAATAGCTCAAATAGTCAATAAACCCTGAAATAGTATCAAATCGAAAGTATTGAAATCGAAAACCCACACTCTAAACTTTCGAAAATAACTTTCAATTACTTTCGATATTTCGTATTTGTGATTTTAATCTCTTTTGTTTTGATAAATTTTACGTAATGTAACAGGATAAAAAAGAAACTCAGGAAATGACTAATGGCATTAAATCAACCTGCTTATTTTCATATGATGGCAAAACCTACAAGCTACCACTGTAATATTAAGTGTGAATACTGCTTTTATCTGGAAAAAGAAAATATTTTTCAAGATGAAGAAAAAGAGGCTGGTCATATAGTCATGCCTGATGGTGTGCTGCGTCGTTATATTAAAGATTATATTCAATCACACGGTGGCGATCAGGTTGATTTTTCATGGCAAGGTGGTGAGCCAACGCTTGCAGGGCTAGCTTTCTTTGAACAAGTCGTCAAATACCAAAAGCAATTTGCTAACGGCAAAACGATTACAAATAGTGTACAAACCAATGCAATCGCCATTAATCGCCAGTGGGCGCAATTCTTTGCTGATAACCACTTTCTATTAGGCGTTTCAATTGATGGTATTGAAGCCGTTCATGATAAATATCGTATTTCGGTTAATGGAAGCCCTACTTTTGAAAGAGTAAAACGGGCAATTAACCTACTTAACGAGTATGGCGTTGAATTTAATACACTCACTGTCGTTAATGACCAAAATTGGAATAAAGGAAAAGAAACCTATCAAGCCTTAAAAGCATTAGGCTCAACCTTCTTTCAATTTATCCCAATTGTCGAAGTTGATAGACGCTTTCCTCATACTCACGGGGGTCATTACGCTCCGGGTCCCAATGCACAATTAGCGCCATTTTCCGTTCCTGCTGAAGGCTACGGACAATTTATGACTGAAGTGTTTAATGAATGGATACGCCAAGGCGATATTGGAAAAATATACATTCGTTTATTTGATAGTTTGTTAGGCACATGGATGGGATATCCTGCATCAACATGCATTCAATCTAAAACCTGTGGTCAGGCATTGATCATTGAAGCCAATGGTGATGTTTATTCTTGCGATCACTATGTTTATCCCGCCAATAATTTAGGCAATATCCATCAAAATAACCTTGCTCATTTAGCCACTTCAAAACAGCAACAGCGCTTTGGTCAAAATAAATATGACAAACAAACCAGCCTCTGCAAGCAATGTGAAGTACAAAGCTTATGTTATGGCGGTTGCCCTAAACATCGCATTATTGCTATTGAAGGTGAAAAACATCGCCATAACTACCTGTGTCGCTCTTATAAACAAATATTTCATCATACAGCGATAGGTATGCAACTAATGCAGCAAGCCATTTCACGGGGAGGTCTTGCTAGTGATGCGCTTCCTGCAATGAAAAGAAACTACCTAAAGTAACCCCTCTTTTATTTTATCTTGTTTATTCTGGAGACAATCCGTGACCTTACTTTCTGTTAAAAAAAGCCTACTAGCGGGGCTGATTGCTACATCGTGTTTAAGCATTCCAATCTCAGCTAATGCAGGTGGTACGCCTGAAAAGCCAAATATTTTATTAATAGTGATGGATGATTTAGGTACAGGACAACTTGATTTTGTACTGGATACCTTAGATGTTGATGCGTTAGCGCAAAGACCCACACCGCCACGTTATGAAGGCGATATCAATAAAATGGTAGAAGCGGCGCGCATTGCTATGCCCAATGTCAGTGAAATGGCAACAAATGGCACTAAAATGACCAATGCCTTTGTTGCCCATCCTGTTTGTGGTCCTTCCCGAGCGGGTATTTTTACTGGGCGTTCTCCAGCAAGCTTTGGTACTTACAGTAATGACGATGCCATTTTAGGTATCCCCCAAGATATCAAACTATTACCTTCACTTTTCCAAGAAAATGGCTATGCCACTGCCAGTATTGGTAAATGGCATAATGCAAAAGTTATTCGCAAACCGAAAATTAATGAAAGTAAGCAAACTCGCGATTATCACGACAATATGATTTCAACACCAGAAGCAGGTTATGCTCCTCATGAGCGCGGTTTCGATTATGACTTTAGTTATTATGCATCGGGCGTAGCTTTATGGAACTCACCTGCATTTTGGCGTAATGGTGTCAATGTTCCTGCTCCGGGCTATACCACGCATCTTTTAACAGATGAAACATTAAAATTTATTGATGAACATAAAGATAAACCTTTCTTTATTAATCTCTCTTACAGTGTTCCTCATATTCCGCTAGAACAAGCTTCACCCACTAAATATATGGAGAAGTTTGATACTGGTAATGTTGAAGCAGACAAATACTTTGCTGCCTTAAATGCAGCCGATGAAGGGATTGGTCAAATTATTGCAAAGTTAAAAGAAAACGGTGAGTTGGAAAACACGCTGATCTTTTTCTTATCAGATAATGGCGCAGTTAATGAATCGCCAATGCCAATGAATGCAATGGATAGAGGCTTTAAGGGGCAAATGTTTAATGGTGGCGTTAGAGTGCCTTTTATTGCCTATCAGCCCGGTACTATTCCAGCCGGAATGAAAAGTGATGAGATGATCTCTGCACTTGATATTTTACCGACGGCATTACAAACAGCAGGTATTGCTATTCCCGACAATCTAAATGTTGAAGGGAAAAACATCATGCCTTTACTTAAAGGTGAAACAACAAAATCCCCTCACAATTATCTTTATTGGGCCGGCCCCGGTACTAAACATTACAGCGAAGAAAACCAAGAGTTTTGGCACGGATATCATCAATGGATAACCTATCAACGTAAAACACCACCTACAAATCCTAATTTAGAAAAACTCTCTAAAGGTGCTTGGGCTGTACGTGACGGCGAATGGGCACTCTATTTTTATGATGATGGAAAAAATCAGCCTCAACTTTTTAACGATAAAAGTGATCCGGCTGAATCAATCGATCTTGCCAAACAAAATCCACAAAAAGTGACAGAGCTAAAAAATGCCTATTACCAGTGGATCAAGGATAAGCCAAAGCCTGTTCTTTGGAGACAAGATCACTATCAAATACTGGTGGATTCCGCAAAACCTTAATATTCAACTTCCGTTTTGTTTCGCAAGGATGCGTCTTTTTTCTGAGATACGAAAATGGCTATTGAAATTGCATCTTCAGCACGTCCTAAACTCCCTTATGAGCACCCAAATGTAGCAATCTACCAACGCTTATTTAAGGAGAATATCATTCGACGATTGGTCAGAAAATCTGCTTATCGTCGCTATGATAAAACGATTACTGACTTTTTTAATGATGAAAACCAGTCACTTTTTTCTTTATGCGAAATGCTGACACAATATGTCACACAGGCTTTTCATCATTACCAAGTCTGGGGTTACTCTCATGCTTATTATCCCGGAAGCCCGGGGCAACAAACAGCAAGAACTGATGCTCTTGAAGGTGTTAGCAGAGTACTTCCTCTACTTGCTGCATGGACTGTTAGTAGCAAAAAAAGTACGCTGATGGGATTAAATCAGCAACCTTTCAACTTACCTTTAATGATCAAACAAAGCTTTATCCATGGTACTGATCCACTTCATAAAGGATATTGGGGAAAACTCGAAGATTACGATCAGAGAATTTGTGAAGCATCTGATTTAGCGCTTACTCTTTGGATAAGCCGAGAATGGGTGTGGAATACATTAACGCCCGCAACACAACAACAAATTATTGCTTGGTTCGAACAAGTTAATCACTGCAAGATTGTCGATAATAACTGGCATTTCTTCCCTCTTACCGTCCAATTTGTGATTAAAGCACTCACAGGAAAAGACACGATTGCCCATTGGCGCTATGAACGATTAAAAGAGTTTTATGTTGGTGATGGATGGTTTCGTGATGGTGCAAAAGGTAATTATGATTACTACAATGCGTGGGGGTTTTACTATTCGTTGTATTGGCTAGCACAGATTGATCCTCAATTTGATACGACATTTATTACTCAATCACTTAATACCTTTAATCAACACTACCTTTATTTTATGACGCCAAAAGGTATTCCTTTCTTTGGTCGTAGCGCCTGCTATCGCCTTGCGGTTTCTGCTCCATTATTAGCTGGTGTCGATTTACACTGCCCTTCAGTAAAAGTAGGTGAGGCAAAACGCGCCTTTGAAAGCAGCTTGCGTTATTTTATATCTCAAGGTGCATTAAAAAATGGTGCTCCAACTCAAGGTTTATTTACTCATGATCCTCGTTTAGTTGATAACTACAGTGGTCCTGCCAGTAGTTTTTGGTCATTACGCGCCGTAATTATCGCGCTTTATTGCGCTGACCGTATCAATTTATGGCAAACGCCTTCACTACCTTTGCCTATCGAAAAAGATAACTTTCGTTTCGAAATTCCATCTATTCAAGCTTTAGTAACTGGAGTGAAAGCAACACAAGAAGTGAGTGTCATTTTTTGTGAAGATTATACGGAAAAACAAACACCGTTAACTCGCCGTTTAGAAAAACAGACCTTAGCACAAAAAGTCGCTGAAACCGTGATAGGACAGTCAAGACGACCGAAAAACAACTTATTACGCAAAGGGATCACCAGTTATAGCTCTAAAATGGCACATTTTTTCTAGTTGCCTTTCATTTGCTTTCAGTGCGAAGGCAATAAAAATGTGATTTAGATCTTTTACCTTTCTATTTCTTTCGTTTATTATTATTCGTAATTAAACGAAAGGTGAGAGGCAAACATGTATCTGGTTTCTACTCGTAATATGCTCAATAAAGCACAGCGTGAAAATTATGCTGTGCCTGCTTTTAATATTCATAACTTGGAAACCATTCAAGTTGTGATGGAAACGGCAGCTGAGATGGCATCACCTGTTATCTTAGCTGGTACACCAAGCACGTTTGCTTATGCAGGTAGTGATTATTTGATCTCTATTTGTCAGCAGGCTGCAGAACAATATCGTATCCCTGTTGCTCTACATTTAGATCACCATGAAGATATTCCTGATATCTGTCATAAAGTCATTTCAGGTGTACGATCCGCGATGATCGATGCCTCTCATTTTCATTTCGAAGAAAATATTCGCATCGTCAAAGAAGTGGTCAATTTCTGCCATCATTGGGATTGCACTGTGGAAGCTGAATTAGGTCGTCTTGGAGGACAGGAAGATGATCTTATCGTTGATACAAAAGATGCCCTATTCACCGATCCTGATTCAGCGGTACAATTTATCAAAGCAACAGGAATTGACTCATTAGCTGTTGCAATTGGTACAGCACATGGCATGTACAAACATGAACCTCATCTCGACTTTGATCGCTTAGAAATTATTCGTCAAAAAACAGACATCCCTTTAGTACTTCATGGTGCATCCGGTATTCCTGATGCAGATGTGCGACGTTGTATCGATTTAGGTATTTGCAAAGTTAACGTCGCAACTGAACTAAAAATAGCTTTCTCTAACGCAATCAAGCAGTACTTCTTAGATAACCCTGATGCAAGTGATCCTCGTCATTACCTTGTGCCGGGCAAAACTGCAATGAAAGCTGTGGTTGCAGATAAAATTCGTGTCTGTAAAAGTGATGGGAAACTGTGAAGACAAACAAAACTGTCGCCATTATTGGCGAATGTATGATAGAGCTTAGTGGTCAACCTTTTTTACCGCAACAACAACGTTTTGGCGGTGATACGTTAAATACAGCACTATATTTATCACGACTAATCCCTTCATTACATCCTCGCTATATTACTGGTTTAGGCACTGATACTTACAGTGCCTTAATGCAAAAAGCATGGGAAGAAGAAGGAATTAACTGCCAATCTGTTATTACTTTTCCCGAAAAACTTCCTGGCTTATATGCCATTGAAATTGATGCTTTTGGTGAGCGTAGTTTCCACTATTGGCGTAATGATGCAGCGGCACGTTATATTGCGACTGATAGCCGTTTTGCAGCACATCTCAATGCACTTTCTGATAATAGTGTGATTTATCTCAGCGGAATTTCTCTTGCTATTTTAACGTCAGAAGGGAAAGAAGCTTTACTCACGCAATTAACTCGCCTTAAACAGCGTGGGATCACCTTAATTGTGGATTCAAACTATCGATCTCGCTTATGGGATTCAATACCTCATGCACAAGAGTGGTTTGAGAAGCTGTATAGACTTAGTGATATCGCTTTAGTCACGGGTGATGATGAACAAATGCTTTGGCAAAAACCTATTTTGACTGAACAAGAAATAGCACAACGCCTTCATCAATGGGGTAATCAGAGTGTCATTGTCAAATTGGGAGCTAAAGGTGCATTTTGGTCTGAAGGTGAAACCAATGGCTACATTTCACCAAAACCCATTAACTCTGTTATTGATACCACCGCCGCTGGTGACTCTTTTAATGCCGCGTTTATTGCTGCTTGGCTACAAAATCACAGCTTAGCAACGTGCTGTTTATGGGGAAACACCTTAGCAGGGTTCGTCATCCAACACCATGGCGCCATCATTCCTCATGAAATTACTGATTCATTCTACACTCTAATCAAGGATAACCATGACACAGTCAATTGTTGATACTCTTTCATCACTGAAAGTGATCCCCGTGATCCAAATTAATCGCGCTGAAGATGCAATCTGGCTGGGTGAAATCTTAACCCAAAATCAACTACCTGTTGCCGAAATTACCTTTCGTACTCCTGCGGCAGTTAAAGCGATTAAGCTAATGCATGAACATTTTCCTGAACTCATTTTGTGTGCAGGAACGGTATTAACCGCACAGCAAGCTGATATAGCAAAAGAAGCTGGAGCAAGCTTCGTTATCTCTCCGGGTTATAACCCAAGTACGGTCGATTATTGTCTGCATAACGGCATTGATATTGTGCCGGGAATTAACAATCCAAGCCAAATCGAAGTTGCTCTTGAAAAAGGTTTAACCTTACTTAAATTTTTCCCCGCAGAAGCCTCTGGTGGTGTAAAAATGCTCAAAGCATTAGCTGCACCTTATGCTCAAGCCCAATTTATGCCAACGGGTGGAATTAGTTTAAATAACGTGAGTGATTACCTTGCTATTCCACAAGTTGTTGCTTGCGGAGGAAGTTGGATTGCCACAGCTGATACGATTGATAAACAAGATAAAGAAACCATTGTTAATCATATTCAAAGTATCCACTCATTACTAAAAACACATAAGGGATAAATAAAATGAAACAGGTTGCCGTTTTATTAGCTGATGGATTTGAAGAAGGTGAAGCTGTTGTTTTTATTGATATCATGCGCCGTCTTGATATTCATGTCGATGTACTTTCTTGCATGGATACTTTGGTATTAAATACGTATTTTGAAACTAAAATCAGTGCTGATTTTCTATTAACTGAAAAACTGACTCACAGTTATGACGCAATAATGATGCCGGGAGGCCCTAAAGGTACAGATCGTTTATGCGCTAACGAGCAAGTTATTCAATTTATCAAACGCCATATTGCCGAAGATAAATATATTTGTGCGCTATGCTCTTCTGGAGCAAAAGTATTAGCGGCCCACCATCTTCTTGAAGGTCGTAATTACAGCACAGGCGATAAATTGGCAGATAAATATGACGATGGTCATTATCTTGATCAAGATGTTGTTGTTGATGGTAAATTTATCAGTGCAAAAGGATTAGGTGTGAGTTTTGAATTTGCCTTTACGGTGGCTCGCCATTTATTAAGCGACAATACAGAAAAAGTAGACTGGCAAGCGAATCATATTTATTTCAAACACTGGCCGTTAGGTTATCTAAAATAGCTAAATTAATTAGTATTAACGATATAAAGGGGATTAACTCCCCTTTTTTATAACTATTAAAGCCATTCCCTATCACACTAAAAAGGCTAATCTAATGATTAATTATTCTCCGCTTCTTTCTCTCTATGTATACATAAAAAAAACTTTATATTAGTTCATCAAAAAAAGATTATTAACACTTATTTTGTTTAACTTAACGGTAAAAAATACTGTCATAAGTAGATTGATAAATTATTTTTAATTTTATAAATCAGAAATAAAAAATTAAATAAATAATTTTAATTTATGTTTATAAAAATAGTTATTTATTATAAAAATCAGATAAAACAGTAACAATTCGAGATCAATATATTTTAATAATAGTACAAGTAAAAACTTTTTATTCTGACTATTAATACTTAATAAAATAAGTATTAATTACCATAAAATAATAAGTGTAAAATATTACACTTATTTTAATTCACTCTCTTCATTTCTATTTCTTTATTTCCTTTTTTTATTATCCACACACAAATAAAGTAACACCACTTTATTATACTTAATGTTATCAATAAACCTATCTACTATGTATATATACCAATCAAATCAATTAAAACGGCTCAATATAGAAACACACTATCGAATATTTGAATAATATATAAAATAAACATCAAATTATGATGTTTATTTGGAATATATCTCCAGCAATCCTTAATATCCTTTCTTTCCATTTCATTTTGATTTTAGAGATATCTCTTAAAAACGTTAAGATAAATTGATTTATTTAATTTTGTTTAATATAAGGAGGTATGCCTTAAGATAAATTTCTTGGTAGTGAAATTACTTAATATTCCCACTCTCAAGAGATCCTTTATTCGTTTAATACAAGGATTTTATTATGTCAGATAGTTTTCAAAATGAAGTTCCTAAAGCGCGGGTAAATATAAAACTCGACTTACATACAGGTGGAGCACAGAAAAAAGTTGAGTTGCCTTTAAAACTATTGGCCATTGGTGACTACAGCAACGGAAAGGATAAACGCGTTCTTTCAGAAAGAGAAAAGGTCAATATTAATAAAAATAACTTCAACAGCGTTCTTACTGAATTTTCCCCTTCCGTCAACCTTACTGTAAAAAACACATTAGCTAACGATGGTAGTGAGGAAAGCATCAATCTGTCATTTAAAGAGATGACAGACTTTGAACCAGAACAAGTTGCTCGCCAAATACCCCAACTGCGCGCCATGCTGGCAATGCGTAATCTCTTACGTGATTTGAAATCTAACCTCCTTGATAACATCACTTTTCGTCGTGAACTCGAAAATATCCTTAAAGATCCTGCATTAAGTGATGAATTACGCGAAGAGTTATCTCAACTCGCACCGAAAAAAGACTAATTGGGTTTTATCATTACAGGATTATGCTTATGTCAGTTAATAGCGAAAGTATTTCAAAAAGTACAACAACTGTACTTGATGAGCCCGCCAATAGCGGTGTTTACGCCTCTCTCTTTGAGAAAATCAACCTCACACCCGTTTCTCAGGTGAGTGATATTAATATCTTCCAAGACAATAGTGCTCTGGCAGATACAACAGCAAATGAGCGCGTTACTGTTGCCGTTCAAGTTTTTCTCGACCGATTAAAATCTTCAGGTCAAAAAATTGAACGCTTAGATAGAAATCTACTCGATCATCACATCGCTGATTTAGACAGACAAATTAGTGAACAACTTGATGAAGTCATGCATCACGAAGAATTTCAAAAAATTGAATCAGCATGGCGTGGATTAAAATTCTTAGTTGATCGCACTGATTTTCGTCAAAATGTAAAAATTGAACTTCTGGATGTTGCCAAAAACGATTTACGACAAGATTTCGAAGATTGTCCAGAAACGATTCAAAGTGGTCTTTATCACCACACTTATATTGAAGAGTACGACACTCCTGGTGGTGAGCCTATTGCAGCAATCATCTCTAATTATGAGTTTGATCGTAGTCCTCAAGATATTGCTCTGTTACGCAATATTGCAAAAATATCAGCATCTGCTCATATGCCATTTGTTGGCTCAGTTGGCCCTGCATTTTTTGGTAAAGACTCTATGGAAGAAGTCGCTGCCATTAAAGACATCAGCAACTACTTTGACCGTGCTGAATATATCAAATGGAAATCTTTCCGCGATTCTGACGATGCCCGCTACATTGGTTTAACAATGCCTCGTGTTTTAGGTCGTCTTCCTTATGGCCCAGAAACTGTTCCTGTACGCAGTTTTAACTATATTGAAGAAGTAAAAGGCCCAGACCATGAGAAATATTTGTGGACAAATGCGACCTTTGCTTTTGCTGCCAATATGGTTAAAAGCTTTATTAATAATGGTTGGTGTGTACAAATCCGTGGTCCTCAGGCTGGCGGTGCGGTAAAAGATTTACCTATTCATCTTTATGATTTAGGAACAGGAAGTCAGGTCAAAATTCCATCCGAAGTCATGATCCCTGAAACACGAGAGTTTGAATTTGCCAACCTCGGTTTTATTCCGTTGTCTTACTATAAAAACCGTGATTACTCTTGTTTCTTCTCTGCAAATTCAGCACAAAAACCCGCTATTTATGAAACGGCTGATGCAACAGCTAATAGCCGTATCAATGCACGCTTACCTTATATTTTCCTCCTTTCACGAATTGCTCATTATCTGAAATTAATTCAGCGTGAAAATATCGGTACCACAAAAGATCGTCGCTTATTAGAGCTCGAATTAAATAATTGGGTTCGTAGTTTAGTTACTGAAATGACTGATCCAAGTGATGACTTACAAGCCTCTCACCCACTTCGCGACGCCAAAGTGGTTGTAGAAGATATTGAAGATAATCCAGGCTTTTTCAGAGTGAAACTGTACGCCGTTCCGCACTTCCAAGTGGAAGGAATGGATGTGGATCTCTCGTTAGTATCTCAAATGCCAAAAGCGAAAGCATAAGGTGAAGCACGGATGAAAATATACCGCCCCCTCTGGAGTGATGGGGCCTTTTTGGCTCCTCAGCAATTTCAACAACAAGCAAGATGGGATAGCTATCTCATTAGCACCATCGCCAATATGACGATTGCATCAGCATGGGGCGTTATTTGTGCTGAATTTGATGAAAGTGCCTTAACGATTTCTCGCCTTAGCGCACAAAAACTCATCGTTCGTTTTCCCGATGGCACCCTAATTGATACAACGCTGGCTGACAATTTACCGCCAGTCAATGAACTCAGCCATTACTCTCAACATCAAACACTTGATATCGTTCTTGCCTTACCTTTATTGCAAGCCAATGGTGGTAATCTTATGCAAGAGGGACGCTCTGATAGACCACAACAGTTCTATCAAGAGTGGATGAAAGTCCAAGATTTAATTGGGCAAGAACAAACTGACATCGCTGTATTACGACATAGTATTACTTTGCGTTATGCCCATGAAGAAAATAGCGCATATATGACTTGCCCTGTTGCTCGATTAATTCGTAATGCACAAGGTGCATGGGAAATAGATAAGCATTTTATTCCCCCATTATTAAGTTGTAGTGCAAGCCCTGAATTAACCATATTGTTTTCAGAATTCATGCACCGCTTAGTCGCAAAGCGCCGTCGCCTAATGACTATGCGTCGCGAAAATAATGAGCAAATGGCAGATTTTGCGGTTGCTGATGTCTCGCTTTTTTGGCTACTAAATGCGATTAATAGCGCTGAACCAGTATTAAGCGAATTACTATCATCAATGGGGCGCCACCCTGAACTTCTTTATCGTGAATTAGTACGTTTAGCGGGTGCACTACTGACATTTTCACTCGATCATGAAAATGGTGATATTCCTCTTTATCAACACTCATCCCCTGAACAGGTTTTCCCACCTTTATTTAGCTTACTTAATACCCTATTAGAAGCGAGTTTACCTTCACGTGTGATTAGTATTGCGCTTGATAAAGAAGGACCTTTCTGGCGTGGTGAACTGCATGATCCTCGCCTACGCGAAGACGCCGATTTCTATCTTTCCGTGCGTTCTGCGTTGCCAGCTCATTTATTGATCACTCAATTTCCATTGCTTTGCAAAGCAGGTAGTAATGACGATGTTGCCAGTGTGGTTAACGTGGCACTTAACGGTATTCCATTACAACCGTTAACACATGTTCCTGCGGCTATCCCTCTGCGTTTAGAAAATCACTATTTTGCCCTTGAGCTTAATAACCCAGCAGGTCAAGCCATGTTGGGATCAGGTCACTGTGCCTTTTATGTACCGGGAACATTAGGTGAAATTCAACTCGAACTTTTTGCGGTGCTTCGCTCATGATAACGAATACAAGAACAGCTAAAAATAACATGATTGATATGCTTTTTGCTGATACTTGGTTAATGGTATGTCAGCTACGCCAAGGTGCCGAAATTACTGATGGTAAAGCGTTCTATCGGCGCGTCTGTGAACATATTGATAAAACACGCCAACAGCTCGTAGAAAAAGGCTATTCCCAATCAGCCATTGAAAACATGCTTTATGCACAATGCGCTTTAATTGATGAAAGCGTGATGAACCGAACTGAGCGCGATGATGGTTATTTACAGTGGATACAATCTCCATTACAAGCTAAGTATTTCAATACGTTAGAAGCTGGCGACAAACTGTGGGATAGGTTACGTGATCTATTAAATGAACCCGCACCCAACAATGATGTACTTATCTGTTTTCACCGTGTGATCACTCTGGGTTTTGTTGGTAAATATCGCCAAACCGATGCACCCGAACGAGAACAAATTATTGAGTTACTTAATACTCAACTTCCCGCCTATGCACTATCAAGTGATTTACCTTTAGTGATGAAACCCAAACATCGAATGAATCGTCGCCATATTTATTGGCTTGGTTGGTTTGGGGGAATTGTGGTGATTGCAATGCTGTGGTGGGGCTTTTCTGTGTCATTAGAAAATTTACTTCAACAATGGGTAACTCAAGGAAAGTGATGCAAAAAAATAGGATAAAACAGTGTATTACATTGTTTTCAGCAAGCTTATTATTGTGGTTGCTTTGGGGATTTTGGTCTTTTGGTAAAGAGATCTCCTTTTTTCTGACGGCCTTTATTTGTATCGTCACACTGACTTTATGTGTTTGGTTTTTCCGCCAACAAAAAAGTGCTCCTTACCTTAAAGATGCACTTACAAGCCAGCTTCCTCCTGATAACTATCAAGGTGCAGTTATTATTGTTTGTGGTCAATCACAAGCTCTTTTTCATGAAAATCAAACCTATCGAGAGACAGCTAAAGGTTGGTATATTTGTGCCTCTTCTCCTATCGATTTGATCAACATCACTCAACATATTGTTGATATTGCTCCCTTACAATTACGCCAATTGTCACTGTTATACGCCTTATTACCTGAACAACAATTACAACAAGAAGAAGTGACTCAAGAAACACTTAATTGGCGTCGCGCTATTCATGAAAGCAATAAAAAAGCAGGTAAAACATTACCTTTTTGGGTGACGCTTTATCTTAACTCCCCAGTTAATTACCTCAATTCACATTTTGATGACACTACACCATGGATAACCTATTTAAGTGACCAACCAGAATTACTGGTTATCTCTGACAATCTAGCGACCCAACCTGTTTCAACATGGTTATCACAAAATACTGAACAAACCGAAAACCAGCTCACCATGGCACTTTGGCTTGATCAATTACTTGCTTGGTTAAAAAGTGAATTTATTCCTTTGCTTACTGTTGCTCAATCTGGTGCTCCAAGCCTGATCCCTGTTGCTTGGGCAATGCAATTTACGACCGTACCTACCATTTCAGATAACAGCTGGGCTCAATTTATTCACCATAAAACCACGTTATCTCCGACTATTACCAAAGCATCAAATAACAGCGACGAATTACCACTACCAGACATTGTGATTAATAAACTTTCTCACGATGTCAATTTACTAAAAATAGAAACGACCTTTGGTGTTGTTGGCGTAATTTGTGGGTTATTTCTTATTGGTGCTCTCTCTGGTAGCTACCATCATAACAAGCAATTAATTTACGATAACAGTCATGATATCAACCACTTTAAAAGCATTACTGATGAAAATTTAGAACCTAAAAAAGTGGCTTATCAACAGTTACTTTCAGATGCAACGTTTCTCTCTCATTGGCAACGAGAAGGTATTCCTGCTCGCTACTCTTTAGCGTTATATCAAGGCAATAACATCTTACCTTATTTGCACGCCTTGCTTAGTTCATGGGCTCCACCACTGCCACCAGCTCCTATCATCGTGCAAGAAGTTCCTGAAATGGTGACGTTAGATAGCCTTGCCCTCTTCGCATCGGGTCAATACGAATTAAAAAATGAGGCCACCAAAGTACTTGTTGATGCGCTTATCAATATAAAAGCCAAACCAGGCTGGTTAATTGTCATTTCAGGGTACACCGACAACACCGGTAATCCTGATTTAAACCAAAAACTTTCTCTTAAACGAGCTGAAGCCGTGCGTGATTGGATGATCAAAACCAGCGATATCGCACCATCTTGCTTTGCAGTGCAAGGATATGGTCAGCATCAGCCTGTTGCAGACAACTCAACACTCGATGGTCGGGCTCGTAATCGTCGAGTTGAAATTCGCCTGATACCTCAAGCTGATGCTTGTCAGGTATTAGCTGATGACCTTACGCCACTGAAGGATGGTGGCAACTAAACCTTAGAAAGGAGATGTAATTATGGCTATTCCTGTATACCTCTGGTTGAAAGATGACGGTAATGCGGACATCAAAGGTTCTGTTAATGTTCAAGATCGTGAAGGCAGTATCGAAGTCGTCGCTCAAGATCACAACTTGTACATTCCAACAGATAACAATACTGGCAAATTAACCGGTACACGTATCCATACTCCATTTATCTTCGTAAAAGAAATTGATGCATCCAGCCCGTATTTATACAAGGCGGTTACAACTGGGCAAACGTTGAAAAAAGCAGAGTTTAAGTGGTATCGCATCGATGATGCAGGTCAAGAAGTTGAATATTTCAATACTACGCTTGAAAACGTCAAGGTAGTCAAAGTGGCTCCTAAGATGCACAACATCAAAGATCCGACTAAAGAAAAACACAATCACCTCGAAGAAGTTGAATTGCGTTACGAAAAAATCACTTGGACTTACAAAGACGGAAATATCATTCATTCAGATTCATGGAATGAACGCGCTACTGCGTAAAATCGAAACAAACAGGCGGTTAACCGCCTGTTTTAACTACCAATTATTGTAAAGCGTTATAACTCAAAATTTAACAAATAAATACTCTAAATAGTTCGAGGTGTAGCTAGGCGACAAATGAATGAGTTGCTAGGAGCATACAAAAGTATGTGACTAGCACGAGTGAGTGCAGTCAACAACGCTACAACTTGAAATATGACGAGTATCAGAAGTATGTGACTAGTGCGAGTGAGCATAGTCAACAACGCTACAACTTGAAATATGACGAGTATGCCTTATGAGCCTCGGTCTACGGCTAAGGGCGGTAGCGTACCTAAATTCCCTCAATAGGGACTTCATTACTGGGAGAGAACATGGAAAATCAATCTGTCATGCTATTGCGTCGGTTAAATCCTTATTGTGCAAAAGCGCTAGAAGCGGCTGCCTCATTATGCCAAACCCGTGCCCACGCAGAAGTAACTATTGAACACTGGCTATTAAAAATTCTAGAACTTGGTGAAAGTGATATCACTGTATTAGCACGTCGCTACGAATGGGATTTATCTGCACTTTGGCAAAGCTTACTTGATGCGATTGATAAATTGCCCCGCTCTGTACGTAGCCGACCTCAATTATCCAAAACCTTATTAGAATTAATTAAAAATGCATGGGTCATTGCTTCTCTTGATGAAGATATCGAACAAATCCGCAGTGTGCACTTATTGCATACGATGACTAAACAACCAGCATTAGTTCCACTTGATGCACTTTGGCCTTTAATGACATTAGGTGAGACACAACTACAACGATTAAGACCTCTACTTGATGCTCAATCTGATGAAAGGCCAGAAATTCAACAATTAGCTTCACATAATCATTTACCTGAAGCCCCCCTTGCTGAAAATAATGAAACCAATACTCCATCTTCAACGACAGATAACGCCGTAATTGGTCATACTCTTAGTGATGCATTACAGGCGGTATTAAATAAATTCACTCTTGATGTGACAGAAAAAGCGCGACTGGGTGAAATTGATCCTGTATTTGGTCGAGATGATGAAATTCGTCAAATGGTCGATATTCTCTCTCGTCGCCGTAAAAACAACCCTATTCTTGTTGGAGAGCCCGGTGTAGGTAAAACCGCACTTGTTGAAGGATTAGCATTACGTATTGCTGAAAAAAATGTTCCTATCAGTTTACAAACTACCTCATTACGCACTCTAGATTTAGGTCTATTACAAGCGGGGGCGGGAGTAAAAGGTGAGTTTGAACAGCGTTTAAAAAACGTTATCGATGCCGTTCAACAATCACCCTCACCAATTCTACTTTTTATCGATGAAGCGCATACAATTATTGGTGCAGGTAATCAAGCCGGTGGTGCCGATGCCGCTAACTTATTAAAACCCGCATTGGCTCGCGGTGAATTACGGACTATCGCGGCAACCACTTGGTCAGAATACAAACAATATTTTGAACGTGATGCTGCATTAGAACGTCGTTTTCAAATCGTTAAAGTTGACGAGCCTGATGATGAAAAAGCCTTTTTAATGTTACGAGGATTAAAATCCCGTTATGCCAAATATCACGGCGTACACATCACTGATGATGCAGTAAAAGCAGCCGTCACCTTATCTCGTCGTTATTTAACGGGTCGCCAACTTCCTGATAAAGCTGTTGATTTACTTGATACTGCCAGTGCGCGTATTCGAATGAGTTTAGACACCTTACCTGAAGAACTCACCCGTATTAAAGCCAAACGTTATGCACTTGAACTAGAACAAAAAGCGATACTTGATGACATCACTATTGGTAATTTAACCAATCAAACCAAGTTATCTGATTTATCTTCTCAAGATGCCCAATTAGCACTTCAACTTGAAGCCTTAGAACAGCGTTTTGAGCAAGAAAAAGAGATTATCTGTCAGCTAATTGAAAGCAGACAAGATCCCGAAAATACCGCAACATCTGCACTGTTACAGCAACAACTCTCACAATTACAACAAGAAGCACCACTTTTAAACCCTGATGTAGACGTTCGCACAGTGGCAACGGTTATTGCTGATTGGACAGGCGTTCCACTTTCAAGCCTTCTTAAAGATGAACAAATCGGCTTGTTAGAGCTAGAGAGTAACTTATCAAAATACGTTGTTGGACAAGACAGTGCTTTACTCGCATTAGCACAACGTCTGCGTGCATCTAGAACAGGATTAGTGTCTGAAAACGGTCCTCAAGGCGTATTTTTATTAGTGGGTCCAAGTGGTGTAGGTAAAACAGAATCAGCCATTGCGCTGGCAGAATGTCTGTTTGGCGGTCAAAAATCCCTAATCACTATCAATATGTCTGAATATCAAGAAGCACATACAGTCAGCCAATTAAAAGGCTCACCTCCAGGTTATGTTGGATACGGTCAAGGTGGTGTATTAACCGAAGCAGTAAGAAAACGCCCTTATAGCATTGTGTTATTAGATGAAGTTGAAAAAGCACATCGCGATGTTCTAAATCTTTTCTATCAAGTATTTGATAGAGGCTTTATGCGTGATGGTGAAGGTCGTGAAATTGATTTTCGTAATACCGTTATTTTAATGACTGCAAATTTAGGCAGTGATTATTTAATGCAACAACTGGAAGAGTCACCATTAAGTACAGATAGCGATTTACAAGAGACACTGCGCCCTATTTTACGTGACCATTTTCAACCCGCACTACTGGCTCGTTTCCAAACATTAATTTACCGTCCTCTTGATGCAACGGCACTACGCATTATTGTTGAGATGAAATTAAAAAATGTGATCAAGCGACTTTACACTCACTATCGATTAACAGGTATTGTCGAAGAAACTCTCTACGACACCATTGTAGATGCCTGTTTATTACCAGATACAGGTGCGAGAAATATCGATAGCCTGCTTAATCAACAAATTCTCCCTATTCTTAGCCAGCAACTCCTTTTACGCCAAGCCAATGCTGAAAAATCACAATATGTCATTTTAGGTTTTAATGAAGAAGAAGGTATTACATTGAGTTTTAGTGATGAGTTGCCAAACTAACAATAACTAAGATCTATCGCCAAAATGACTCGTAAAACGCTCACTATAATTATTTTCACATTCATCGTTATTGTGGTGAGCTCACTGTTTTTCCCCAAGAAAAAACCACAAGATGACTACCTTGCTGGGAATTTACACGGGTTTAATCATGTCAAAGGTACTTCTGTAAATTGGTTTATGGTCAATGGCTATTATGGCAAAGGGGGTGGCGGAACCTGTTGTATTGTCGTGCCCGCCAAATGGACGCCGAATCAATGGGTCAAAGTGGAATGGGAGGTCGATCCCGATGCTTACCCTGGTGATATTCCTAAATTTAATGATCCTTACTACAAAGAATATATGAGGTTACATAAAGCCAATTACCGTCATTATAGCAAAATGGTAGAAATTCCCGAATATGACGACCCCTGTGATGTGAAAGTGCATTTTCTTCCCTGCCAAGAGGTTCGGATCACATTATCTTGTTATTCCCCAGGACACCCTAATTACCCTATTTCGGTTCCAACAAAGATGGAGGAGCCTGCAATATGCTCGAAAAAATAACCCGTAAAAAAGTTATTGTCGTTGGTGTTATTCTTACCATTGTTGCTGTGAGCTCACTGTTGTTTCCCAAGAAAAAACCACAAGATGACTACCTTGCTGGGAATTTACACGGGTTTAATCATGTCAAAGGTACTTCTGTAAATTGGTTCATGGTCAATGGATATTATGGCAAAGGGGGTGGCGGAACCTGTTGTATTGTCGTGCCCGCCAAATGGACGCCGAATCAATGGGTCAAAGTGGAATGGGAGGTCGATCCCAATGCTTACCCTGGTGATATTCCTGAATTTAATGATCCTACTTACGATGAATATATGAAGCTACATGAAGCAAATTATCGTCGCTATAGCAAAATGGTAGAAATTCCTGAGTATGACGATCCTTGCGATGTTAAAGTGCATTTTCTTCCCTGCCAAGAGGTTCGGATCACATTATCTTGTTATTCCCCAGGACACCCTAATTACCCTATTTCGGTTCCAACAAAGATGGAGGAGCCTGCAATATGCTCGAAAAAATAACCCGTAAAAAAGTTATTGTCATTGGTGTTATTCTTGTCATTGTTGCCGTGAGCTCACTGTTTTTCCCCAAGAAAAAACCACAAGATGACTACCTTGCTGGGAATTTACACGGGTTTAACCATGTCAAAGGTACCTCTGTAAATTGGTTTATGGTCAATGGCTATTATGGCAAAGGGGGGGGGGGAACCTGTTGTATTGTCGTGCCTGCCAAATGGACGCCGAATCAATGGGTCAAAGTGGAATGGGAGGTCGATCCCAATGCTTACCCTGGTGATATTCCCAAGTTTAGCGATCCTTACTACGATGAATATATGAGGTTACATGAGGCCAATTACCGTCGTTATAGCAAAATGGTAGAAATTCCCGAATATGACGACCCCTGTGATGTCAAAGTGCATTTTCTTCCCTGCCAAGAAGTCAAGATCACCTTGTCTTGCAAATCATGGGGACACCCTGACTATCCAGTCAATGAACCCGATGATATGGAGGAACCAGAAACATGTCCAAGCAAGTAAACTCCATTTTTATTGAAACTATAGAAGCAGAAGCCACTAAAGCTATTTCAACCATAAGATCACAAGGTGATCCTTGTTGGGCTCCTCCCTTATTTCCTAAAGATGGGCGCTTAGAACTTACTCAGAAACAAATTCGTGATAATCATGAAAAACTAACAAATAAAGAAATAGAATATTATCAAAACGCTAAAAAACAAAAAAAAGCGTTATGTTGTAAAACATTACACGTGAGTTTATTTTTTGATGGTACAAATAATAATAATTATAATGATACTGAGGCGTCAACTCCACCTCATCCCTCTAATGTTGCTAAGCTTTATCATGCCTCTTCTCCTGAAAAGAATGAAGTTAAGAATAAGGGTTTCTATAGTTATTATATTCCTGGTGTTGGTACCCCTTTTCCAGATATCGGCACTGATGAGTACTATTCTGATGGATTAATTTTTGCAACCGGTGGCGAAGCTCGAATAAGTTGGGGATTAATTCAAGTTTGTGATGCTATTTACCATGCAGTAACCGGTGATGGTCTCTCTTTAGCAGATAAACGAGCCTTACTTAAAGAAATGAGTACAGATTTAAATTTTGAATCAATGATAAATACCGATCTAGACTCTACTGATACTTTTTATGGTGCCACTGGAGCCGCCGCTATGGGTAGCCTAGGATTAATCGTTGGTTCCGCATACAGTAAATTTAATAAAACCTATAATCCCGTCAAACCATTAAACGATTTTCTTAAACCTTTAAAATGGAAAATATCTAAAGTAAAACCGCATATTGTCGCTTTAAAAATTTACGCTTATGGATTTTCTCGAGGTGCAGCAGAAGCACGTACTTTTGTTTACTGGCTTAATCAATTTTTAAATTATCATTTTGAAGAGTTACCTCACGCATGGAAAAAACCGTGTCCTTTGGGAACCATTTATAGTTTACCTGTTTCCGTTGAATTTCTAGGTTTATTTGACACTGTTGCCGCAGTGGGGTTAGCTAATGTAGTACCTGGTGCTACAGGACATAATGGTTGGGCAAGTGGTACACAGCAGTTGCCAAAGTCGTCACTTGTCAAAAATGTTTGTCATCTTGTTGCCGCCCATGAACAGAGACAATGTTTTACTGTTGACTCAATTCGGGCACCTGAAGGCCATTATCCCTTGAATTCTGTTGAAGTCATTTACCCAGGAGTACACTCTGATATTGGTGGAGGTTATCCACCAGGCGACCAAGGTAAAGCAAGGAATCACCATAAAGAATTATTATCACAAATCACATTACATGATATGTATGCAGCGGCAATCGATGCAGGAGCACCATTAGCGATTAGAGAAGATATTCTTATACAATTACCAGAAATTAAAAATGAATATTCTTTTCGGATAATATCTCAATCAACTCTAAAAGAATTTGCAATATCAGAAGATTTAGTTAATAAATTCAATTCTTGGCGAAACTATACTTTACCTGAACAGTTTGCTTTATCTAATCATATTACTGCTACTAGTAATGAAACCTTATGTTTTATACCTCCACGTTTTGTCATGAGTACTTTAGAATATGCTATGGAAATTCAGCTTATTTTAATCACAGCCTGGAGAATTGGCCGCTATGGTACAAAACAAAGTGAAGAAATTAATTTAACGTATCAACCATTTTTTACAAATGCACCGCAACACCCTGACATTTCAGTCGAACCTTATAATGCTAAATTTTCAAGACAAGCTACAGCTGTGTTAGCTCTAGAATATGAGAAAAAAGCAAAAGATATAGCTGAGAAAACATCACTCAGAGATAAAGAAAAAAAGACAATAACCGAC